>JANQKV010000072.1 GCA_028280945.1 Opitutaceae bacterium
CGATCAGGCGGAAGATGGCGAAATGACGCTGCGCTCCTCCACCGATGCGGTTTCGCAAGCGCTGCAGGTTGAGCTGCAGGAGCGGCTCGGCAAAGCGGGGGTCGAGGTGCAGGAGGCTCGGTTGACCCACCTCGCTTACGCCCCGGAGATTGCCCAGGCCATGCTTCGGCGCCAGCAGGCCGAAGCGATCATCGCGGCGCGGACCAAGATCGTGCAGGGTGCGGTCAGCATGGTCGAAATGGCGCTCACCGAACTTGAGTCCGCGAACGTGGTCGATCTCGATGCCGAACGCAAAGCGTCGATGATCTCCAATCTGTTGGTTGTGCTCTGCGGTGAATCGGAGGTTCACCCCGTGGTGAACACCGGCACCCTCTACAGTTGATAAGCGAAAGCCGTATCCGATGGATAACTACAAAATCATTTCGGTCAGCATGGGCTTTTCGCTGAAGCGAGCCTTGGCTCAACTCACCACCGAGGTGAATGAGGCCATGGCCCGTGGGTGGCGTCCGGCGGGTGGGGTCGCCGTCGGGGGCACGCACGTGATGCAGGCCCTGTTGCGCGACCGTTAAACCTGATTCATCGCCATGTTTGCCTGCTGGCATCACCTTTGCATGTGTGCGCAACCGGCCCGGTGGTCGGCTCGCATGGTGGCGGGACTGTTGTTTCTCGTCACCCTGTCCACCTCCTGGCAGGTCGCTCTCATCACGCCGGTTTCACCCAGTCATTGGTCGGTGGCCCATCCCCTGTTGGAGTTGGGGCCCATGCTGCCCATCGCCCTGGAGGGACTCACATCGCTGCTTTGATCCATGGCCAGTCCGGGAAAGAAGTCATTTTTGATGCGAATCGATCCCAAGCTTTGGGCGGAGATCCAAGGCTGGGCTGATCAGGAAATGCGCAGCGTGAATGGACAAATAGAATATCTGCTGCGCGACGCCGTGCGTCGTCGCAAAGGCGGCAAAGGAAATTCAACCAAAGGAGAAAAAGAGCTATGACTAAGGGTTCGCCATCGGAAGAGCCGAAATGCAAGACGGGCAACAAGATCGCAACCGCAGTGGGCGCGGTATCGGCCATTGTCGCCGGCCTGGTCGGCTTGGGTGTCAATTTTTGGCAACAGGGTGAAGCGCATTCACCGGCATCGTGGGGGGACAATCGTTCCGCGTGGTATGCGGCGCACGATGGTTTTTTCCAGCGTGACCGGGCGACCAGGGTCATGTCGTTGGTGTCGGATTGGTCGATTGCTTTTGATGATCGGGCCGAACTCACCGAAGTGTTGGCCGACGCCGGGGTTTGGCAGGGCATCGATGGCAACGACAGTTGGGAGGGCCAGGGTTATGAAGATATCGATGGCTATGCGTGGTATCGAAAGTCGTTTGAGTGGAACGGAGACTCCGAGGGGGCAAACTACCTGGTTCTGGGTCGGGTCGACGATACCGATGAGACCTATCTCAATGGCGTTTTGATCGGTCGCACGGGCAACCCGGAGGATCCGGCGGGAACCGCTTGGGATTGCGAACGGGCCTACTTGATCCCGGCTGGGTTGCTGCGGTCAGATTCTGAAAACGAGATTGCGGTGCGGGTGTATGACAGTGGCGGAGGTGGCGGCCTGGTGAGTGAAGACCTCGGCATCTATGCCAGCAGCCTGCCGGCCCCGTTGGTTGACCTGGCCGGGACGTGGCGGATTGCCTCGGCACCGGATGATTCCACGCGGCCCCCGCCGGCCCAGGCCGACTGGCGGCCCGTCGTGGCACCGGGGCAGTGGGACGTGCAGGGATGGCGGCATTTTGATGGCACTGCGTGGTATCAAACAACCTTTGCCCTGCCTCCTGTTGAACTGCCGGCTGAAATGGAAATTTCACTCGGTCGCATCGATGACCGTGATGAAGTTTACCTCAATGGTCAGCTCATCGGGAAGACTTGGCGTAACGCCGAGGATCAAGAGCAATGGCGTGAGCTCCGGCGCTATCGGTTTTCGAGCAACGTTCTGAAGCGTGGTGGGGAGCCCAATGAGCTTTGGGTGAAGGTGAACGATGTGCGGCAAGGGGGCGGCATACATGCCGGCCCCTTGGGAATCATGACGGCCGCCACCGCTGACCGCTATTGGCAGGAACGTGAGACGTCCAAGCCGGCGTTGGTCGCCATTTGGGACTGGTTGCTGGGCCGGGGTTGATCTCCGGCTACGGCACTGCGTAAACCTCGACCAGCACCGTACCGGAAGAACCATCAACCCCGGTGACGTGCACGGTGTAGGCACCGGGCACAAGCGCGATGGTGAGGGCGGCGTCGGCGCTGTCGGGATCAAGGGCAAACGCGCCAACATTGCCGGCGGTGGTTTCGGTCTGGGCGGCGTTGCCCGAGTCCGACCAATTGTCATTCATCGAAACCAACACACCGTCGCGGTAGAGCGTGAGTTGCGGGTCGGGCATCGCGCTGGTGACCCCGAAGTCAGCCAGGGTCGGGCCAATGGCGCGGATGAGATAGGTGCGGGCGCCTTCGCCGACGACCACAAAACCCGGGATCAAGGCATCGCCGCCGGGCGCGATTTCGGCACGGGCGGAGAGATTCACGAGGGTGGCCGACTCATCGCCGCCGGCATCATAAATCTCAACCAACCCCGATCCGGTCTGATTGTCGGCGCTGGCAAGGTGCACGGTATAGGCTCCGGGGGAAACCGTCGCGAGCAGCGCACTGTCAGCACTGCCGGATCCGAAGGCGAAGGCACCAATGGTTTCGGCAGTGGAGGCGATCAACGCCGCGTCGGGTGAAGTGGTCCAACCCCGATTGGTAGCGATGGCGGTTCCGCCCTGGTAGAGTGTAAGCTCGGGAGAGGTGAGGGCATTGGTGACGCCGAAATCGGTAAGCGCGGGACCCACTCCACGAATGAGCAGCGTCTTGGAGCCCGTGCCATTGATCACAAATCCCGGGATCAATACGCCATCACCGGGCGACACCAGGGAACGCGTGGAAAGGTTGGTCGCCTGCACCTTCGGAGCATCTGGAGCCTCGTTGGCATTCACGAAGGGGTCGCTGAACTTGGCGTCGGACATGAAAGCCTCGTCTGAAAGGGTGCGGAGGAAGGCGACGATGTCGTTCCGTTCGCCCCCATTAAGATTGATTTGAATCGCCCGGTCATTGTTGCCCCTCAGCACATCGGAGAGTTGGGCATGATTCTCGATATCACCGTCATAGAAATTGAGCACCTGGTTTAACGTGTCGAAGCGACCATCGTGCATGTAGGGGGCGGTCTCAGCAATGTTGCGAAGGGACGGCACTTTAAATTTGCCGGTATCATCGATGTTGCCAGTGGCTTCCGCGATACCGAGATCGTCGGTGGAGACGGCGTCGAGTCCATTGTTGGTGGCGGCGGATGTGCCGCTATCATGCGACGTGCCGCGGAATGGGCTGATGAAGGCCTCCGTCACGTGGCAGTCGGCACACGTGACCGGCCCACCCGCACCGGCCCCTCCGTCACGATTCATGAACAGCTGTTTGCCGCGGTTTTCCTGATTGGAGAAGTTGGGAAAATCGTCGAGGGGGCCGTCTACCAAGGCGCGGCCCTGGTCGTAGCGGCTGTTCACGCTGACCATGGAGCGCACAAATTGAGCCAGTGCCTTCGCGATACGATCCGAATCGACGGCGGGGTCACCAAAGGCGTTGACGAACAATTGAGGATAATAGTCCTGTGCCGATACGATGGATACAAGTTGCTCAAGGGTCAGCCCCATTTCAACCTCGTCCTGGAACGGCATAAGCACCTGATCCTCCAGAGTGGCCGCACGTTCATCCCAAAAGAACTTACCGGGTTCGTAAAATCGTGCGTTGGCCAGGCCCATGGAATTGCGGCGCGTAAAGCCGCCGGCAAACCCTTCGCTGAAGGCATTGGGATCGGAAAAACCATCCTCCTGCAGGTGGCAGGAGGCGCAGGAAACCGTGCCGTTGGCACTCAGCTTGCGATCGTAGAACAGAACCCGGCCGAGCATGGCACCATCATCGGTCACCGGGTTGTCGGCGGGTGTGTTGTCGTTGTCGATGACGGCGTTTTGAAACGGATCGTTCGCGGGAAAGGCATTTTCGAGAAAATGCTGCGGGAGTTCGACGTTCGAGTAGTCGTCGGGCACGGCCGGCAGAACCGGCACACGGGTGTCTTGGGCAGTCGCGGTGGCGACAAGGATGAGGGGAAGGGCCAGAGGAAGGATACGCGAGGGCATAGCGGGGGTAGGACTTTGATCCGAAGCCTGGCCCGACTTCGCATCAGTTTTTGATGCCGGTGGCAATCACCGGTTATGTTGAAGATGGGACGCCAAAACCAACTCCGCGTTCCCAATAAATTGAGATTTTTTTATCGGAACCTAATGTCGCCGAGGTTTTTGGCGGAAAGCGGTTCCAGATCGTCAAGTGACTTTATTCGCCGATCACCTACCACGACGTTTTCGAAAATGATGTTGTTCACGGTGCGTCCCCCGCGCAGGACGTTAACGACCTCGGTGGTATAGGCAGGGTCAGTGGCAAACCAGATGTCCTTCAGCCGGAAGTCCTCGTAACTCACAAGTTCGGTGCGGGAGCCAAGATAGATTAACCGGTTTACCTGGGCATCGACGCGGATGTCCTCAAAATGCTTGTTGCGCACCGTGAAGGCCTGGCCTCCGCGGAAGGTGCCGACGATCACGCCGCGGTTGTGGGAAGCGTAACGAGGCGTGGGGGTGGGAGCATCAGCGGGGGACCCGAGCCGATCCTGCCCGGGATTGGGCAGATTGTCCCACTCGCCACGCAACACATCGAGCCGCTTGGCATGAGCCGGGCGATTGTTGTCGCGACTCAGGCCCCAACCGAGCTGCAGGATCGCGCCGTTGACCAGATGCCAGTACACGCAGTCCTCCACCGAGCCACTGTTGATGTAAGTCGCGTCATCATTCACGCGCATGAAGGAGCCGCGTTTGTGCACGCCGTGAATGCCGTCGGAGGAGAAGCGCCAGCCGAAGGTTTTGAGGTTTTCATTCCAATAAGCCCAGCCGACGCAGAAGTGGTAAGGGTGCGCCACCAGGACTCCCTCGAACATGCTGCTTTGATCCTCGGGGGCATCGTCGGGATGGTCATAGGCCAGCAGCGGCCGCACCCATTTTCCGCTGGGACTGATCCACTCGGGGTAACGGTCGCGCCAGTTGGGCACGGCTTTCACAAAGGGCCAGCGCGAACCGACAATCATGCCCCGGCCCATTACTTTGAAACCCGGCTTGCGCACTTCCACGCGGCCGTCGACCAGGGTGTTCGATGGAATGTAAAGTGCGTCGTAGGGCGAGTCTTCCGTGATCAGGATGCGGTTGAGATCGTCCATGTGGGGCGAGCTCGCATCGATGATTCCGGAGGGGAGTTCCAGCACATTGCCCTCCGGTTTTGCGGAAGGCGGGTTGAGAAAAAACATCAGCCCGTCCTGCAGGGCATCGGTGTCTTGCTCAGGCGCATTGATTTCGACGAGCACGCTGCGGGTGTAGCGGTAGGGCTCGACCTCAAACTCGACCCTGCGAGCCGTCGCGGTTTTGGTTTCGTTGAGTTCGGTCAGGCGGGAGGGCTTAAGCCGTAGAGTTTTTATCTCCGGGCCATCGATGATCTCGACGCGCACCCGCACCCGCACGTTGGCGTCGACTTGAGCCACGTGCACGGCGGTCTCCGCGTGTTTGGCGGGGAGGGTTTCGGGGTCGAGATAGTCCGGCCAGAGACGATAGGTGGTGGTGCGGTGTTTTGCTTCATCCCAGGGGGTGGAGTCACTCGCGGATTTGACCAGCACGGTGTAGCGGGAGGATATCTCGACGCCGCGAGGATAGCTTTCCGGTGAAGCGACCGGGGCAAAGCGCTCCAGATGAGATGACGCCCAGCAAATGCCGGAGATGAACAGCAGGGGGATGAGGTAACGGATCATAAGGCTGGGCATACCATGGTGCCCGGCCCAACCACTCCCAGTGCCGCCATACAGGACCGTAAGTTCTTAGGCGCCGCGCAATTCCGGCACCTCCATGAAGGCGTAGCAGAGGAGGTGACAGATGGTCATGTGGCAGTCCTCAACCCGGCCGAAATGGCCGTCATCGATACGCACCACGTGCTGGGCAAGATCAGCGAGCCTGGCCTTCCGGGTGCTGATGAGGGCAATGGTGGTGAGATCATGGGATTTGGCCCATTCGGCGGCCTGCACGAGGTTGGGGGAGTTCCCGCTCACACTCATGCAGAGCAGGACGTCACCGGGTTGGGCGTAGTTTTCCAACTGCCGCCGGAATACATCATCGTAGGTGTAGTCGTTGCCGAGGGCCGTGATCCATGGTGTGTTGTCCGTGAGGGAAATGACCTTAAAGCGCCTGGAGAGCAGGTCGGATGCACCTTTGCCGAGATCCGTCGAAAAGTGCGAGGCATTCGCGGCGCTGCCACCATTGCCGATGGCAAACACCCGGCGGTCGTTGGCGTGGGCGTCCTGCAGGACCCGGATCAGGGATTCGATCTCGGTTGGGTCGATGGAGGCGATGGCAGCTTGATGAGCCGTGAGGTAGTCTTGGATCCAGTTTTTCATGAGGGTAAATTCAGTTTCAGGTGCTATGGCCCTGGGCCGCCAGCAGGAGGGCACCAACGGGAACCGGGTCTTCTCCCAGCCCGGCGGCACACACGCGAGGGGCGGGTTGCAATGCTTTCATCACGTGGCGATCGAGTCCCGTTTGGATCGCGTTGACCAGCGGCTCACCGATCAACGAAAGGCCTCCACCGATCACGATGATATTCGGACTCAGCAATTGGGTTACGTGGGAGAGGGCCAAACCTAGATCCGCCCCCACTTCCTCGATGATGCGACGGGCGAGGTGATCCCGGGCGGCGAGGGCTGGCGCGAGGTGCACCGCAGGCGGAAGTTTGCTCGCGGCTACGCGTTGCGCCAGTTCCGCATCCGGGTACTCCGTCACCACTTCGCGGATACGCCGGTCCACGGCCCAGCCGGAGCAGCGTGATTCGACGATGGTGCCGTCCCGGTCCAGGCGCAGGTGGCCGATCTCGGTTTCGGTGGCGCCCCCGCCGTGCAGGATCCGGCCGCCCTGGATCAGCCCGCCTCCCACGCCGCTGCCCAGAGTCACATAAAAAACGGTGTGATGTCCTCGGCCGACCCCGCAGCAGGCCTCGCCGAGACCGGCAACATTGGCGTCGTTGTCGATGACGACGGGCAGGCCCGCGGTCATGTCGGACAGCCAGGAGGCGAGGGGAAAGTCGTGCCATCCCTCGACATGATGCGACAATATGGTTTTGCCCGCTCGCCAGTCGGTTGGCCCGCCAAAGCCGACGCCAATGGCGACGGCCGAGTGTTCCTTTGCCAGGTCGGGAGCGGCCTCGGCAATCTTTTCCCGAATGCCCTCCGCCCCACGACCGCGATCCACCGCGAAACGAAGCCGTGTGTTGATTTCACCCAATGCAGAGCCTGCGACCAATTGCAATTTGGTGCCGCCAATTTCAATGCCGATGAAGGTGGACTGTGACATGGTCGGGAATGACCCTAGGCGACGGCCATGCGGGGGCGAACCACATCTTGGGCCGAATCCGGCAATGGGTAACGGTCGAGCATATCATCGCGCAGTTTCCGATGGGACTTGGAGTCAAACAGATTTCGAGTCTGCCAGGGATCTGCCTCAAGATCGTAGAGTTCGCCGTAATCGCGGGTATTATAGAGGACGAGTTTGTAGCTGTTTTCGATGAAAGTCTGCTGCTTGAAGGGGCCCTGGGCGGGGCGGAACTCCAGTCGGCAGTGATCGCGTCGGCTGACCGTGGAATCGATCCAGGCGGCTTCCTGTGACACACCCTGATAGTTGTCCGGGACGTGAAGACCCGAGGCACCCAGACAGGTCGCGGGAATGTCGATGAGGGACTGCAGCGCGTGATTCACGGACCCTGGATTTTGACAACTTGGGTGTGCCACGATGAAGGGCACGCGTTGCATGCTTTCGTAGGCAGGCAGACCTTTGCCCCAAAGGCCATGATCACCCAGGTAGTCGCCGTGGTCCGAAGTGAATACGATCAACGTGTCATCGATGGAGCCATCTGCCTCCAATTGATCCAACAGCCGACCGATCTGTTGGTCCATCAGGCTGATCATGCCGCAATAGACGGACCTCAGTCGGGCTATGTCGTTGTCGGAGAGCTCAGGGCGGACCTTGGCATCACCCCAGGCCCTTTCCTGAAGTTCAGGATCGTCGCCATAAAACTCGCCCCGGTTGAGGGCTGCGTAGAATTCAGGCCGGTCATCCACCTCACCGGCAGGAATGGGATCGGGCATGTTGGCAGGGTCATGCAGCGACGCCCAGGGTTCCGGCGTGACGTAGGGGTTGTGCGGGTCCTGAAAACTGGCCCAGACGAAAAACGGCTTTTCCGCAGTTCGAGCGCGATCGATGGCGGCGAGCGTTCGGTCGGCCACCCAGGTTGAACCGTGGTGTTCAGGCGGGAGATCCCAGGGCCCGAAATGATCGTAATCGTGGATGTCGAAGTGGTCGGACAGGTTTACCCCCCGGGATCGCAGCCAGGCACCGTAGTGCATGCCGGCAGCGTGCGGTTCGGAGGTATGACCGATGACCAGCTCCGCGTGTTCAAATCCAAAATAAGGACCGTGCCAGTGGTCGAAATGGTCGAGGTCGTGCACGGCCGGGGCAGACTCGGGACTGGCGGGATCCTTGCAGGCTTGAAAGTGCGCCTTGCCGAGCAGGGCGGTGGCGTAGCCGGCCGCGGCAAACTCGCTGGCAACCGTGTGGGGATAGTCCTCGGGCAGGTTGGTGCCTACATGCCAGCAACCATGGCGGGAGGGGTATTCGCCGGTCAGCATCGTGCAGCGTGAAGGAGTGCACACCGGGTTGACCGTATAGGCACGATCAAACGTGATGCCTCGCGCGGCCAATCGATCAAGGTTGGGTGTCTTGATCGCCGGATTGAGCCGGCCAATGCAATCCCACCGCTGTTGGTCGCTGGTGATCAGAAGGATGTTCATCGCGCGACCAACAAGGTCAGGCGGGGATGCGCAGGACGGCGTAGTTGCGCTTGCCTTTGCGCAACAACAGATACTTGCCGAACAGTAGATCGGCGTTCGTCAGCTGACGGGTGATGTCGTTGCTGCGTTCGTTGTTCACGTAGATGCCGCCCGCCGCGATATCCTTTCGCGCCTGGCCCTTGGAAGGGCAGAGGCCGGCCTGCACCACCAGGTCGATGAGCCCGGTGCCTTCGCCGCTGAATTGTTTCAGGGTTGCATCCATGGTCGGCACCTCCCCGACGACATCGGCAAAAACAGCCTCACTGATGCCGTCGAGTCCGCCGCCAAACATGATCGTGCTCGCTTTTTGAGCGTCGGCACAGGCGGCGGCACCATGGACGATGGTGGTGACGGCCTCGGCCAGCGCCTTGTGAGCGACGCGGGCGCCGGGATTTGCCGCATGGCCTGCCTCCAGGGATTCAATCTCCTCGCGGCTCAGGAAGGTAAACTTGCGCAAGTATTCGCAGACCTTGGCATCCTCGGTATTGATGAAGAATTGGTAGAACCGGTAAGGGCTGGTCTTGTTCGGATCCAGCCACACCGCGCCATCGGCGGTTTTGCCAAACTTGGTGCCGTCGGACTTGGTGATCAGCGGAAAGGTCCAGCCAAAGGTGGTCGTCTCCGGGCCCAGTTTCCGCCGGATCAGGTCGGTCCCCGCCACAAGATTGCCCCACTGATCGGAACCGCCGATCTGAAGTTCGCAGCCGTGGGTTCGATGCAGGTGCAGGAAATCGTAGGCTTGGAGCAGTTGGTAACTGAACTCGGTGTAACTGATGCCGGTCTCGCTCCCGAGCCGCGACTTTACCGAGTCCTTCGCCAGCATGACATTGATTGAAAAGTGCTTTCCCACGTCACGAAGGAAATCGAGGAAGCTGATGGGGGAGATCCAATCGGCGTTATCAGCCAGTCGCGCCGGGTTTTCCGACGTCTCAAAATCGAGCAGGCGGGAAAGCTGGCCCTTGATCGACGCGATATTGTGTGAGAGCTGCTCGCGGGTGAGCAGGTTTCGCTCCGACGAACGGCCGGAAGGGTCGCCCACCATGCCGGTCGCCCCACCAGCGAGGGCAATGGGGTGGTGGCCCGCGAGTTGGAACCGTCGCAAAGTGAGCTGCCCCATCAGGTGGCCCACGTGGAGGGAGTCGCCAGTCGGATCGAAGCCGCAATAGAGCGTGATGGGGCCTTGGGCGATGCGCTGCGAGAGGGCATCGAGATCAGTGCAATCGGCCAGCAGGCCGCGCCATTGGAGCTCTTCGAGGATTGTCATGGTGAAAACGCAGAGCAAAGCGTCGCGGCTTTACCCGGGGCAAGGGGGAAGTGAGCAACTTGCGTTACCCTCGGACACAGCGCAGCTAATGCACGGACCTTTGCCAAAAATAAGCCGGCTTCTAAGTGTAAAAACGGATTGCGGCTTATTTTGGGAGCGCGAAGAGTAAGAACTCCTTTTCGCCATACATTTTGGCGGATCAGCAATTCATCAACCCATCCACTTCATCATGCCCATCGCAGTAGGTTCCACCGCCCCTGATTTCACCCTCAAGAGCAAGAACGCCGACGGTCTCGTCGACGTGAAACTCAGCGACAACGGTGGCAAATCCACCGTGTTGCTTTTCTTCCCCCTGGCTTTCACGGGGGTCTGCACGCAGGAGTTCTGCGATGTTACCGCCGGTTTGTCCGCTTACGACGAGCTCAACGCCCGGGTGATTGGTATCAGTGTCGACAGTCCCTTTGCGCAAGAGGCCTGGGCGAGCGCCAACAACATTTCCATCACCCTCGCCAGCGACTTGAACAAAGAAGTCACCAAGGCCTACGACGTGGTGTTTCCGAATCTTGCCGATGTCGGTGATACCTCGGCCCGCGCCGCCTTTGTGATCGGTCCCGATGGCGTGGTGAAATACGCGGAGCAGACGGCGGCCCCGACCGAGTTGCCGGACTTCGACGCCGTCAAGGCCGCGCTGGCCAGCTGAGTGGAGTGGCGCGACAGCGCCACCTGCGTGGGCGATCCGGGGGCTGCGGCTCCCGGCACCGGACCACTGATTAATTTACCCAACCCAAAATCCTACCGATGAGTCTTCCCAACCCGTTTAACACCCGAGGCACCTTTGAAGCGAATGGTGCCTCGCACGCCCTCTACTCGTTGCCGGCGCTGAAGGATGCCGGTTACGTGATCGATCGTCTGCCGGTTTCCATTCGCATTGTGCTCGAATCGCTGCTGCGCAATTGTGACGGCAAGCGGGTCACGGAGGAGGCGGTGGCTTCATTGGCGGGTTGGCAGGCCAAGGCGAACCGCACGGCGGAAGTGCCATTTGTGGTCGCCCGCATCGTGCTGCAGGATTTCACCGGCGTGCCCCTCTTGGTTGATCTTGCGGCCATGCGTTCCGCGGTCGATCGACTGGGCAAGGACCCGAAGATCATCGAGCCGCTGGTGCCGGTGGACCTGGTGGTGGACCACTCGGTGCAGGTGGATTTTGCGGGCTCGGCCGAAGCCCTGCAGCGCAACCTGGAGCTCGAGTTCAAACGCAACCGCGAGCGTTACCAATTCGTGAAGTGGGGCATGCAGGCCTTTGACACGTTTAAGGTCGTGCCTCCGGGCATTGGCATCGTGCACCAAGTCAACCTTGAGTATCTCGCCCAAGGCGTGCTCAAGGACGAAAACGGCACCTACTACCCGGACACCTTGGTTGGCACCGACTCCCACACCACCATGATCAACGGCCTCGGCGTAGTCGGCTGGGGCGTGGGCGGTATCGAGGCTGAGGCCGGCATGCTGGGTCAACCGGTCTATTTCCTCACGCCAGACGTTGTGGGGGTGTACCTCACCGGCGAGCTTCAGGAGGGCGTGACGGCAACCGATTTGGCTCTCACCATCACCCAGATTCTGCGCGAGCGGAAAGTGGTGGGCAAGTTCGTGGAGTTCTACGGCCCGGGCGCGAAGGCCTTGCCCTTGGTTGATCGCGCCACCATCGCCAACATGGCGCCCGAATACGGTGCCACGATGGGCTTCTTCCCCATTGATGAAGAAACCTCGCTGTATCTGCGCGGAACCGGCCGTTCGGAGGAACACGTCACCCTCTATGAATCTTATTATAAGGCGCAGGGTCTGTGGGGCATACCCGAAAAGGGAGATGTCGATTACTCGATCGATGTGGAGCTTGATCTCACGACGGTTGTGCCGAGTGTCGCCGGTCCGAAGCGCCCGCAGGACCGCATTGAACTTCCCGCCCTGAAGGAGTCTTTCACCCAAACCTTCTCGAAGCCCGTTCCTGAAGGTGGATTTGGCAAGGATGCCGATCAACTCGGCGCAGTTGCGACCGAGGTCAAGGAGACCAAGCTGGGCCACGGCAATGTGTTGATCGCTGCCATCACGAGCTGCACGAACACGTCCAACCCGTCCGTGATGCTTGCGGCTGGTTTGCTGGCCAAAAAAGCGGTGGAGCGGGGCATGACCGTGAATTCGTTGGTGAAGAGCTCACTCGCTCCCGGTTCCCGGGTGGTGACCGACTATCTCAACAAGACCGGCCTGACTCCGTATCTCGACCAACTCGGGTTCCAGACGGTCGGCTATGGCTGCACCACCTGTATCGGCAACTCCGGCCCGCTGGATGGTGAAATCGAAGGCGCCGTAACCGAAAACGATCTGGTGGCGGCTTCGGTACTCTCCGGCAACCGCAATTTCGAGGCCCGCGTCCACCAGAACATTAAGGCAAACTTCCTCATGTCACCGCCCCTCGTGGTGGCCTTCGCGCTCGCGGGCAAGGTGGACCTCGACATGTCAGCCGAGCCGATTGGCCGGGACAAGGACGGCAACGATGTTTACCTCAAGGATCTCTGGCCGTCGCTGCAGGAAATTCGCGACGAGATGTCGGCGGCGCTCAAACCCGAGGTGTTCAAAGAGCTCTACAGCGATTTCACCGGGCAGAATCCGAAGTGGAACGAGATTCCTTCATCCGTTGGCAATGTCTACGAGTGGGACCGGGACTCCACCTACATTCAGGAGCCGCCGTTCTTCGA
Organism: Opitutaceae bacterium; assembly: GCA_028280945.1. Lineage (GTDB taxonomy): Bacteria > Verrucomicrobiota > Verrucomicrobiia > Opitutales > Opitutaceae > Actomonas. The sequence continues at coordinate 13,040 of JANQKV010000072.1, forward strand.
AAACTTCAGTCTCGAGCCGGGCACCATCGCCGAGATCAAGGGCGCTCGCCCCATGGGCATCTTCGGCCACTCGGTCACGACCGACCACATCTCGCCGGCCGGCGCCATCAAGAAGGATGCTCCCGCCGGACGCTACCTCACCGACAACGGTGTCGAATGGGTGGATTTCAACTCCTACGGCTCCCGCCGCGGCAACGACCGCATCATGACTCGGGGCACCTTCGCCAATGTGCGGATCAAGAACCTCATGGTCGCACCGAAGGAGGGTGGTTACACCATGCTGCAGCCGGACGGCGAAGAGATGTCCATTTACGATGCCGCCATGACCTACAAGGAGCGGGGGACTCCGCTCATTGTCATCGCAGGTCAGGAATACGGCACCGGTTCCTCCCGCGATTGGGCGGCCAAAGGCACCAACCTGCTGGGCGTGAAAGCCGTTGTGGCGGAGTCTTTTGAACGCATCCATCGCAGCAATCTGGTCGGCATGGGTGTGCTGCCTCTGCAGTTCAAGGACGGCCAGACCGCTCAGAGTTTGGGCCTGGATGGCACGGAAACCTTCGACGTGCTCGGCTTGTCCCCGGACATTCAGCCGCAGCAGGATCTGACGCTCCGGATCACGCGTGCTTCGGGAGAGTCCGAAGACACCACCGTGGCCTGTAGGATCGATACGCCAATCGAGGTGGATTACTATCAACACGGCGGAATCTTGTCCTACGTGCTCCGACAAATCATCGCTCGCAGCTGACGCTCACTTTCGTCCCGAGAACATATTGCGCGTTCTCGGGTCTTTTTTAGAATCGTGCCCACTATTCCACAAACCCAGTTCCTGGTAAATCCGGACAGCAATCCCGTTGCCATCCGGATCGAAGGGAAAGCTACGTTTCAAAACTGCGGCACGATGAAAAGCTTTCTCGATCGCATGCTCGAAGTGGGGAAACGCCGCTTTGTGATGGATTTTGAGGCCTGCACCGGCATGGACAGCACATTCCTCGGCGTCATGGCCGGCACCGCACTAAAGCTGCGCAAGGCTCAACCCAAGGGGTCGTTGGTCATCAGCCACTTGAACGAACGCAATCTTGAGCTCGTGAACAATCTGGGGCTCAACCGCCTGCTCACCGTTGATGACGGCCGCTCGGTCTCGCGGGACGACACCGCGTTTCTGCAACAGACCCAGGCCAGCGATGAAATCGCGGCCGCCCGGGAGGTTTTGGAAGCCCACCGCAATCTCGTTGCGGCCGATCACCACAACGAAAGCAAATTCCGCGACGTGATGAGCTATTGCCAAAAGCAGATCGACGACGGTTGCTGACCCGGAAAGCCCGAGGCCTGACCGGGTCCGCAATCAGTCGATCGCGACGCGCAGCTTGCGATATCTTTCAGCCGCCCGGTCACAGGCCTGATCCAATTCCTCGATGGTCAGGCCGTTTCGCTCGAGCACCACTTCATCCGTGCTCCAGTAGTTTTCCTCTCCCGCGATGCACTCGTAGCGTTGGGCGGCACAACTGGCGGCGAGGTGTAACAGATGGGTCCGCGGGTTCTCGTCCTGCTCCGGATTGCAGTGTCCCCGGATGGCGGCCGATGTTTTGGTCGGCAACTGCCAGTGGGTAAGAATGATTTCGGCCGCCTCGACGTTGGTGATGCCCCACTGCTCGCGCTCCCAATGATGAAGTTCGGTTTGAGGACTGCACTCAAACGGCAGAATGGCGTCGATGGCCGGAACCATGCGTTCAAGGGCCATCATTCCCATCGTGCGAAGCAATCCCACGATATAGCATTCCTGGGGATTGAGCTGGGTGGTGTTGCCGAGGGTTTCCATCAGGATGGCCACAAACAGGGTGTGCCGTCGCAGCCGGTTGGCATCGACGGGATAGTAACGTATCTTCCCCTCGGCGAGTTGCTCGGATGCGACGGCCCCGACCAAGCAATGGATTTCATCGAATCCGACGAAGGAAATCGCGTGCTCAAGGTCGTTGATTTTTTCCGCCGGCGCGTAGGCCGCGCTGTTGGCCATGCGCAGGATTTGAGCCACCAGAGTCGGGTCCTGTTTCAGCAAATCCACCACGGCTTCGCCGGAGCAGGAAGGCTGTTGCATGACGGTGCCCAATTCCACGAGCAGCCGTGGGGCGGTCGGCAATTTCTCCGCCACACTGATCAGATCGAATTCGAGGGCGCTCGCTGCTAGCATTATTGTCGCGTAAAACGGCCATTTTGGGTCAAACTTTAGCCATTGTCGGAAGTCAGCCGGCGTAGGCCGGGCAAAGGATTCTCTGGCAGGTGTTTTTTGATGGCTTGGGCATTGCCAGCGGCCCCGTTGCCGTGACATCAGCAGCTCGTGTCCCCTGCTTCTCCTGCCAGCAGTTCGAATCCTGATCGCCGCAACTACTTTGTCTTTCTGTTCGAAGGAGGCTTCTTTGTTTTTGGCATGGGTTTTGTCAACGTGCAGAGCCTGTTGCCGGCATTGATCCTGGAGGAAGGCGGGCCGAGTTGGGTGGCCGCCTACATGCCCACCGTCATGGTGATCGGACTGTTTGGCATCCCTATGCTTAATGCCGGATGGGTGGATCGCCTGACACAGTTGCGGCCATATGTCACCTGGACGGGCTTCTTTCAGCGCATGCCGTATTTGGTGATTGGCTTGGTGCTTTTGTGGGGCGGGATTCAAGGTGACGCCGTGTGGATGTTGCTGGCGGCGGCCCCGTTGTTTTCCGGCATTCTGGGTGGGTTGGGTTTTGCGGCTTGGCAACGGCTTTACATGAACGCGGTGCCCGCCAGAAAACGGGCCTCCAATTTGGCGTTCCGTTTTCTGTTTGGCGGAGTCACCGGCATCATCGCGGGGGCCATGATCCAGAACGTCTTGTCGACTTATCCGGGGGTGCACGGCTATGGGATACTGCATCTGTTGGCGGCACTGTTTTTCATGGCTTCGTGGGGCCTGCTTTTTGCCGTCAAGGAAAAGGTCCAAGCTGCGCCCCCGGCAGAGCCGGACAAACCGGTCGAAGCGGAGAAACCCGGCGCCATCAAAGCGTTGAAGTTCTACTACCGGGCCGGTCCGATGCGCCGATCCCGATACAGTTTTCTGGGCGGACTCATGCTCATGCATGGCTTTTGCCTGGTGGTGCCATTCTATGCGGTGACGCTGCTGGACCGTCTTGATCAGCCGAAGAGTTTCCTTGGAGTCCTGGCGATGTGGCAAATGGGGGGGCAGTCGGCGGGCAACTTGATTGCCGCGGCCATTGGTGACCGCTGGGGTGGCCGGGCCACCTTCATCATCGGATTGGGTGCGCTGGTGGTGAGCCTGATTCCGGCGTTGTTCGTGAGCGATTTGCTTTGGGCGCAGGTGGCTTATGCTGCGTTCGCGATGAGCATGATGATCATGATCATCGGTAAGGATACCCTCCTGATGGAGCTCAGCCCGAATGACAATCAGTCCAGCTACTTGGCGCGGATGGCGTTGTTTACCATGGTCGCCCTAGTGTTCTACAGCGGTCTGGCGCAGGTGCTTTGGACATCCGCCGGTGGTTTCACTGCCCTGGTTGGGGTGACGGCGATCTCATCCTTGATTTCCCTCGGCTTCGCCACGCAGGTGAATGATCCGCGAGGCGTGCAGCTCAATCCCTTGCGTGTCATCCGCCGCGGCATTCTGCGCTTCTTGCGGTAGACCGTACCATCAACAGATCCGGTTTGCCAGCGGAGGCATGATCGCGTCAGTTTGGCCGACCCATGGCTGACACCGCTGCACTCGAAACCCTCACGCAAGACCGGTTCTCGCTGCCCGACGAGGGCGGCCACTTTGGCCGCTACGGCGGCGTTTTTGTGCCGGAAACCCTGATGACCGCTCTCAAAGAGCTGGGCGAAGTCTACGAAGAGGCCCGCCAGGACGAGGCTTACCTCGGCGAACTCAAAGGCCACCTCAAGGAGTTTGCCGGCCGACCGACCGAGCTCTATTTTGCCGAGCGTCTCACCGAATATTGCGGCGGGGCCAGGATTTACCTGAAGCGGGAGGATTTGCTCCATACCGGCGCGCATAAAATCAACAATGCAATCGGGCAGGTGCTCTTGGCGAAGCGCATGGGCAAGGAGCGGGTCATCGCGGAAACGGGAGCGGGTCAGCATGGCGTCGCAACCGCCGCGGTGTGCGCCAAGTTTGGCCTCAAGTGCCGGGTCTACATGGGGGCCGTCGACATGGAGCGCCAAGCCCTGAACGTGTTTCGGATGCGCCTGATGGGGGCCGAATGCATCGGCGTTGAGGCCGGTCAAAAGACGCTGAAGGAAGCGATCAATGAAGCCATGCGTGACTGGGTGACTAACGTGCGTTCCACCCATTACATTCTGGGCTCCGCGCTGGGGTCACACCCGTATCCCATGATGGTGCGCGACTTCCACCGGGTGATCGGTCAGGAGACCAAAGCCCAGTTGTTGGAGCGGGAGGGTCGATTGCCCGACGAGATGGTTGCGTGCGTGGGTGGCGGCTCCAATGCGATCGGATTCTTCTTTGATTTCCTCGACGATGAGTCGGTGCGGCTGGTGGGGGTCGAGGCGGGAGGTCGTGGCATCAAACGGGGCGACCACGCGGCGCGGTTCGAAGGAGGCAAGCTCGGTGTATTGCAGGGGTGCAAGACCTACATCCTGCAGGATACCGATGGTCAGATCGAACTGACCCACTCCGTCAGCGCCGGCTTGGACTATGCCGCGATCGGCCCGGAGCATGCCTACTACCGTGATCGCGGTCGCATCGAGTTTGCCTATGCGCAAGACGAAGAAGTGATGGAGGTTTTCCAGCTTTTCTCCCGCCTCGAAGGCATCCTGCCCGCCCTGGAATCCACCCATGCCCTGGTGCACGCGATCAAGCGGGCCAAGGAAATGAGTTCCAACGAAATTCTGGTCATCAATTTGAGCGGCCGCGGCGACAAGGACGTCGCTCAAGTCCAGCAGTTGCTGGACTTGGAAAGTTCCAAGTAGCAAAGACCAAGTATCAAGATGACCGCGGTGGGTTCAGAGTTGAGCGAGCGCACCTATTGGTTTGCTCGGGATGTGAGGAGGTGGATCAACACCCTTGAGCTTTCAGTGGCTTCGCGAGAGGACGCAAAACAGCTTGTTCGTTCGTCGGGGTCCGTGGCAGCGAATTATCTCGAAGCCCAGGAAGGTAGCAGCCGAAAGGACTTTTTTTATCGGATAAAGGTGTGCCGCAAAGAGGCTCGAGAGTCTCAACTTTGGTTGGAGCTGTTGGCGGAATCGGAAGCTGCGAGTGTATCGGATGAATTGGACCGACTGATCGATGAAGCCAATCAGTTGACGCGGATATTTTCCTCGATCGCGAAGCAGCAGGACAAAGACGATTGAATCACCTGATACTTGTTACTTGTTACCTGCCACTTTGGGGCGAGATACTCTCCCCATGAAGAGCATGACAGGATTTGGCCGCGCCACTGCTGATGTGGGAGAAACGATGGTCGTGGTTCAGGTCAATTCGGTGAATCGAAAGACCCTCGATCTGACGGTGCGGTTGCCGGAGGCATGGTTGCCGATGGAGCCGAAGATTATCGAAAAGGTCCGGGAGGTCGCGGCCCGCGGTAAGATTTACCTGAACGTGGGATCGGAGGCGCAAGGGGGATCGGAAGGACAAACCTCAGCGCATCTGGCCCGGTTGGCGGACTTGGCGGAGAAGAACAACATCACCTTTGAACCCGACGCCCAGCTGCTGTGGGAGATTTCCAATGATCGCCGGGCGATGACTGAACCGGAACTCAGCGAAGCCATTGAGGTGGCGATTCTTGATGCGACGGAGGAGGCCCTGCGCGGTTTCGCGGCGATGCGGGCAAAAGAGGGAGAGGCGCTGATGATCGATTTCCTGACCCGGGTCGATGCGTTGCGGAAGCATGTCACCTCCGTGGCCAAGCGCGCCCCCGAAGTGGTTTCGGGATATCGCGAACAGCTGTTCAAGCGCCTCGGTGATGCCGACCTTGAACTCGATTTGGGGGATGAGCGCGTCCTGCGTGAAGTGGCGCTGTTTGCCGACCGTTGTGATATTTCCGAGGAACTCACGCGTTTGCAGAGTCACCTGGCGCAGTTCGAGGAACACATTCGGGGCGAAGGGGAAATTGGCCGCAAGGCGGAGTTTATCCTCCAGGAAATCAGCCGGGAGATTCACACCATCGGCAGCAAGGCCAATGACCTTGAGATCTCGAAACGGGTCATCGAGTTGAAGAATGAACTCGAGCGCATCCGCGAACAAATCGCCAACGTGGAGTAGCTGATGTTGCAACGGCTGCTATTTGCCGGGGTCTTGGGTTGTGTGGCTGTCTTGGCGTCGGCCCGTTTGCCCAATGTCGTGATCTTCTACACGGATGACCAGGGCGCCCTGGATGTGAACAGTTTTGGTTCGAGCGACCTGATAACGCCAAACATGGATCGGTTGGCTCGCGAGGGCGTGCGTTTTACGCAAGCCTACGGCCACTCCGTATGTTGCCCGGCGCGGGCGGCATTGCTCACCGGCAAGCACCCCCAGCGTGTGAACTTCAACCAATGGGGGCAGGGGGCTCATGATCGCGGCAAGTTGCGTAATCTGCCTCTGGAGGAAGTCACCCTGGCGGAGGCGTTGCAGGCCCACGGCTACGCCTCGGCCTTGTTCGGCAAGTGGCATCTCGGCGGCCATTCCGACCACCGGCCGTTGGCCCATGGCTTCGACGAATTCTTTGGTATCCTCAAGGGTTACATCGACAACTATCACCACTTTGGCGGACACCGCCAGCCGGCGCACGATCTCTACGAAGGGGATGCCGAGGTATGGCACCGCGGGGAGTATTTCCCCGATCTCATCACCGATCGGGCCACCAGCTTCATCGCCCGGCATCGGGACGAACCGTTTTTTCTCTTTCTAAGCCTGAACCTGCCGCATTACCCGGAGCAACCGGGGGAGGTTTACGCGAACGCCTACGCCGATCTGCACGAGCCCCGCCGTTCCTACGCCCGCGTGGTCTCCACCTGCGACCACTACCTGGGGCGAATTCTGGGTACCCTGGACCAATTCGGACTGACGGACGAGACCATCATCCTGTTTACCAGCGACAATGGGTATTCAGAGGAGGACTACAGCGTCCAGATCGACAACCATCCGGCCGGCATGCTGCGGGGCGAAAACTACGGGGCCAATGGCGGCGGAGGTAATGCCGGCCGGTGGATCGGGGCCAAAGGGAGTTTCCTGGAGGGCGGCATCCGGGTGCCGGCCATCCTGCGCTATCCTCCTGCGGTGCCGGCCAATGCGGTGCGCAACCAGGCGGTGGTGACGCATGACTGGTATCCGACAATCCTGGACCTGGCCGGGTTGCCGGCCCCGGCGGGAGTGGAGTTCGATGGTCGGTCGACCGTTTCCTTGATGGCCGATGCGACGGCTCCCTCCGAACACCATTTCCTCTATTGGCAGTGGCAACACACTTGGGCGGTTCGGGCGGGTGATTGGAAACTCATCCATGGCGGCAATCGTGGATTTGGCACGCGTCCGCTCGACGAATTTCACTTGGCCAATCTCACCGACGACGTGCCCGAGCAAATCAACCACGCCGCCGATCAACCGGCCCTGCTGGAGCGACTGAAGTCAGCCTATGCCAGGTGGGCGGCGGATGTGTTCAGTGAATACCCGCCCTAGAAGGGCCCCTGCAGTTCGGTGCGGAGTTGTGCGACGATTTTGGCCGTTTTCACGACCGGCTGCCCACATTTGGCACGCCATTTACCTCATGGAGATCCCCTGCCTGCTCAGGAAGTGCTCGAATGGCACCCCCTGATGAGCCATCTTGAGGCCCATCACTAGGGCGGCGAAGTCAGAATCCGTCGCCCGTCACCAATGTCTGGATACGGACCAGATACATGTCGGCCGTGATGTAGAGCACGGAACCGTCGTCGCCGAAGGCACAGTTGGCGGTGTTTTGACCCACCACGATCGAGCCGAGATGCACCCCATCCGGGCTGACAACTTGCACTCCGCCGCGACCGGTGATCCAGAGGTTGCCGTGCCGGTCGACCTTGAGGCCGTCCGGATTGCCGCCGCGGCCCGGTCCACTCTCGATTGAGCTCAGGTCGAAGATGACCGCACCTTGGCCCAGAGTCAGGTCGCCCTCGACCGGATAGGCCATGACGATGGGTTCGGAACGGGAGGACTGGGCCACGTAGAGGGTCTTTTCATCAGGCGAAAGCGCGATCCCGTTGGGCCATTGCAGCTCCTTGGTGAGAAGTTCGGTTTTCCCGGTGCTGGCGCGATGCAGGTAGACCCCGGCGAAGTCCAACTCGCGGCGCGGGTCATTGGCCCCTTCGGGCAAGCCGTAGGGAGGATCGGTGAACCAAATGTTGCCGGCGTCATCGATCGCCAGGTCGTTGGGACTGTTAAAACGTTTGCCGTCCACGTGGTCGGTAATGGTGCGTTTGCCGCCCCCGGCGGTCAGCACGGAGACTCGGCGATCGCCGTGCTCGCACAGGACCAGTTGTCCTGCGGCATCAAAAGTGAGCCCGTTGCTGCCTTTGCCGCGCGGGTGATCAAACACTCCCGTGTAACCCGATGGTTCCATGTAGGTGGTCAGGCCATTCTCCACGCTCCACGCATGGATGCGATTTTCCGGCACGTCGGAAAACAGCAGTTGATTGTCGGCCCGGTCCCAGACCGGGCCTTCCGACCACGTGAAACCCGAAGTGAGCACCTCAATCTTGGCGTCCGGGGCGATCAGTTTGTCGAGGCCGGGATGATGGCGCTCAACCACGCCGATGGTCGGGAAGTTGGTGGTGCCTTGACCGGTGGCAATGCCGCAGACCGCGATGAATCCGAGCAGGTAAAGAGAGCGGGGCAGTGTCTTCATAGGCTGGAATTCAAATCCATGACGCAATCTGGCTGAATGTCCATCGGTGAACGCCGGATTAGTGGCGGCGGAAAATTATTTTTCGACCGAAGGGGTTTCGGTGGGTTGGCGGAGCGTGAGGATGAAGTAGATTACCACGCCGACGACGATGCCTGAATCGGCGATGTTAAAGGTGGGGTAGATGTAGTCGCCGAAGTGAAAGTCGAGAAAGTCCACCACGTGCTTGTAGGCCAAACGGTCGATGAGATTTCCGACAATGCCTCCGCACAGCAAACCGAAGCTCAGTTGCATCCAACGTTCCTTCAGGCCTAGCGTTCTGCGCCAGTAATAGATCGCGCCCAGGGTCACAAAGGCCAAGCCCGCCAACAGGGTGCTTTTCCCGGTGAAAAGACTCCACGCAGCCCCGGTATTGCCCACGTGCACGAGGTGGAAAAATCCATCGATCACGGGAATCCACTGGCCCGGTCCGTAGGACGGAAACGGCAAGGTATGCACGATCCAGAATTTCGTGAGCTGATCGACGGTGAGCGTGATGATCGCAAACCACCAAAACAACCGATACGCGCCGATCCGCTGCCGTATCGTCTTGCCCGCCGGGGCGGGAGGTGAGGCTGGTAGCGGTTGCTCCATGAGACGGCGAGGCGCCCCCTGGGTTCGGGTTTACTCGTCGGCGTTGGGATCGGCGATCGCGACCGTATCGCCGGCTTCGGCGCCGAGTCCGGCCTGGGTGCGGACGCGATGACGGTTGCGTTCGAGTTCTTTTTGGGCCGCAGCAGAGTAGCGGGTGAACGGGACGGCGGCGAGTCGGTCCTTGTCGATCGGTTCACCGGTCACCTCACACACGCCGTAGGTGCCGTTTTTGATGCGGGTGATCGCGGCCTCGATCTCTGCCAGCGCCTCCTGTTCGTTGGCAACAAGCGAGAGTGCGAAATCCCGGTCAAACGTATCGGTCCCCGCGTCGGCCATGTGCTGGCCGTAGGAGGACAGGTCGCCGGCATCATCCTTGGAGGAGCGCTTCAGGGTTTCCTCGGAATGCTGGTCGATTTGCCCCGTAAGGTGGGTCCGCAGTTCGATCAGGAGCTTGAAGTATTTGCGCCACTTCGCCGGAACCTCGGAAGGATCATCGTAAGCCGATTTCTTTTTGGAACCGGCCGGATTGAACCCGAGGATGTCGGCCAGCGACGCCGCGGCGACTTTGGAGGGTTTGGCCGCCTTGAGCTGAGCTTCCAGGGCGGCGGCCTTTTCCTTGGCGTTGTCCGCCTTCTTCTTGGCCACGGCGGCCTCGTCGGCCGCACTTTGCTTCGCAATTTCCTTCACCTCATCGAGACTGAAACCGATCGAGGCGGATTTGCTCGCTTTGCCTTTCGTGGACAGGCGGCCCTTCAGAAGACCGCGGGTGGCGGTCTTCTTGGCGGCGGGTTTGCCGGCTTTGGCCGTTGCCTTGGGAGCAGCGGATTTCTTGGCCGTGGTTTTCTTGGCGGCGGCTGGTTTGGCCGCTGTCTTTTTGGAGGGAGTTTTCTTCACAGATTTTTTGGTGGCAGCAGGTGGTGCTGCGGTTTTCTTGCCTCGAGTGGTCGCGGCTTTTTTCGCCGCTGTCTTTTTAACCGGAGTGGCTTTTTTCGCGACTTTCTTGGGCGTTTTTTTGGTCGAAACTTTTTTGGCCGGAGTCTTTTTCACTGCAGCCTTCTTTTTGGGAGCGGCCTTCCTGGTCGTTTTCTTGGCCGCAGCTTTCTTGGTCACAGCTTTCTTGGTCGTCTTCTTGGTGGCGGTTTTTTTGACTGGTGCCTTTTTCTTGGCGACGACGGTCTTCTTTTTGACGGGCGCTTTCTTGCGGGCAGCTTTGGACTTGGTGGAGCGGGTGGGGGTTTTCTTAGCCATGTTTCGGGGAAGTGAGGATCAATCGAGCGCGTCGGCGCAGCGGGCGCAGATTTCTCCTTGAGGGGTCGGGGAAAGACTCGGCACCCACCGCCAGCAGCGCGGGCAGCGTTGGTAGCCAAGTTCTTGGCAGTGTTGCACGGTTACCGCCAGATCTCCGGGGCCGGAGGTCAGGGCGACATGGGAAACGATGAAGAGCTCCGGCAGGAAATCGCGGTGCTTGCTTAAAACAGCATGCCGCGGGTCGTCATCGGAAAGAACGAGGGTGACAGCAGCATCCAGGGATTTGCCAATCTGTCCGGCTTGGCGGGCGGGCTCGATGGCCTCCGTCACCTGGCTGCGAATCTGCAGCAGGGTGGCAATCTCGGCGGCGACATCGGGAGCGGTCCACTCGGCGGGAATCTCCGGCCAATCCTGCAAGTGAATCGGATCGTCAGTGAAGTCGTTCCCGGCAGTGGCATGGGCCCACGCTTCGTCAGCAGTGAAAGCCAAGATTGGCGCGAGAAGGCGCACCAAGGTTTGGAAAATGTAGTGGATGGCGGTCTGCGAAGACCGGCGCAACGGGTGGTCGGCTGCGAGGGTGTAGAGCCGGTCCTTGAGGATGTCGTGGTAGATCGATGAGAGCGTGACTGAGCAGAAGTTATTGCACAGCTGAAATACTCGATGGAGTTCGCAGGCATCGTAGGCATCAGTGCAGGCTTGGGCAAGGACCGCAGTCTGGTGCAGCGCCCAGCGGTCCAAGGTGTCGAGCTCGGTGAGGGCGACGCCATCCTGGGCCAGATCGAAGTCAAACTGGGTCGAGAGCTGGTAGCGGAAGGTGTTGCGGAAAAGTCGATAGGCTTCCCCGGCGTTGCCCAGAATCTTGTCGGACAGCGTGATGTCCTGGGTGAAGTCCTGCGAGGCGATCCACAGGCGGATCACGTCGGCTCCGTGTTCACTGATGTAGCGATCGGACGTCGGGGGTTTTTCATACTCGCCGCTCTTGGAGATCTTCTTGCCGTCTTCGCCAACGATGAATCCATGGGTCAGCACGGCCTTGTAGGGAGCGGCCCCGCGGCTGATGATGCTGGTCCAGAGCGACGACTGGAACCAACCGCGGTGCTGATCGCTGCCTTCCAGATAGAGGTCGGCCGGCCAGATGGTGGATCCTTGGGAATTGCGCAGGACGGCGTTGTGACTCGATCCGGAATCGATCCACACATCGAGGGTATCCCGACCCGGGGTGAGATCGGCTGCCGGAGGCCATGAGTCGGGTAGGGTTACGCCATCGAGGAGTTCGGCCACATCGGCGTCATACCAATAGTTGGTCCCTTTTTCGGCGATCTTGAGAGCCACCTGGCGAATGACTTCCGCATCGATGTAGGCGGTTTTATCCGGTCCGTAAAAGGCGATGATGGGCACACCCCAGGAGCGTTGCCGGCTGATGCACCAATCGGGTCGGGCCTCGACCGCGCCGCGAATGCGGGCTTCACCCCAGTTGGGCACCCAGCGGACCCGGCGGATGGCTTCGAGGGCGTGAGTCCGGTGTTGTGCCTTGTCCAACGAGACAAACCACTGGTCGACCGCCCGAAAGATGATCGGTGTCTTTGACCGCCAACAGTGCGGATAGCTGTGGGCGTATTTCTTTTTTGCCATCAGCGCGCCGTTGGCCGCCAGCAATTTGAGCACGCCGATGTTGGCGGGGGACGTTTTCTTGGCAGCGAGGTCTTCGACCGATTCGAGGGTGGTGAGGCCCACCAGTTCGGCCGGCATCTGCCCATCGTCCAGGTAGCGTCCGTCGTCGCCGACCGGGCAGTATATGTCCAGCTGGTAATTGAGGCCGGTGATATAGTCCTCAGCGCCGTGTCCGGGAGCCGTGTGCACGCAGCCTGTGCCGCTCTCGGTGGTCACGTAATCGGCCAATACGATGGGTGAGGGGCGCTCTACGAAAGGATGACGGGTGGCCATTCCTTCGAGCTTCTCTCCCGCGATGGACTGATCGATTGTCGGAGCGCCGTCTTGTCCGATGGCTTCCACGACGGAATCCAGTAACTCCTGGGCGACGATGATGCGTTCACTACCGAGATCCGCCACCGCGTAATCAACCCTGGGGTGAAGCGCGATGGCGAGGTTGGCCGGAATGGTCCACGGCGTCGTGGTCCAGATCACCATCGACAGAGGTTTGTCGGACGGCAGGCCAAACTTCGCGGCCTCGCCGGCCGGCACTGCGAACTTCACCCAGATGGCGATCGATGTATGATCCTTGTATTCGATCTCGGCTTCAGCCAACGCGGTTTCGAAGGGGATGGACCAGTAAACGGGTTTTTTACTGCGGTAAACGATGCCCTGTTCCACAAACGAAGCGAAGGTGCGGATAATGTCGGCTTCGTAGACGGGATCCTTGGTCTTGTATTGGTTGGCCCAATCAGCCTGCACCCCAAGGCGTTTGAACTGACTGGTCTGGGTCCTGATCCAAGCTTCGGAAAAAGCATCGCAGCGGGCCCGTCTCTCGGCCGTTGTAACCTCTTCGCCGGATTCCTGGATCTCGCGAGTGACCTTCTGTTCGATCGGCAGACCGTGGCAGTCCCAACCGGGCACGTAGGGCGTCCGAAACCCCCGCATGGTCTTGTAATGGCAGAAGGTGTCCTTGAGGACCTTGTTGAGGGCCGTGCCGATGTGCACGTCGCCGTTGGTGAACGGCGGACCGTCGTGCAGCACCCAGGTCGGAGCCTCCGCGCGCAAGCTCTGCATGCGGGCATAGAGATCCAGGCGGTCCCAATGCGCGAGACGTTCGGGTTCGCGCTTCACGAGATTGGCCCGCATTGGGAAATCGGTCTTGGGCAGTAGCAGCGTGTTTTTCAGGTCTTGCGCCATCCGGAATGAAAGGGCGCGGAGCCTACGGTGGTGGTGGGGCGAGTCAAGGACCGTAGGCGCCTAAATTCAGGGTGGCCGGAGCGGCCTGATGGGGGTGGTTCAACGCTGATAAATCCGAGGTTAAGAGGGAGTTGACTCCGAGTCTGGCGTTGAGCACCTGAGTGGCTAAAACCTTGCCGCATGTCGCATAATCTTTGGCTCGAATTTGGTGCGGTGGCATTGGCGCATGGTCTGGCTGTCGCGAGTCCGGGGCCGGATTTTGCCCTGATGGTGCGGCAGAGCCTGCGCCACGGACGAGCTACCGCGATCCGGACCGCAATTGGCATCGGCTGCGGCATTACCGTGCATGTTGCCCTCGCGCTCCTCGGCCTCACCTTGTTGATCCGAAACTCTCCGACGGCGTTTGCCGTGCTGAAGGTTTGCGGAGGGGCTTATCTGATTTGGCTTGGTTGGCTGGCGTTGCGCTCCGGCGGGTCCAGTGAGCTGACCCCGGAGCCGGAAGTTCGCGGGAAAAGTGCCCAACGAGGATCCTGGCGACGGGGTTTTTTGACCAATGTGCTCAATCCCAAGGCGGCCCTGTTCTTTGTGACGCTTTATACCGTCCTGGTCAGCCCTGAGACCCCGCGCTCGGTGCAGGCGGGCTACGGCCTGTGGATGGTCGTTTGGACGGCGGCCTGGTTCTCGTTGGTGGCGGTATTGTTCACCCAGGCTGCGTTGCGGCAGTCCTACCTGCGCGCCAGCAAGTGGATTGATCGCGCGCTCGGTTTGGTCTTTTGGGGTTTTGCGGTGAACCTGTTTTTCGCGAAGCTTGGCTGAGGGCGAATCAGTCGATGGCAAACGGATCGTGGTCGGCGTCTTCGTTCCAAACATATTCCGCCTGCTCGGCCGCGAAAAGAGCGGTGGGGCGGTCGAAGACTTCGGCGATGAGGGCGAGGGCCATGTCCATCCCGGCGGAAACCCCGGAGGCGGTGTAGATGTTGCCATCGCGCACCCAGCGGGCTCGCTTCAGCCACGTCGTTTTCGGCCCGTGTCGGACCGGGAAATCAAAGGCGATCTTGTTGGTCGTGGCTTGCCGGCCGTCCAGCAGTCCCGCCTTTGCCAGCAGGGCGGCTCCGGTGCAGATGCTGGCGGTGAATGACGTGGTGGCATGAAGCCGTCGCAGGTGCTCAAGGAAAACGTTGTCGTCCATCAACGCCCGTGTTCCCACCCCGCCCGGGACCAGCAGCACGTCGACATGCTTGGTGGCCGACAGGGTTTGCTCGATGACCGCAGAGGGACCTTGTGCGCTGATGACCGGCCCCACATCGGATCCGAGCATGACGATCTCCACCCGGTCCGGCAGCATGCCAAACAACTCCAAAGGTCCGAAAATATCGAGCAGCTCAAATCGCGGAAACAGCAGTCCGCCTACGGTGAGTTTTTCGGCCATTTTACGGAAATGTGCCGCGACTTAGCCGACGGGAAATGGCGGACGCGTGGCGTTGGCCCAATACGAATTGTCGTCCACCCATTTCACCGCGTGGCGGTAAAGCGCAGCCGTGATCATCGGAAACACACCCAGGAGTCCGAGCGGATTGAAATATGCCAGCCCCAATGAAACGACTCCGAGAATGACCGATAGCCACATGTAGCGTAGTGCGGTCTTGCGTGTACTGACGCCCCACAAGGTCCAAAACACAATCCGGGGCATGTTGGCCGGTCGCGTCACAAACAACTTGTCCCGCATGCTTTGGCCGGTGTAGGCCGCAAGGGGCAGCGACATCAGGACCGCAAACCACACGTAAAGGGAATTCATCCGAGCACGCTCCGCCGCCATCTTTTCGCCCATCTCAACCAAGGTAATGTAGCGGTTGATGTTGTCGTGGGCAGACTTGAGATCGGTCGTATAAAGCACGGCTTCGCGCATCCGATCAAAGCTTCCGGGGGCAAACTGCGTGGAGCGCACCAATGAGTTGGAGTAGATCAAAAAGCTGAACGATCCCACCACGAAAATCAGGTAGATAACCAGCAGGGGTTTTTGGATGTTCATAACGAACAGGGATAAGGAGAGTGAGTGGCGATGAACTCAGCCAAGCGTTTTGCGGCCGAAGTGCAAAGTCCGATTGTGCAGTCGATTGGTGGGCCGCCCTCAACGACCGAAGGGAAAAGGAGCCATGGTCTGGTTCGCCCAGTAGGCGTTTTTGTCCACCCACTCGATGGCGTTTTGGTAGAGGTAGGCGGTGACGAGGGAAAACAGTCCCAAGAACCCGATCGGAGTAACCAGTGCCACCGCACTCGAGCAAAGGGCGAGGATGACGGAAAGCCACATGTAGCGCACCGCCATGCGCCGGGTGGACACGCCAAACAAGGTCCAATAAACAATCCGGGGCATGTTCACCGGTCGGGTGACGAAGAGCTTGTCGCGCATGCTTTGGCCTGCATAGGCGGCCAATGGCAGCGTCGCCAGCAGGGCAAAAACCAGATAGGTGTGCAGCAATCGGGCTGATGCAACGGTGTGGGTTTCACGTCGTTCCAAGGTGTCGACCACTTCCACCGTCAGGCGGTTGAGGTCCTCCACGTCACTGGTCGACTGAATCTGCTGTTGCCAGTCGGCCACGAGTTCCGGTTCGAGCCGTTGATTGTTCTGTGACTGAATTTCGAAGGCCCAGTAGCTGAGCGAGAGCGCGACGAACATCGCGTAGCCTAGCAACAACAGGTATTGGGTCTTCACGATGCGAGTCGAATGGTCTGCTGCTCGATGCGCAAGTTTCGCGTGGAGCGTTGCAGTTCGACTGTTCGGATGGTTTCGTGCGTTGGCCCTACAGGTAGACTCCCCCGCCCAATAGCCGGGGACCGTCGTAGATAGCCAGGATTTGGCCGGTGGCCAAGCCGCGTTGCGATTGGTCAAACTCGACCAAGGCCGATGCAGGATCGCCGGGATCGGGGGTCAATGTCAGCGAAACCCGCGGATCGCGGTAACGCACCTTGCCCTCCAGTGCGACCCCTGTGGCTGGCGGGTTGGGGGTGTTCCAGCGCAGCGAATGGATTTTGACCCGGGTCGTGAAGAGACCGGGCGCATCCGGTCCGTCGAACGCGACCAACAATGCGCGGTCTTCCGCCCGTTTGCCGACCACCACGTAGGCTTTCCCATCGGTGTTCGATGGGATGCCGATGCCTTTGCGTTGGCCGAGGGTGTAATAGTGCAGGCCGGCATGTTCGCCCAATGTGACCCCGTCGGCGGCGCGCACGATCGGCCCCGGCGCATCAGGAACGTAAGTACGCAGAAAATCGGCCATCTTGATCTTGCCGATGAAGCAGATGCCTTGGCTGTCTTTCTTGGCCGCGTTGGGCAATCCAACTTGGGTCGCGATCCGCCGCAGATCAGGTTTGGTCAGATGCCCGGTCGGAAAACGGGCGGCCGCCAACTGGGCCTGATCAAGCAGGGCCAGGAAATAGGTCTGGTCCTTGTTGGGATCCGCGCCTTCGTGCATTTCCCAGCTCGTGGGATCGTCGGCGAGCGGCCGGCGCTGGGCATAGTGCCCGGTGGCGACGGCGTCGAATCCATGATCACGGGCCCAGGCCAGGAACACGCCAAACTTGATGTCGCGATTGCACATCACATCCGGATTGGGCGTGTGGCCGCGTTTGTATCCGTCCAATAGATACGATACCACGCGTTCCCGGTATTCAGTCATGAGGTTCACCACGCGGAAGGGAAGGTCCAGGTGCCCGGCCACGGCGCGGGCGTCCTCGATGTCCTGCTGCCACGGACAGTCGCCGATGATGTTGTCCTCGTTGATCCAGTTTTTCATGTAGGCCGCCTCGACCTGCATGCCTTGCTCACGCAGTTGCCAGGCGGCGACGGCGCTGTCGACGCCACCGGACAGGGCAACGAGGACGCGTTCAGGTGAACTCATGCGGGAAGCGGTGAGGAGGAATGAAAAGTCTCCGGCATCAGAGTCGGGCGGCCCTCTCGCGGGCAGTCGCCACGATTTGTTCGATCAGTTTCATTTGTTGCGGAGAGATCAAACGGCGGGGCACCCGACGTTCGGCGTCGGCCAGTAAGCGATCAAAATCTTCGGTGGAGGGTTGGTGGGGCTCCCATCGGGTGTGGTGACCCTGGTGCCGGGTGAAGGTCAGCACGTTGCCGTGGATTTTGGCCTTCACCTGGTACTTCCCTTCCTCGGGGTCGCGATTCCACCAATTGAATTCCTTTGTCATTGCGTCAGAGGTTCACGGTTTGGGTGAGGCTCGGCCAGTGGAATCTCGGCCAGCACTTTTCCGGCATGCCAGGCTCCCGCTTTTGCGTGGATGCGACGGACGACGACGTTGTCATCTGACATCTCCACGGTCGCTGCACCGAGTGGACCGGTAAACGCGCCGGTATTGATGATCGTCAGGTCATCCCGCCGCCAAACTCGCGGAAAGTGAATATGGCCGGTGGTAATGACTCGAGCCTGCGGTTGCCATTGTCGGGAGGCCCTGGCGATGCGGGTGGCGAAGGTCGCCCACGAATGCACCATGGCCCACGGCTGGCGTGGTGGAAAAAACTCCGTCCTGAGCCGCCTGAGCCGATGCAACAGATCCACCCGTTTGGGATCACATTCACGACGGAATCCGATGCAGGCATCCCGCAGGCACGCCATGCGCCCGTCGAATGATTCGAAGTCCCGTTCGGGATGCCGGCGGCGAGCGGCTTCGACTCGGGCCACCATTTTGGATCGAACGCGGCTCCATGGCACGACATCGGGAAAAATAACGTCGCCATGGAAAGCCCACAGTCGACCGTTTGCGGCCGTGGCGGCATGATCAGATGAAATGTCGGGATCGTGGTTTCCCGTGATAAACCGTACTCGAGGCACACGGTTGGTGAAGAACCGGGTCACCTCGGCCGTTTCCTCTACCGTCATGCCGGACTGATTGTCGCACGTGTCTCCGTTGAGCCACAGCTCCTTCACCCCTGCCAGCAGCGGATCGAGATCCTCCAGCTGCTTGAGCTTGGAGGATGCATCGCGGAAATGCAGGTCTGACAGGATGCGCAACATGGGAGGAATCAGCGGCCAATGAGTCAGTTGCGCCCTCGTGCGCCAACCTTTAAGCAACAGGCTTGTGGCGACCTGCGGGATTCGCTGGGGTGAGGCAATGCAGCTTTTGGCCCGCGCAGGTTTGGTGATTGCTTTACTGGTTGGTTCGCTGTCGACGGTGTCGGCCGACGACATCGCGGCGGACATTGCGCGAATACATATTGAGGCCATCGGTGGGATGGAACGGGTGAAACGGCTGCACAGTTTCCGGGCGGCCGGACAATCGCGGGTGGGGGACGTTGCGTTGGATTTTCAAATGTGGGCGGCTCGCCCCAGTTTCATTCGCATCGAGGTCCAGACGGGGCGGCAGATGCTCATTCAAGGTTGGAACGGCGAGGAAGAACCATGGATTCGGGGCGGCCCGAGCGGTCCGGTGCAACCGATGCCCGCCAACGTGCGGGAACGTTTCAAATCGGAATCGGACTTCGACTCCCCGCTGTTTCAGCCCATGGAGCGCGGCTTTTCTTTGGAATACGCCGGCGAAGGTGAAGTGAACTCGCGCCCGGTGGTAAAGCTGCTCGCCACCCGCAACCTCACGGACCAGTCCACGCTCCATCTGGCGGCCGACACCTACTTCATTGTGCGGCAGGACAAGTTTCGTATCAACCCGGATGGCAGCCGGGTGGACACGCGCACGTTTTACGATGATTTTCGGCCCATCTTGGGGGTGATTTTGCCTCATCGCATTTTGGTGTATGAAAATGACCAGCTGATGAGTGACGTGGTTTTGAATTGGATGGAACCCAATCCCCCGGTCGAAGAAGGTTGGTTTGATTCTCCGGTGGCGGAGCCCGCGGTGCCGGGGGATTTGAAGGCTCCGGCTGCCAGTTCAGCGGAATCCATCAACGAATTGGTGGAATAGCGGGAGCCCGTCGATTGCGGTGGAATCCGACCTTGCTCTTGGGGGGCGGGTTTCGAACCCTGCAGGTATGGCTCTCTGGGGAAACACGACCGCCCTTTGCGAACAACTTATTGCCACTCCGCGATTTGGGATGGCCCTCGATTATTTGGAGCGGGTGTTTACGGTCGGCACGAAGGAAAACCAACGTGTCCTGGCGGTGCCGGTCGGGGAGATGGACCGTATTGATTTGGGCGAAGGAGTATTTGCGCTCGAACAGGCCTATGTGGGGAAGGCAGTCGAGGCGGGACGCTGGGAGGCACACGATCGCCACATCGATCTGCAGGCCATCGTGGCGGGTCTGGAGAAAATGGAAGTGTGTCCGCGGGCGCAACTGACGGTCGAAGAGGATCGCCTGACCAAGGACGACGTTTGTTTCCTCACCGACGCGGGCGAACGCTCCACGTGGACGGTGCAGGCGGGCGAGATCGCCGTGTTTTTCCCCCGTGACGCTCACAAGCCGTCTCTTGCCGCCGGGGAGCCGGTGGTGATCCGGAAGACCTGTGTGAAGGTGGAGGTTTGAGCAACGCCTAGGCGGCCGAGGCGCGAACGGCGCCCCGCAGTGTATCCGAGTTTTGATTACGATGCGCAGGCAGGTCGATGGTAAGGATGCCGTCCTCAAGCTTTGCGGCCAGCTGGTTGAAATCCCAGCTGCGGCCGAGCCGCAGGTTCAACTGGTAATTGCGCTGGGCGGACTCGAGGTGGAGCGTGCGCCAGTTTGAGCGCAGGACCTGGGACTTGGTGGCATTGACGGTAAGGTCGCCACCCCGCGTTGTGATTTCGATGCCGGAGGACTGCACGCCCGGGACCCATACCGTGATGCGAAGGGCGTCAGGCTGAGGTTGGGTGTCGAAGTGAGGCGTGAGAAAAGAGCTGCTCGGAGGGTTGGTCGCGATGGAGGATTGGGCGCGACGGGAGGAGGAAATTTGAGTGGTATTCATGACAAGCAGAGGAGGACGGAGACGGAGGATCCCGAGAGACCGGAAGCGGGCTTTCGCGAGGGTTAAACGGGATCCGTTGAGACGGAGAGTTTAAGCCTGAAAGCCCGCGCTCGGTTGGTGTTTCTGCCAACGTCGCACGGAGACCTGCTCATTCTGCGCGTGCTCCTGACCGGCGTTCGCGAAGAGGACGAACGATGCGGCGGAGCAGGGCTGATGTTGAGAGCGGGTCATATTGCTTGGATATATACGGCAAGTGCATACGTCGTGCCAAGTGATCAGAATGTTTTTGAGGTGAAGATTGCGTGACGGCAATCCGCGCCCCAGCGTCCGGCCCCATGTCGCTTCCCCGTCTTTTAAGTCAGCTCACCAGCGCCTTCCCCATCTGGGTGGTGGTGCTGTGTGCCTGGGCGTTGATCCAACCCTCCGCGTTCACGTGGTTCGCGCCCTGGATCACTCCCGGTCTCGCGATCATCATGCTGGGCATGGGAGTCACCCTGACGTGGGAGGATTTCAAGGCGGTCCGCACGATGCCCAAGCCTGTTGCGATTGGGTTCGTCGGACAATACACCATCATGCCCCTGCTCGGCTGGTCGCTGGGCGTGGCATTCAACCTGCCCACGGAGTATGCGGTGGGTTTGGTTTTGGTTGCATGCTGTCCCGGCGGCACGGCGTCCAACGTCGTGACCTTCATTGCCCGGGCCGATGTCTGCCTTTCGGTGGTGATGACCGCCTGCTCCACCCTGGCGGCCATCGCGATGACCCCGTTGTTGACCGCGGCTTTGGTGGGGGAACGGGTCCCGGTTGATGCATTTGGATTGTTCAAGAGCACGGTCCAAGTGGTTCTGATTCCCGTGGCACTTGGCGTGGTCTTGAACCGGTTTTTTCCCCGGGCGGTGAAGCGGGTGTTGCCGGTGGCGCCCTTGGTCTCGGTCATTGTCATCGCGTTGATTTGTGCGTGTATCATTGGCCTGCGGGTCGACGAAGTGAAGGCGAGTGCCGGCAAACTCATTGTTGCCGTTGCGCTCCTGCATGTGGGTGGCTTCGCCTTGGGCTACACACTGTCGCGATTGTTGAAACTGCCGTCGAAACGGGCTCGCACGGTTTCCATCGAAGTGGGCATGCAGAATTCCGGACTCGGGGTGGTGCTGGCCAACAAGCACTTTGTAAACCCCGCCACCGGGGTGGCGTTGGCCGCGGTTCCATGCGCGATCTCCGCGGTGATGCATTCAATCATCGGCAGCATTTGTGCCGGCTATTGGCGCTGGCGGAACGAGCAATCGAGGTGACCCTTTCGCGTTGCCCCGGCGCGGGGGCTGCCGGACAACTGCCGCATGACGCCGCAAGAGCAGAATTTTGCCGACTACAAACGCGCTGAGGCCAAGGCCCTGGAAATCGTGTCCGCCATGAAGGCGACCAGTCCTAAGAAAGTGGACATCGAGCTCGCGCTGTTGGTGGCATTGTTCGAGTTGCACAAAGGCGCAACCGAACCCACCACAATTGGCAAGATCGTGCAGAGTCACCTCGAAACCCTGGTGCCCTACTATGTAAAGAAGACCACTCCGAACAACGGCTCGGGTTAGTTGCGCTCGAGATTCCGGCTGACTCCGCAGTTCACCAAAACCTGGTCCAGGGACATGCCGATAAACATGTGATAGCCCCAATTGCGGTAGTGGTTCCACACCGGCCCCTTGATTTGCTCAAGCAGTGTCCGCACCTGTGGAATGGCCGGCTGAGCGGCTTCACCGATTTCACTCAGGGAACGCGCCGCCCGGAGGGTGATGGTGGGCTCGGTTTCGATAAAGGTCTCCACGATTTTGACCAATGTTCGCAGGGCGTCTTCTCGTCGGGGGTCGCGTCGCAAAACTGCCTCCGCCGCGATCGATGCGACCATCGGGTTCGAATCGGTCAGCAGACGGTCGGCCAAGGTGCTGACTTTACCGGCGGGGGCGTTGAGTAGTCCCAGCGCAGCCCAGTAGCGCACGGCAGCATCAGGTGATTGCGCGAGCATCGTGAGGTCGGCCACGGCCGGTTGTGGTTTACTCGCGATCTCGGCGGCGGCAAGCACGGCCGCGATGTCAAATCGGTTGGGGTCGCGCGCCATGTCGAAAACCGAGTCGTGGGCGGCTCGGCGCATCATTTCTCCCTCCGGCAAAAAACCGGTGTCGCGGATGCCAAGGATGTGCTCGCGCAACGCGGAGGAAAGCCGCGCCTTGTCGATGGCGAATGCCGGTTCGTCCGCCAGGTTGTGCAACTCGTCGGGATCGGCCTTGAGGTCGTAAAGTTCCTCATGCGGGAGGGGAGCAAACATCCTGGCCACCTGCGGGTGGTCTTGTGCTCGGTCAGCGAGCTCCCACAGGGGAACGAACATGCCCTTGTTGATCGGATGAAATACCAAGGCCGGTCGAATGTAGGGGCGAAAAGGCTGGTAGTGCCGAATGTAGTGGAAACGTTCGTCGCGCACGCTGCGGGAGACTGCCTCGATGTCGTCAGCGCGATCGCGGGAGCCGAACAAGTAACGGCTGTTGCGCAGCTTGACCTTGGCCGGGTCCCCCATGATGGGTCGGCCGGCCATCACGTCGGGTATGGGCACATCGGCCAGTGCCAGCACCGTGGCCGGCAGGTCCACGAACCCCACCGGTTCATCCGTGACGGAACCATTGGGCCAGCGGGACAGGTCGGCAAAACGTTCGGGCACGTGCACCAGCAACGGCACCTTCAATCCGGTCTCGTAAAGCCAACGCTTGTAGCGCGGGAGCCCCGAGCCGTGATCGGAGAAGAAAAAGACGATCGTATCGCCGGCCAGACCGTCGGCTTCGAGCTGATCGAGCACGCGCTGCACCAATCGATCCATTTGCCCGATCAAATCATAGTGATGCGCCATGACTTCACGCATCTTGGGATGATCGGGAAAGTAGGGCGGCAAAGGGACTTCGGCCGGATTGAGGTGGTTGGTATGATCCTCGAATTCCTCGTGGCGCAACGCCTGCGTGCGGCCCTCATGGGTGAGCATGATGTTGTGCACGTGAAAAAACGGCGTCTCCGGATCGGGTCGATTGCGCCAATGGGCGATGGTGCTCAAGTCATCCCACATTCCTGCCGGACTGAAATTGTAGTCAGTTTTGACATTGTTCGTGCAGTAGTAACCCACCTCGCGCAGGAGCACGGGGAGGGGGCGCACGTGGGAGGACTGGGGCACCTGCGAACGCAGATTCATGGTGCCCAGGGAGGTCGCGTAGTGCCCGGTGATCAGCGTTGAACGCGCCGGCGCGCAGATAGGCATGTTGGACCATGCGCGGGTGAAGCGCACTGCGCGCTCGGCGAAGGCATCCAGGTTCGGCGTATCGGCGACCGGGTCCCCGTAAGCACCGATGAACGGGCTCATGTCCTCGCACGTGATCCACAAAATGTTGGGCCGGTCAGCGGCCGTGGTGAAAGATCCAAGGCCAACCAGCAAGGCCAGGAAGCAGGGGGAAAGTGAGCAAAGTCTCATGGCGGGGTAGCTCAGACCGTCCCGTTCGTGCAGCGCGTTCAATGGTTAACCGGTGTGAAGTGTTTGAGCGTTCAGCGTCGGCACGCTCGGTCGTTGCCTTGCCGCCGCGTCGTGCTCAGGTTTCCAGCATGAGTTCGATGAGTGATCGGCAGACGACCCTGGCGGAGATCAAAGAACGGGTGCTGGCATTTGCCCGGGAGCGCGACTGGGAGCAGTTTCACGCTCCCAAGAACCTCAGCATGGCACTCGCCGCGGAAGCCGGTGAGCTCATGGAGCATTTCTTGTGGGGATCTTCCGAGTCCTCCCGGGAGATCGCGCGTGGTCCCAAGCGGGCCAAAATCGAAGAGGAACTCGCCGACGTGGTTATCTACGCCATCGAGTTTGCCAACATGACGGGCATCGATGTGGCTGACGCGGTCGATCGCAAGATGGCCGCCAATGCCGCCAAGTATCCGGTCGAAAAGGCCAAGGGCCGGTCCGACAAATACACCGAGCTCTAGGCGCCCTTGGGTCGGAAAACCGGCATTTTTCGGGGATCGGACTCCAGACGCGGCCCGTCGATCAGATCGATGCAATAGGGGATCGCCGGAAAAACGGCTTCCAGGTTCTCACGAATGGCTTTGGGGCGTCCGGGTAAATTCACGATCAAAGTGGACCCGCGGGTGCCGGCAGTCTGGCGAGAAAGGATGGCGGTGGGCACGTACTGCAGGGAAGTGCTCCGCATCAGCTCGCCAAATCCGGGCAGCATTTTCTCGCACACTGCTGCGGTGGCTTCCGGGGTGACGTCCCGCTTTGCCGGGCCCGTGCCTCCGGTGGTAACGACGAGGGCGCAGTTTTCCTCGTCAGCCATCCGCTTGAGTTCGGTTTCAAGTTGGGGCTGCTCGTCTGGAATGATGGCGTAAACGGGCTCAAATTCCGTGGTAAGCCATTCCCGCAGCAGGGCCACACAGGCCTGGCCCGGTTCGTCGGCGTAGACTCCTGCGGCGGCGCGGTCGGATACGTTGATGACACCGATTTTGATCATGATTTTTTATAGGAGGAAGCAGAGAGAAGAGGAGAATGTCTACCATTCCGATTTCTCGAATCGTGAGATGATTTGGTCGGGTGTCATGCCTTGATCGCGCAGCGCCCGCAGGCTGAGGGAGTCGTGGCGCTTGGCGAGGCGTTCGCCGGAATCGTTCGTCAGGAGCGGCGCGTGGTAATAGCCTGGCAGAACCGCACCGAGCGCCCGCAGGATGAGGAGCTGGCGAAAGGTCGACTTGATGAGATCGGCGCCGCGCACGACTTCGGTGATGCCCATGGTGGCATCGTCCGCGGCACAGGCCAGCTGATAGCTCGGCACGCCGTCTTTTCGCCATACCAAAAAATCGCCGAAGTCGCGGCCGGCCACCGCGGACTGCGTCCCGGCTGCAGCATCGTCGAACGTGATGTGTTCACCATCAGGCACGCGAAACCGCCAGTTGATGTTGAGGTGTTCATCCAGTTTGGCCGGCACGTCCTCCTGCGCGACCCGCCAGGCAGTCGGAAACAGGGGCTCGTCGTTCAACCCGTCTTCGTGTGGGGCGGAGGCGGCGGCAGCCACCTCTTTGCGGCTGCGATGGCAGGGGTAAATCAGTCCCTCGCGATGCAACTGGCGCATTGCGCCCAGATAGACGTCACGACGTTCGCTTTGATGAAAGATGGACTCATCCCAGCCGAGCCCCAACCAGCGCAGATCCTCTTGAAAGGCATCGATGAACTCCGGCCGGCACCGAGCGGTGTCCAGGTCGTCATTGCGCAGAAGCAGTCGGCCATCGGCCGTCCGAGCCCGCCCTGCCGCGATCCAAAACGTGCGCGCATGACCGAGATGGAGCAGCCCGGTGGGTGAAGGCGCCAATCGACCGACGTAATCTCTTTTTTTAATCACGGTGGGACACGGATGAGCACAGAACGACCAGGTGATAATTCAAGCACTTGATACTTTATCCGTGTCTATCCGTGTTCATCTGTGATTTAGAAAACAATGCCCAAACTGATCTGTGTCTATTGCTCGTCCAGTCGGGACCTGGATTCAAAATACTATACGGCCGGCGAGGCTGTGGGGCGAGGTTTGGCCCGGCGAGGCTGGGGCCTGATCTACGGCGGGGGAAATGCCGGCACGATGGGAGCGGTGGCTCGTGGCACCAAGGCGGCCGGCGGCCCGGTGGTGGGTGTTATCCCGGAATTCATGAAGGAGCGGGAGTTGGCGTTCCATGAAGCCGATGAACTGGTGACCGTGGACTCGATGCGAGAACGCAAGCGGATCATGGCGGAGCGAGCGGACGCATTTATCACTCTGCCCGGAGGCATTGGCACGCTGGAAGAGGTGAGTGAGATCATGGTGGAGCGCGGCCTCGCGCTGCACGCGAAACCGTTGGTGCTGCTCAACCAGGATGGTTATTACGATGGTCTGCTCGCGTTTCTCGAGCGCATGGTCGCTGACCGCTTTAAATCGGCGGGCTTTCGGTCGCTGATGGGAGTGGCTGACGAGGTCGATGAGATCTGGCCGTTGCTGGACAGTCCGGCCGAATTTGAGGCCGACCCACTTTGGCGCACGGTATCGGAGAATCCCGCATGACGGCTGATCCCCGTGCTTCCGTTTTGGCGTTGTTGCGGCGCCACGCCGAGTTGCCTCTCGATGCCCATGAGGCAGCGATGACGTCTGCTATGATCGCCTTTGTGAGGGAACATGCCGATTGCGCCGAGCGCAGCTTGGCCGTTGGCCATCTGACCGGCTCAGCTTGGATCGTCGACGCCGGGCGAAAACGCACCCTGCTCACCCACCACCGTAAGTTGGACAAGTGGCTCCAGCTCGGCGGGCACGCCGACGGCAATCTGGATCTTCGATCCGTGGCGATGTTGGAGGCGGAGGAGGAAAGCGGATTGACGCGTTTGCATCCGGTCAGTGCGGCGTTGTTCGACGTGGACCGCCATCGCATTCCCGCGCGGAAATCGGACCCGGAACACTGGCACTACGATTTGCGATTCATGATCGAGGCGGACCTTGATGATCCGTTCGCCATTTCGGAAGAGTCCAACGATCTGGCTTGGGTGGAAATCGAGCGAATGGCCGATTACAACCCGGAGGAGTCCATGATGCGCATGGCCCGCAAGACGTTGGCGGGATTTCAGTTCTGAGGCCGCCAAAGCGGCACCAGCGCCTCTTCCCGCACCCAGCCTACCTGGCCGTTGGGAAACGCGATTTGTCGCCAACCCAGGAACGCCTTTTCGACCCGACAAAGCGACCCGGCGGCGAGGAGGGTGGTTTGCTGATCCGAATTCAGGTCGGTCGGAATCGATCGCAGTTCACCCGGTTGCCACGTCATGGCCGTGTCACGGTCGGCTACCATTCCCCAGACTTGGAGACTGAAGACGGCACCGGCCATGGTGAGGACTCCGAGGATGCCACCACCCCAGCTCACAAAACGCCATGCGGGTAGGCGTTTTCCGTAGGCGTTGAGCAGGACGATGGTGAGCGAGAGAAGAGCCAGCCCCAATCCAACCAGAATCAGTCGCTGCCATTCCGCCACGGAGGCGATCTGAGCGATCCGTTCCGGCCATTGCGGGACGAGAAAACGTCCGACAACCGGCGGTGTATAACCCCCTCGCTCCAGCGTGTAGGTGAGGTGCCATCGTGTGGAAGGATGGCGTGGGTTTTGTACAAACGCGACCGTGGCATGAGCGGCGGCTTCATCGAACCGACTTTGCTGGGCCAAGGCGAGGGCAAGGTTGTGATGTGCAATCCAATCGCCGTTGTCCCGGGTGACCGCCTCACGCCAAGCCGATTCCGCGGCAGCGAAATCCCCCTCCTGATAAGCCGCCGTTCCCTCGGCCAAGGTCGGGGAAGGCAGACCGGCGAGGGCGAGGGTGACTAGCAATACGGGAAAAAGGTGTCTTGGAGCCAATACGCTGAGCCACGGGAAGGCCGGAGCCCGTTTCGATTCCAATGCCTTTTGCGCCCGACTGCCCCAATCGTCTGGCAGGTTGCCCACTTCGGCGTAGAGTGCGCGTTCCGTATCCTGCCAGAGATCGATCCAGTTTTGGTTGGCCTCAAACAGTTCACGCAGGGGAATGCCCGGAGTGCCGTGCCAAAGCACCGCGGCATCTGCCTGCCAGGCACGCAGCAGGTTGTCGCGCTCGGCCGCAGCCGTGTGATCGAACCGACTGAGCGTGCGAGTCAGACGGCGCCGAGCCAATCGGGCGGGACGACCAGGGTCGAGGAGCCGGGCGCGTTGGCTGCTGAGCCCCACCCACAGCAAGGGGAAAAGACCGGCCAGCACGGCGGCAATCACCACAATTTGGCGAACAGGCCATGGCTGAGCGCTGGAACCGGCTCCCGGCAAGGTCTCCAGTGGAATCATGCCGGGCGAATCCGGCGCTGGTGCCGCGGTGATCGTTGGCGGGACGTCCGTCACCGGAGCCATCGGCGCATCATCTGTTCCCGGTGCGGTTGTGGGCAGCGTTGGGCCGGCGGAGCCTGGGGTCACCACCAGGTTGGTCGCATCTGTCTGGATCGTCCGATACTGGCCGGCGATGGGATCAAAATAGGTCCATTCGACCGGCCCCAGGGGAAACTCGCCGGCTTGTGTGGGGATCAGCACCACATCCTCGCTGATCGAACCGTCGAATAACTTGCCTTCGGCAATTTCGCGGCGGGCATCGGGTTGAACGACCCGGAACGTGTTGGAGGCCTGACGGGCGGGCAGTCCGGGAATGTCCGGCCAGTTGCCGGTGCCAGTCAGCTCCAGCGTCCACGTGACCGGTTCGCCGACTCCTGCTTTCTCCGGCACGATTTTGGAAGTGAGTTCAAACTGTCCGACAGCCCCGGCAAACGAAGCCGGTGCCGGGCTTGGCAGGGGTTTCACTTGAAGTTGGGGTGAATCGCTGGTGATCGCGTATTGTTCGGCGCGAAAGCTGGAAAAGAGGCCGGCCGAGGGAATGCCGATGTTCACCAGCTGCTGGATCGAAGGAATGACGTAGTTGCCCGGTCGATTCACGTAACCACGCGTTGAATACGTGATGCGGTTGCGAGCGTCTCCGCCCGTGCCCACGGTGGTGCGGCCGGGCTCCGCCCATTCCTCCACCACGAGGGGCGTGGGGTCCCACAGGGGGTTGCCGCCCAGTGAAGCCCGAAATCGCGCCGAAACCTCCAGGTGGTAGTTGATCGGCAAAACCTCGCCTGCCCAGATTTCGGTGGTTGGCAAGTCGATCACCGATTGCGAAACCTGCGAAACCGGAATGGACGTCTCTCCGACCGTCGCTTCGCGCACTTCGTAGCGCACCGCCGGCACGCCGAAGGAACCCTCGTCGGTTTCGACCGTGAAGGTGGGAATTTCAATCGGCGCATCACCGGTGGGAATGATGCTGAACGAGTAATAGACCAATCGGGTCGTGCTGACGCGCCCATTAATGACGTTGCTCGAGGTCTGTTGACCCCGTTGCGGGACGGGCCAGCTGAAGTTCGGCACCAAGGGCAGGCGGAGATCGCCCTCGGGTTCGCAGTTTTCAAAAATCAAAACCAGCTCCGAAGCCTGGCCGCGCTCCAGCACACCACCGGCGGGCTGCCAACGCACCGATTGGGCGGAGGCAAGTGTCACCAGCGCGGCGAAAACGAGAGAAAGTCGAAGGGATGGGAAACGCATGGTCACCAGTCGCGGCCCGAATCGGGCGGTTGGGCATTGGGATCTTGCATGAGCTGATGCAGACGAGCGGGAGAGTCGCCGTCTTTGATTTGGTCTAGTTTTTGCAGCGGCACCACCAACTCGGGATTGTTGGCCGCTTCCTGGTCCTGCACCTGTTGGCCACCAACGGATTGATTGCCGGGATTCGGCTGGGGCTGAGGTTGAGGCTCCGGCTGGTTTTGCTCTGGCGCAGGGGAATCTTCGTCGAAAGCGCGTTGGGCGTTTTGGCGCTCTTGTTCGGTGGGGTCCTGTTGTTCGGGCGAACCGGAGGACTCTCCCTCCTGATCCTTGTTTGGGTCTTGGTCCGAGGACTGATCACCGTTTTCGCCGGACTGATTTTCCGAATCCTGGTTCTCGCCGGATTCTCCGTTCTCGGAGTTTTCTCCCTGTTCGCCTTGTTCGCCGTTCTCTCCCTGCTCACCGGACTGGTCCTGCTCGTTTTCGCCTTCGCCGGATTGATCTTGGTTTTCAGATTGGTCTTCGGATTCCTGTTCCTCGTTTTCGGATTCATCCTGCTGATCCTGGTTCTGTTGCTGCTGTTGCTCGGACTGTTCGAGCAGTTTCTCCAACTCCTTGCGCAGCAAGGGCCAGTCGGCGGCCTCAACGTCGATGGATTCGCCCAGCGTTACCGCATCGAGAGCATCGTAGACGACCGTCTCGGTTACCGGTTGCCCGGTTTGCAGGACTTGATTGCCCCAGTTGATGGTAGCTTTGGCGAGCTCGGCAAATTCGGTCGCTGCCACGTTTTCCTGCTGGGACAGCTGGTTAACCAAGGCCGCCACCGGCGCCCCGGGGTCGGGGGCCGCTTCCGCGGGAATCTCCGGCAAGGCAGTGGGGTCCGGCACGGCTGCCTTTTTCACCGCGGCTGAATCCGGCGGAGAGAGGATCAGAAAAATCGTTACAGCGGCCGTCGCCGTGCCGGTGGCCTTGGGTGGGGTGGGCCGAATGGTGACGGCCCGCTGACGAGGGCGCACCGGGAATTCCCGCCAAAGACTCCACAGCATCAGAAACAACGCGGGGCCGAGCAGCCATTGGAAGCGCTCGATGCGCCGGGCTTGCCGGGTCTCGGCAAATTCGCCGGCCCGACCCATCTCAACGGTCTGACCAATTAATTCCGCCAAATCGACCCAGGCACTGGCATCGCGGTAGACACCGCTGGTGGACCGAGCCAGCTCCTCCAGGGTGGTTGGGTTGAGGCGCGACATTACCACAGCGCCGCGTTCGTCCTTGATGAAGCTTCCCGTGCCGTCCGGCAGCATTGAGCCAGCGGTTGTGCCCACCCCCAAACTGATGACACGAATACCGCGATCACGTAGTGTCGCCAGTCGGTCGCGCCAGGCCTCCGTTTGGGATTCGCCATCGCTTAGAACGATCAGGAACCGATCCGCATTCGAATCGGTGCTGAAGGCCTCCAGTGCGGTGTCCAAGAGAGCGGCATATTCCGTTCCACCCTCGGGCAAAAACGCGGGATCCAGCGCCGGCAAAAACTCTTGGAGAATCTCGTAATCCGCGCTCATCGGACTCTGCAAAAACGCCGTGCCCGCAAACACCGCGAGGCCGACCCGCTCCCCCTCCAGTTGGTCGAGGAGTCCGGTGATCAGCAATTTGGCGCGATCCAGCCGCGAGGGTGCCACGTCCGGAGCCAGCATTGATTTCGACAGATCCACCCCGATCAGAATTTCGCGGGCCTGCTCGAAAACCGGTTCCTCGATCTCACCCCATTGGGGTCGTGCGAGGGCCGTTACCACCAAGGCCAATCCCAGCCACAGGCGCCAGCGGACCTTGGGCATTGCCGCTACGGGATTGCCGCCCTCTGCCAGCGTCAAACCCCTAGGAGAGGCTTCGGCCCGCAGGATCTTCGGATGACGCGCTGCTGCCGCCCGAACCCGTCGGGTCAATTCCGCGACCAGCAACCCCAGCGGCAGCAGCAACAACCAAAGTGCGTGAGGCCAGAAGAAACTCATGCTGGGGGGGAAAGGATGTCGTGCACGGTGCGTTTGCCCGAGCCTTGGCGATGGGCCAGGCCCGCACCGAGCAACAGCAACAAGGCGCCGGGAACGGCTAACCACATGAAGAGTTCTTCGCTGAGCAAATAGGACTGGGCGCTGAACTCGATTTTCTGAGCTTCGTCGATCGCCGCGAACGCCCCCCGAATGGTGTCGCCCTCGTCGGCGCGAAAGTAGGCTCCGCCCGTGGCTTGAGCGATTTCCTGCAAGGTCCCCTCGTCGAGATCCGAGCGGGCGCGGGTGTAGCGCACGACTTCGCCGGTTTGTGGATCCATCAACGGCATCCGCACCCAGCCCGAGCGCCCGGCCCCGATTGTATAAACGGGAATGCCGCGCGACTGGGCGATTTTCGCCGCATCCACTGGCGGCAACGCGCCGGCGTTGTTGGCCCCGTCGGTGAGCAGGATCACAAACGCGCCTTGCCGCTGATTGCCCACGGTGCGGTCGCTTTGTTCCAGCCGGGAGAGCGCCACGCCTAGACCGTCGCCCAGGGCGGTGCCATCCTCGATCAATCCCGGTTTAAGGCGGTCGATTTGTCGGTCCAGCCAGGCGTGATCGAAGGTCAACGGGGCCAACGTGTAGGCCCGTCCCGAAAATACCACGATGCCGATGCGGTCACCACGACGCTCGCGAATGAACGCCCGAATCACCGGCTGAATCGCTTGCAGTCGATTGATGGGGTCGCCGCGGATTTCATAGTCCTCAGCCAACATCGAGCCCGACAAGTCGATCGCCAGAATCAGATCGTAGCCTTCTTGTCGCACTTCCCGCTTGTCCTCCACTTTCTGCGGGCGGGCGAGGGCCATGACGAGCAAGGCGATGCCTGCAACCGCCAGGGCGATGGGCAGGCGGGAAACGTTGACCGAAGACGGGCGATGCCAAGCGGCGGCGAACGGCACGATTCGGACCGGCAGTTTGCGCCGCGATCGCAGCCAGAACACCATCGGCAACACCAGGAGAGCGAGCAACCAAAGCGGATCGTGAAACGTGTAGTTGATCATGTGTCAGCGAGCCGCCAGCCGGGCGTGGAAAAAGCGCACGAGGGCTTCCAGTCGATTGTCCTCAGTGGTGAGAGTAAGGCGGGAGAGCGGGTCGGGGATGAGGCGTTGCCAGGCCTCGTCGCGGGCGGCCTGCCACCGTGCGTGAGCCTCGCGCTCACCGCGATTGCCTTCGAGGGTGATGAGTTGGCCGCGCGTCGGATCATACGCTGCGAAACGTTCGCCGGTGGGGAGACTGCGCTCCCACGGATCATCAATGCGAAAACCCATGGTCTGATAGCGACGCGCCAGGACCGTCCAACCCTCCGGTTGTTTGCGCGGCGGGTGGTCGCCCAACCAAATCAGAATGGAATGCTTGGGCGCCGCCTTGGCCAGCAGTCGCCAGGGGATCTCGACGGGCTCGGACGCGGTGAGTTCGGGCGCGGTGCTGCCCACCAGGCCAGCCGCGGTGTGCATGATGGCCCCGCGGCCCCGCATGGGCTCATGAAACTGATAGCCGGTAGGGGTTGCGTGGATACATCCAACCCGGTCGCGATTGATCGCCCCCAGCATCATCACCAGGCCCGCCAGTTCCAGGAGGGATTCGCGCTTGGAAGCATCCGCCGAGCCAAACTGGAGGCTGGGCGAGTCCTCGAAAAGCACGAGGAACGTGATCTCCCGCTCTTCCACGAACTTCTTGCGGTAAGGTTCGCCGAGCCGGGCTGTTACGTTCCAATCGATGTCGCGCACGTCGTCGCCGAACTCGTAGCGCACCACCTGGTCGAACTCCATTCCGCGACCCCGGAAGGCCGATCGGTATTCCCCGCTGAGCACGGTTTCCACGGCGTGGCGCACCCGCCACTCCAAGCGCCGCAGCAGCGCGAGGGCGGAAGTCGAAACGAGGTCGGCGGCGTCTTGAGCCATGAGGAGTTAAACCGGCTACGGCGCGACTTATTCAGTGTTGGGCACCGGCGTCTTTTCCAACAGCTCGGAAATGATCTGGTCGGAGGTTTTGTCCGCTGCTTCCGCCTCATAAGTGAGACCGACGCGATGGCGGAGGACGTCGTGGGCGACTTCCTGAATCAGACTGGGCGCCACAAAATCCTGTCCCCGCAGCCAAGCCAGCGCTCGGGCCGCTTGATACAGGGCCAGGGATGCTCGCGGTGAGGCGCCGAAGCTGAGCAATCGATAACCCTTGGCATCAGGCACGGTCAGAGTGCGGGTGCCGCGCACCAAGTTGAGAATGTATCCCTGCACCTCTTCGGAGACGTGGATGCTATCCACGGCTTCTCGCAGGGAAAGCAATTCCTCCCCGGATGACGATGCCTTGAGTTCAGGAGCCTGGGTGACTTGTCCCCAGCGGCGCATCATCTCGGCCTCTTCATCCTGTTCAGGATAGTCGACGATAAGCTTGAATAGGAAGCGGTCCACCTGGGCCTCGGGAAGAGGGTAGGTGCCCTCCTGTTCGACCGGATTTTGCGTGGCCATGACAAAGAACGGTTTCGGCAGGGGGTGGGTGCCGCCACCGATCGTCACCTGTCGCTCCTGCATGGCCTCAAGCAAAGCGCTTTGCACCTTGGCGGGTGCCCGGTTGATTTCATCGGCCAGAACCAGATTGGCGAAGATCGGACCCCGATGAGCGGTGAATTCCCCCGTCTTGGGCTGGAAGATCATGGTCCCGACAACGTCACTGGGCAGAAGGTCAGGGGTGAACTGGATGCGCTCAAACTGCACGCCGAGAGCGGTCCCCAGCGATTTGACCAGCAATGTCTTGGCTAGACCGGGCATGCCTTCGAGGAGCACGTGACCATTGGCAAGCAGGGCAACGAGCAACCGTTCGATCACGTCTTCTTGGCCGATCACGGCTTTGCCGATTTCAGCGCGGATGTTTTGGGACCAAGTGGAACCGTCTGTCATGAGGATATTGAGAGTGGGTATGCTATGCGGGCCTTTGACTCGCCAAAAGGCGATAGGTTCGCGCAGAAAAAGGGTGGTCTCATGGATTTACCAACTCAAATCGAGCAGCGGCTTAGGAACCTCGGTGTGCGGTCGACGGAAGTCCGCGAGCGGTTTGTGCTCGGAGGGGGGCCGGGGGGACAGAAGATCAACCGCACGGCGTCGGCGGTGGAGCTTTGGCATGCACCGAGTGGACTGTCCATTCGCTGTCAGGAAAGCCGGTCGCGTGAAAAAAACCGCCAGCGGGCCTGGGAACGATTGACGGAGAAACTCGAACAGCGCCGGATCCAGCAACGCGCCGCGGCTCGCCAAGCCCGCGAAAAAAACCGCCGCCGCAACCGCCCGAAATCAGCCGCCCAGAAACGCCGGCAAGTTGCCGACAAACGCCATCGAAGTCAGATCAAAGCAACCCGCGGTCGCGTCCGCCCCGAGTAACCTCGGCTCGCCTCGACGCCCCATTCCGCGGCCAATCTTCCCTGAGTTTGTCACGTATTAAGTGACAAACTCCGCGAATTTCAGGTTCGATAGTGTCACTTAATACGTGACAGTTATAGCCAGCTTTCAATTGGTGGCAGCAGGTGGTGTTTCGAACAGAGCTAGAGTGGTAACTTTTTGCCCGCCTCTTTGGCCTCTACCCAGGCAAGCAGCCAAAGGGTTCGCTCGGCGTCGGGCATGCTCGATCCGCTGGCGAGAAAATCGCCGACCCGCTGTCTCGGCAGACCAAGGTGGCGCGCCAGAATCGCTTTTGCGCCGTAGTCCCGAGTGTGAATGATGAGTCGCCGACGAAGTTCGTTCCAAAGAGGAGAATCTTCTCCGGGTCGACGAGTGAGCCCCTGGGGGGCCTTTGGGCGTGGCGCTCGTTTGGCTTTGGCCCGTCGGTGATTTCGCGCTGCTTCAGCGGCGACCTCGATGATGTCCCAGAAGGTAGCAACCAAGGGCTCCATCGTGGGATGGACGTATTTGAGACTCATGGAATGACTTCTAAGTGTCACTTAATAAGTGACAATCCGGGAATGAAGCCCGTGATGACATGCGGGGAGTTTTGGGAATGGCTCGGCTCCTTGGGCGTGTGATGGAAGCGTCTTTGGCGCATGAAACTGTCACTTAATACGTGACACTGGTCTGGGTCTCATTGAGGTGGGGTGGGGAATTGGTGGCCGCCCTATGACGTCATTTTGGCGAGAATCTTCTGCAAGGTCTGCAAGTTACGGGTGGTGCCGGCGGGGTCGCTATGAGGGTTGGCCTTTGCATTGGTCCACAGTGGTGATTCGCTGAGTTTGGTGCCGCAGCGCCAGTAGAGCTCACGCCCGATGACTTGAAGCCGGTCGGTTGCCGTCGATAGATCCTGCAGACGTTTCGCTTCCGTGGTGGTTGGAGGTTGGCGAAAAAAGGTGATCTGGGTGCTGGCGTGCTTGTGATCGGTGAAGAGATCACCAAAGGGGGCTTGATTGATGGTGGTTTGGATCTCGCCCACGGTTCGCAACTGGGTTGGCACCGAATAGCCGAGACATCCTTCCAGATGTTGTTCAATCGCCTGTTCCAAGGCAGCGAGATCGGTTTGATCGGATTCGAACACCACGTTTCCGGAGGCCAGAACCGTGGCCACTTTGGTCAGCCCGAGTTCTTGGAAAAATGATGCAAGCACCGACATTTTTACGCGTCGTTTTCCGAGATTGAGACCGCGGTGGAAGGCAACCAAGTGGGGCATGCGTGGAGGTTTGGAGGTGGCGGGATCGCATGCAATGGCGGAACTGAAACGTCCCCGAGTTGTCTCGACCGAAATGGGCCGGTTTCGATGTGTTGCCAGTTTCGGGTTGGGATTTCTGGCGTTGGTGGTGGGAGGATGTGAATCGACCACATCAATGGGGAGCACATCCTCCCAGCTCGAGCCGGCAACCGCCGTGATTGGTGGACCGCAGACTGGGATGACAGCTCAGGTGCGCGTGGTCTCGGATCCCCGGGATGCGATGGTCGTGATCAACCGCCGCCCCGTCGGACTCACGCCCCGCACCATCGAGCTGCCCGTAACCAACCAGGGTTATCTGGCGGAGCAGGTGACCGTTGCGGTCCGTTTTGTTGCTCGCGATGTTGAGGAGGCTTCCCTGACCAGTTCGGTTACTTTGTATCCGACGGATCGCGCCCCTGCCCAGCTCGACTTCGCCCGTGAACAACCGGTCAAAAGGTCATTCGATTGAACCGGAGGTGGTGCTCAGCTCAATGGCATCACCGAGGCGCCGACTTTGAGGGAACCGCGGTTTGACTGGTGCACGAGGTTTTGTCCGAAAATGACCCCATTCCCACCGGGGTCGCGTCGGTATCCCGCCAGTGTGGCCAGGGGTTCGGGACCGGTCTTTTCCCCGGTCAGCGGGTCGATCGTCGTCATGATACACCGTTCGCAAGGCCCGGCCGCGGCGAATTTGAGGCCTTCGATTTCGAGGCCCGACCATTGGTCCTCCGCGTAGGCTTCGCACTCGGTGAGGACAAGATTGGGACGAAATCGCTCCATCTCGAGGCACTCAGTTCCCCGTTCGACCAAGCGATCATTCAGATCCTGCAGGGAAGCCTCACTGATAACAAGCAAAGGAAAGGCATCGGCGAAACCGACGCGTTGGTTGGGGTGTCTTTTGACCGGACGGGAGAAGGCCGTTCCGGTTTGTATCAACCGCGCCCGCTCGTCCAGCAACTCACTGAAGAACTCATCCGCCGCCGGCAGGGTCGGGTCGGCCTGCAGCCCTCCTGTGCTCCATACTTCTGTGGTAATCGTGCGGGTGGGGACCGTCCGTGACAGGGGCACGACACACGCGCCCAGACCGGCGCAATTGATTTCGAGCGAGTCAGCATGCAAGTGAGCATCCACCCGGGCCAGTTTTGCGTGGGTCCGCTGGGTGAAGGGTTTGCCAACGGGAGAGATTACTTGGAAGCGGCGATCACCGGCCAAACCCATTTCATCCAGGTCCGCCGCGGGGACATCGTAACCCCGGCAGCTTTTGATCGGGTAGAGGCGAATGCGGGCAAGACGAGGCATCAGCCGACCTCCTCGTCGTCTGCCGCCGGCAAGGTCTTTTTTGCCTTGGCCCCGAGTTTTTTAAGGTCGGCGACTTGTTTGATGAGATTGCCGCGTCCGTCCTTGAGCTTGTTCATCGCCGCGTTGTAGCCATCGCGGGTGCGCTGCAATTGTTGGCCGATGCCCTCCAGGTCGGCCAGCAAACCAACGAACTTGTCGTGCAAGGCGCCGCCGCGCTCGGCGATGGCCTGCACGTTCTTGGACTGGCGATCCTGCGTCCACAACATGGCGACGGTCTTCAAGGTCACCAAAAGAGTGGGGGCCGTGCAGAGCACGACCCGCCGGGCGAAGGCCCATTCGTAGAGTTCCGGATCGCTTTCCAGCGCGGCCGTGAATGCGGGTTCGAGCGGCACAAACATCATCACGTAGTCCGGCGAATTCAGTTGGCCGAGCTCTTCGTACTGTTTGCCGGCGAGTTCCTCGACGTGGCGCCGAACGGCCGCGGCATGGGATTTCAGGGCGGCCGACCGCGCTTCAGGTTCGTTCGCGCTGACGGCCTGCTCGTAGGCGATGAGGGAGACCTTGGAATCGATCACGAGGTGCCGTTGGTCGGGCAGACGCACGATGACATCCGGGCGAAGGCGGGAGCCGTCCTCGTTGGTGAAGGACTCCTGGGTGGAGTAGTCCTCCCCGGCCCGGAGTCCCGAGCTCTGCAACAGTCTTTCCAATACAAGCTCACCCCACGCCCCGCGGGCCTGGGCCTGGCCCTTGAGGGCGCGAGTCAATTGTTGGGCTTCGTCGGTGATGCGGCTGTTGAGCTGGCGCAATTGCTCCAGCTGAGTCTTCAACGACGCCCGGTCCGCAACGTCGTCCTTGTGCACGTGATCAACCCGTTCCCGAAAGTCGGTGAGTTGCTGACGCAGGGGCTGCAGCAAGCCGTCGACTTGTTGCCGATTGTGCTCGGTGAATTTCTTGGATTTTTCGTCAAGCAGCTTGGCGGCAACCGCTTCGAATTCTGTTTTCATGGTCGCACGCAGTTTTTCGAGATCTTCGAGGTATTTTTGAGCGCGGGCTTCCTGAGCGGCGACACGCTCCCGCTCGGCCTTGAGTTCAGCGGTGGAAGCAGCGACGAGGGCGGTGAGCTTTTTCTCGGACTCGTTCAGCGCGATTCGAGTAGCGTCGAGTTGCGCCGCAAGGTCAGCCCCATGGGCTTCGCTTTTGGCCAGGTCATTGGCCAATTGTTGGCGTTTGGACTCAACGAGCTGGTTTTGCGACCGCCAGTGAATTGCAAATCCGGCCGCAGCCAAGAAAAGCAGACCGAGGATAACGAGAGCCAAGGTTGTAAAATCCATGTAAAGGTGACGTTAAAAAGCCAGATGCAAACCACTGCCAGCTGCGTTCCTTGACACGGTAATTCCATACTCGCAAACACTTCTGCGCTCGAGCTCGGCTGGTTCGTTTCCGAAAAGTTTCCGAAACTCGGCTGGGTGGCAGCGAGACCTACCGACTCACACCCTAATCATGACTGCTGAGACAGTTAATTCCCCTACTACTTCACTGGATCGCCCGAAGGTTCTGGTGGTTGATGATGAGTATGGCCCCCGGGAATCCATTGCATTCACCCTGGGCACCGAGTTCGACGTGGATACCGCCGAACGGGCCAAGGAAGCGCTGGAGAAAGTAGCGCGCGAAGAATTCTCGGTCATCATCCTGGATATCCGCATGCCGGAAATGGATGGCATAAAGGCATTGGATCGCATCCGGGAGATCGATCCGGAGGTCGCGGTGGTGATGTTGACGGGCTACGGCACGTTGACCACGGCTCAGCAGGCCATGCTGGGCGGTGCCAACCAGTATTTGCGCAAGCCGCCCGACATAGAGGAACTAATCGACTCAGTGCGCCGCCAAGCGGCGGGAACCGAGGTGCGTCGCCGGGAAGCGCGGGTAAATTCTCAAACCCGGGGCATGCTGGAACAATTGAAACACGAGATGGCCGAAGTTGAAACGGATGTGTGGCAGGGGCGCGCGTCGGTGGAGTTGGTTCACGATTTAGCCAATCCGCTAACCGTGATGATTGGTTATGCCGGTCTTTTGCAGGAAGAGGCGGCTCGCTTGGCGGGAGAGAATCCTGACAAAGCAGCCAAGTTCATGGAGTATGCCCAGATCGTAGAACGTTCAGCAGAGTATTGCCACCACCTGGCCGAGAACTGGCGCAAGGCGTCGCGACGGGCGGCTGAGTTTGTGGAAGTGGACATCGTGGACCTGGCCCGGGAGATGCACCGTGTCATTTTCTTCAGCAACTCCTCCATCGTTTTTTCAGGGTTGAGTAAAATGAAGGTGAAAGGTTCGCGGCTCGAATTGGCGCGGGTGTTTCAGAATCTGTTTCGCAACGCCCTGGAGGCCAATGCACGCAAGGTGATGGTTGAATTCTCGGTGGAAGAGAAACAACCGATCGTCATTTTGGCTGATGACGGCTCGGGGATGAACCCCGAGACGATGCAAAAGGCCCTTAAGGGGGGATACACGACCAAGGAGCATGGCACGGGTCTGGGCTTGAGCATCTGTCGTCACCTGTTGGGTTCCCACGGGGCGGCCCTCGGAGTGGAATCAGTTGAAGGAGAGGGCACGACGATTCAAATTTCGTTCCCGGCGCAAAAGTGAATGGCAAGCGCGTCAAGATCACCGGAATTGGTCCGGTGACACCCGCCGGCATTGGTCGGGAGGCATTCTGGCAGGGAATCCAGGAGCCGATCAGCCGTGTGACGGCGGTAAGCGGTTTCCCGAAGGATGCAGGGCCGTTTATTTCGGCTGACGTGACCGACTTTGATCCGGGACCGGAAATTCACGGCATTCCGACCAAACGCATGCCACGGCATACGCAGATGGCTCTCCATGGTGCCCTTTTGGCCATCCGAGACGCCGGGCTCGAGCCCAACGATCTGAAAGGCGAGGCCACCATCATATCGGTAGGGGCGGCGTTGATGGATTTTGGGGTGATTAATCGCAGCGTGGAGATCATCCGCCGCCGGGGTCCCAACTTCGGACTGCCAACCGCGGTGACCACGGCGTCGGTCAGTTCGATTGGAGGAACGATCGCGCAGATCGTGGACGGACCGACGCGGTCGATGGCGTTTCAGAGTGCCTGCTGCTCCGGGGTGGATGCCATCGGACACGCCGCCGGGGCGGTTAGTCGAGGTGAGGCTAATTTTGCAATTTGTGGAGGCACGGAAGCGCCGTTGTATTTTCACCCCATGATCGAGCTCAAAAAAGCCGGTCTTGCCCCGGGCAATCCAGAGCATCCCCAGAAGCAGTGTCGACCCTTTGATTTGTGGCGAACAACCGGAGTTATCGGAGAGGGCGCTTGCATAGCCATTTTGGAGCCTGAGGAAAGTCCGCGCCCTGCCTTGGGGTGGGTGAGGGGCTACTCATACGCTTCAGATACCGAGTCGGGCATGGGCAAAGGACTACGGGGCGCCATTGAAATGGCTTTGGCGAACGCCGGCCTGCGGCGCAACGAGATCGATGCCATCAATGCGTGGGGGCCGGGGCACCGGGAACTGGATGCGGCGGAAACACAATGCATTCGGGCGGTTTTTGGAGAACAGACCGACTCAGTGCCGGCTTTTTCGATCAAGGGAGCGGTGGGTAATCCCTTGGGTGCGGCGGGAGCCATGCAGGTGGCCGCCACCTTGATGGGTTTTGATCGAGGCATCCTGCCGCCAACCGTGAACTGGAGTCACCCCGATCCGAACTGCGCCCTTCATCTCA
Source organism: Opitutaceae bacterium (assembly GCA_028280945.1). GTDB lineage: Bacteria > Verrucomicrobiota > Verrucomicrobiia > Opitutales > Opitutaceae > Actomonas. The sequence continues at coordinate 54,410 of JANQKV010000072.1, forward strand.
GTGCGGAACCCATGTTTGTCTCCACTCGTAATGTGATCATCAATACGCACGGTATCTCAGGTTCCAACGCGTGTTTGGTCCTGAGCAAATGATCACGCTGCCATCATTTTACGTGGCGATTGCCGTCGCGGTCGTGGGCGGGCTGGCGCTTTGGGCGAATCCACGGCGGCGGATCAACCAACTGTTTTTCTCCGCATCGTTACACGCCGCCATTTGGTTGATTTGCGTGTCCACCGCCCGGCTGGAGGAGAGTCTGCTGTGGTTGAGAATCAGTGCGTCGGTGGGGGCGGCAATGCCCTTCCATCTGTGGCTGTTGAAGGAGGCGATTGTCCGTGGCCCCCACTCGCTTCTGCGGCAAAAGGCCATTGTTTGGTGGGCTTTGCTGGTTCCCTTCCTGGCGGTGCTTCCACTGACGGAATGGTTCATTCCCGGCTCCTCGACCTCGGCGGATCCGAGCTACAGCTGGGGGTATCCCACTTTTGTAGGCGGCGTGGCGTTGATGTTTTTGCTGCTGAGCAGGGATACGGTCGTGAAAGCAAGAACGGTTTCGGGGGTCGCGAAATTGGAGCTTCAGATCATCATGTTGGGCGGTAGCGCCGCGGGATTGATTATCATGGCGCTCATGGGGTTGAGGCCGTTGGTCGACAACATTCCGGCATATGTGCAACCGTTAGTGATTTTGGTGCTCTACTCGTTCACCGCCATCGCGATCACGACGCACCGCATTTTTGATGCGCGACATCTATTGCTTTTGATCACCCAGCGCGGGTTGCTGGTGGCGGTGGTTTCGGCGCTCACCTTGTTGGTTTGGCAACCGTTGACATCGATTGTGTCGGTGCCGGTGTCGCTGGTAGTCGTGGTGGTGCTGGCTTTATGGGTCGCAGCCTCGCTGAACCAGAGACTGGACCGTTGGTTGCTGCGCTATCCCAAAGCGATGCAGGCTCGCTTGGCGGCATTCAACGCGGCCCACAGCGAGGTGCGCACCGATGAGCTGCGCCAGGCCTTTGCCAAGGTGTTGCAGGGATGGGGGCAAACCGACCGGGCGTTTCTTCTGATGGAGGAAGACGACCAGATGGAGCATGATGACGTGAGTCTTTCGAAAGACAGCCCCGCATTCCGGGCTTTGTGCGAGATCCACTGGGCGACGCCCGAGCGATTGTCGCGGGAGCGCGATACGCAAGAACGGGAGGCATTGAAGAACTTCTTACGGAAGCACGAACTGGGGGTCGTGGTGTACGACGATGGCCCGACCATGAAGATGGTCGTGGCGCTGGGGGTGCGCCCTTCGCGCAGCCCGTTTACCTTTCCGGAGGTCATTCAACTGCGGGAGCTGGTCTCCATTTTCGATAGCTCGCTTTCTCGCACTCAGCTTTTGGCGAAGGCCCAGCGCGCCGAACAACTCGCGACCGTGGGGTTGTTGGGTGCAAGCGTGGCGCACGAGATCCGCAATCCGCTTGTTTCGATCAAGGCGTTCGCCCAGCTGCTGCCCCGGCACTACGATGATCCAACTTTCCGGGAGCGTTTTTCGCGACTGATTGGCGATGAGGTTGCTCGGATCGACCGGCTCACCGAGCAGCTTCTCGATCTCGCCGCTCCGCGTTCGGTTGATAAGGCCAACGTGATGCTGAATGACTTGGTGCGCACGTGCATTGACCTGGTGGCGGCACGGGTAGCGTCGAAGAATATTCAGATATCCACGGATCTGGCAGCGCAGCCTGACATTGTTTTTTCCGACGCCCACGGCCTCAAGCAGGTGATCCTCAATTTATGTTTCAACGCGGTCCAAGCCCAGGAGTCCCGCAACAACGATAAGCCCATTCGATTGGAGGTTTCCACGAAACGACTCGACGACGGCATTGAGCTTGCCGTCAAAGACCATGGCCCCGGCATTCCTGATGCGGCTCGTTTGCATCTGTTCGAACCTTTTCATTCCACGAAATCAAATGGGTTTGGACTTGGCCTTACCGTTTGTGGCGAGATTCTTTCAGAACTCGATTCAAGCATCACTCTCGATCCCTACCAAGAGGGCGAGGGAGCGTTGTTCCGTATCCACCTCCCGTGTCCGCCTCGTTCCTCCTAGCTACCGAAGACTCCGAATTAATCACTGCTTGGCAGGCTCAACTGCCGGCGGAGGCGACGACTCTCACGCTGGATGAAGTCTCGGGCTATCCCCAACTGCCCTCGGGATTACCCATCGTGGTGATCCTGGATGCGTTGGTAGGCGATCGTTTACCGGAGGCTTTGGCGCGAAGTCCGCTCCTGGTGGTGGGCAAACCCCACAGTGGTTTGTATGAGCAACTTCGCATGTCGGGCCGAGCCCTGCGCTGCATGGATTACGAGGAAAGTCGGACCCGGTTGGAGGAGTTTGCGCCGCTGTTCGCCGAGATTGCCGAACGTCGGGCCGCGCTGGATCTCGTGGCGGAGAATAATCGCCGCACTCAAAACAGCCGGCCGCCGATACCCGTTGCTCCCGCCAACAACAATGCGGACATGTGGGATTTTTTGGAAGGAGCGGTGGAGAGCATGAACTCAAAGGAGCGATTGTTGGCTGAGTTCAGGCGCGCCTCACGGCACGTTTTGAATGCCTCGCACATCGTCTTTTTCCTACGAGAAGAGGGCGAGTTTCGCGCCGATCGGGGATCGTCCCAGTGTCCGGTTAGCGATCCGTTGATTCGTTATCTGTCTTCCCGTCCGGTTGTTCTCGACGGGAACGAATGGCCGGGTCCGCCGGATCCGGTGGCGGAAATGGCGGCCCGCAATCGCATGGCGTTGTGGGGGGCGCGGCTTTTGGTGCCGTTGCACGACAATGGTCACCTCACCGGGATTATCGCCTGCGGAGTGCGGAATGACGGACAGGCGTATGATGAAAACGACAAGACCCAGGCAGTTTCTTTCGCCCGTTTGCTGAGGGAGTTTCTCCGGCAAAACCAGCAGAGCACCCGACTGAATCGCATCTACGAAAGCACGCTGATGGGGGATCGTTACTTTCCGCGCACGTTATTGCTCAAGCCGGGGGAAGAGCCCACGGCGGAGGTGCCGGTGGCCGTGCGCGCGTTGATCGGGCGAGTGCGATTGCAGAAGATTTCCCGGCGATTGCGACCTCGCCCGGGCCAACCCTTCCGCGCCTCTGCGGGGATTGTGGGTGAGACCGGTGGTGTCTGGGCTTATTGGGAAAATGCCGGCTCGGACATCGAGGATATTCGCCAGGATCTCCGCCGCAAGCGTTTGGCGTTGCTGCGGGATCTTGCTCTTACCCTGAATCACGAGGTTGGGAATTCCTTGGTGTCTTTCAGCACACTTGATTCCGAAAGCACCCGCCAAAAGATTCCCTCCGCATTGCGCAAGACGGTGCGCTCCGACATCGATCGTCTCCAGCGGCTGAATGTCGATTTGGTCAAGCTGGCGGAGTTCTCTTATGCCTCGCCGGACGAGTTTGATCTGGGCGAGATTTTGGAGGAGGTGGGCGAAGCCTTGAAGATGCGGGTTGAGGTTCCGCCGGACCCGGTCGTGATGACCGTGGCGGGGGATCTCGTTCAGTTTGCCATTGAGTCGCTTGTTAAAACGGTCGCGGAGAATCAACCCGATGATGCCGAGCGGGAACTCAAGGTTCAATTGCGCTCAACCGGCGAAGGCGAAGAGATCACTGCCCTGGTTTCGATTCAAGGCAGCGGCTTGGAACTGGAAGGTATCCTGCCGGAATCGAGTCCAGAGGAGGTGCCCAACCAGGGTCGACTGGCCGTGTTCATTGCCAAGGAGATCATTCGCTTGCATGGCGGCAAGATTCACGCCGGACCAGGCATGGAAGGCACGGAGATCCTGATCTCGTTGCGCCAATGGTAACCGAATCGCGCACCGGTGCCCACGCCCTCGTGGAAGCGCTTCAGCGTCGTCCTGATGTTGTCGCGCTGACTTTGTTTGGCTCGTTTGCCCGCGAGGACCGGGCGACGACCGCGGACGGTGACTCGGACATGGACCTGCAGGTGATCTGTCATTGGCCTGAAGTATTGTCACAGCGGGACTGGGCCGAGTCGGTCTTGGGCGAAGGCGAATTGCTGGCTTGGAGTCCCCGGGCCGCTCTTGGTGGTGTCACCAAAGTATCGATACTGCTGGCTAAGGAGGAAGTTGACCTGGTGTTGGTGTCGGTCGGCCGAATCCGATGGGCCCGATGGGGAATGGCTCTGGGCCTGCACCATCGCTTCAGCTGGGCGCGCCGGCTGTTGGGGCCGTTGGTCCTGGTTATGGGGCCGGGGTATCGTGTGTTGAAAGGAGGTTCGCACTGGGAGAAGTTTTGGCATCAATTGGTTCACGAAGTGTCGGAACCCAGCATCGGTGACCGAAAGATACAGTCGGCGGAGGACGCGGCACTCGTGGACCTGCGCTCCATCCAGCGCAAGCTGGCGCGTGGTGAGTTGCGGGCCGCCCAGCGCTGGTTGCACAACGAAATGGCCGCCCGAAATTTCGAACTTATGCACGAACTGCGACGTCGTCGCGGCGAGGTTTCGTTTTTCGACGGCCGTCGCGTGGAGACCATTTTGTCCGAAGAAGATATTTCACTGGTCACGATCGACGCGTCGCTGGACCGGGATTCATTGAGTGCGGCGGCGGAGCAGGCAGCGGCCGCGACCCGAATCCTGGTGGCGCGGGTGTTGGCGGAGTCGCGTGAACGCAGGGCGCGTTCCTAGTTTTTCGCGAAAAGGTCGGCGATGATGTCCTCGAGGGGAATGTCCTCGATGGTGATGTCGGCCACGGGTCCCTTCGTTAAAATCTCCTGGGAAACCTTCACGATTTCCTTGCCGGGAGCGCGCACCTCAATCTTTCCGCTTTCACAACGGTGCGTGACGCCGTAAGCCGAACTCCAGCCGTCGTCGAAGGAGTGGTCCTCGGGTTCGAACGTCACAATTTTTTGGCGGGTTCCGGCGGAACCGGTCTCGAGCCGATCAAGGTCCCCGTCGTAGATTTTCTGCCCCTGGTGGATCACAATGACGCGTTCGCAGAGTTCCTGAATATCCGCCATGTAGTGGCTGGTCAGCAAAATGGTGACACGATGGCGTCGATTGTATTCCCGCAGGAAGTCTCTCACGGTGCGTTGCGAGACCACGTCGAGCCCGATGGTGGGCTCATCAAGAAACAAGACCTTGGGGCGGTGCAGCAAGGCGGCGATGAGCTCCATCTTCATTCGTTCGCCCAAGGAGAGCTCCCGCACCATGACGTTGAGCTTGTGCTTCACATCGAGAAGTTCGACCAGCTCGTCCAGAGTCTCCTGCCACTGCTCGGCGGCGATGCCATAAATATGCCGCAGGAGGAGGAATGATTCGATGGCGGGCAGATCCCACCAGAGCTGGTTCTTTTGCCCGAGCACCAAGGCGAAGATTCGGCGGTAGGCGTTCTCGCGTTTGGTGGGATCGAAACCCGCCACGCGGGCGGTGCCTCCCGTCGGATAGATGAGGCCCGACAGCATTTTCAGGGTGGTGGTTTTTCCGGCACCGTTGGGTCCCAGGAACCCGACAAATTCACCCTCTTTGATTTGGAAAGAAACGTCCTTGGCCGCGGCAATTTCTTCAAACTCGCGTTTGAACAGGCCCTTCACGCCACCCCAAAAGCCAGGTTGCTTTTTGTAGGTGCGAAAGATCCGCGTCAGGTTGTCAGCTTCTATCATGCGAAACGTCGATTTGGCAGCAGTGGATCACGGCAAGACAACCGCTTATTTCCACAAAACGACAAACGACTGATCTTCACGTTGGAAAAAGAAGCGGCGGAAGGCCCTTAGCACACCCAAGACGAACTTTCCACGAACCTCGCCGGAAGAACGGGCCTGGCGATAGGAGGACCGGTAGACGGTGCGCAGAAAATCCCATGGTTCCGGCAGTTTCAGGTGTCGGGAAAACCCAGCGACATGGCCCAGCTCCACGATCTTGGCAATGGGCATGTCTTTTTCGTGCACCCCAAACTCCTTGACGGCTTGGCGGGAGGTCTCCGTGCCTCCGTGCCCTTGGCCAGGCTCAAATGCGATCAACACGCCGTCGGGTTTGAGGATGCGGTGGGCGTTGCGCAGTGCAGCCGCTTCGTCCTCCGCGTGGTGGAGGGAGGAAAAGAAGATCGCTGCATCGAACGACCCCTCCTCGGCGGCGAGGTTCTCGTAGTCCGCCACCTGAAACTCGAGATGCTCCAAGCCCAACGCATCCCGCTGGGTGGTTCCGGCTGCGATGGCCTCAGGGGAGATATCGACCCCCAGCACGTCGTAGCCCCGCCGAGCAAGCATGATGGAGAGCCACCCCACACCGCAGCCCAGTTCCACGATTCTTGCCGGTGGCGGTCCGAGCAGGTGGAAGATGGCAGTGATGTTCCCAAGGTCCCAGTCGCACTTTCGATCCGTGAAGGGTTTGCCCAGAGCACGTTGAATCTCCTCCGGCCCCACTCGCGCAAAATACTCACGCTCTCCTTGCTTCGGGTCCGGTGCGGTCATTTGCGGTCAACAGCAGCGTTGGCCGATTGCACCGTCAATCCTCCAGCGGATCAAGGCAGAGCTTTCGTCACGACAAAACTCTTGATCTCCCCCAGCGTGCACAGGTGGCGCATTTCCTCGGCGGAGACGGTGATGTGAAAAACCTCTTCAGTCAGCAGCACGATTTCCATCAGCGTAAGGGAGTCGAGACCGAGGTCTTCGCTCAGTTTGAGCCGATCATTGCCCGTGCGTAACAGGTGGCGGTTTTCCGGTTCCACGAACCGCTCGATCACGCCGATGACAATCAAGGGGAGCAGCACCGGGTTGCGTGTTGCCCGAAATTCGATGGCGGCTACCACAACTTCCGGACGGCAGCGCTTGAGTTTTTGGCGGAGTTCTTCGGCGGTAGCAGGAGTAGGGATGGACTCGGGTGAGGTCATGTTCATTGGCAATGACACGGACGGGGCTCGAACCCGCTATCGGGTTGACCTTAAAACTCGGCAGTTAAGGAGAGGGAGTAGGTGCGCCCGCGCCAGTCGCCATAGGGCCGAATGCCGCTGCGATTCTCGGCATTTCCATAGCGCGGATAGGCGTTCTTGAATACGTTATTGATCCGTAGCTGTCCCTTGAGTCCCAGCCGGGAGTTTTCGGGCAACAACCAGTGACCCAAATCAGCTTGGACAAACACGTCAGCCTGCCAAAACGGGTCTATCGTCCTGGCGCCATGGCCGGCCCATTGGGTGCGAGGAAGCCGCTGGGAGTGGAAGTATTGCCCATCAAAACCCAGTCCGAGGTGGGCGTTGGACCAGCCTCCACCAAAGGTGGCGCGGTATTCCAGCAGGCTTGCCGATGAGCCACTGGGATCGCGAATTTCGTCAAACGTGCGGCCGTCGGCGACGATCTGCGCCTCATATTTTTGGAAATACATAATGCGAGCGCGCAGGTCGATGGTGCCGCCCCAAATGTCCCGTCGGGCGAAGTCGAACGATCCCATCCAACTCTGCGCGTGGCGCTCGGAGAGATTGGCTGAAGTGGTGTAGAAAACGGAAACCCGGCCGGGTAGATCTGGTGTGTCCGGGTCTGAGACTTCCCGTTCGACAAGCTCCGGAAAAAACTCCTCAAGATCGAGCAACTCGGTTGGGCCCAGGCCAAAGATTTCATTGGTCTTGCGAGTATCGAAAAAATCAAGCGACATCCGGAAACGGTTGCGGTCGCCCCGCTCGTAGATGAGACCCGCGGTTTGCGTGACCGCGTTCTCACTGGCCAAGGACGTGTTGATCACGAGGCGAGATTCGGCTAGATAACTTTCGTTGCGTCGAGGATCGGTAATCGATACCAGAAATGCGCCACCACCGCCACCAATGCCGGTTGAAATCCGGCTGCTCATAAAGGGCGTGGGAAAGCGGTTGGAGGTCGTGAAACTACCTCGCACACTGAGGCCGTTCTGCAGCCCGAGCTTCAGGGCCACCGTGGGCGCCAAATTGGTTTCAGCCGACGTGTCCGCCATGATGTAGCGGGCCGCAAGGTCAGTTTCCAAGGATTTGATCCATGCTGGGAGCTTGTCGCGAGGAAGCAGAGGGGCCTGAAGCTCGGAGAAAAAACTCACTCGCTCGAGGGTGCGTCCGGCCCAGCGGGCGGGTGGTTTGGCTTCCGTGCCGTCGCCAAATCGCAGGGGACTGTCCACTCCGGCCAACGTCGAGATACGATAATCCGCGCCGAGATTCAGCACACCTTGGCCGGTCGGCAGCGGGAGCGACTCATGGGTGAGGCGGAAAGCACCATCAAACGTCTCGTAGTCGCCGAGGGTGGCAAACTCCCCGCGGCCCTGAGTGTAGACGATCACCTCCTCGTAGAATTCGGGAGGAGGTGCATACACCTGAGTGTCACGAAACGGATCGTAAAGACCGCGGTCGATAAGCGACTGCCAGCGACGCTTGTCGACGGAATCGATGCCCCGGTATTTGGTCTCGCTAAATGCGTATTGGGTATCGAGTGCAAGTTGCATGCCCCAAGGCAGGTCCAGGAGCGCGCTGCCGACCAGAGTGTAAAAATCCAACGTAGCCTCGTCGTAGTTTTCTCCCAGCGCGATGGGAGTGTCGTAGAGCGAGACCAGCACATCACGGTCGAACGGATTGAAAGGGTTGTCTGCCCTCACCACCAGGTCTGCGTTTTGCACTTGGTGGCCACGATTGATGACCGTTTTTGAGTAAGCGGCGTCGAAGCCAACTTCCAGCGCAGGAAACGCTTCCAACACGGACGACACGTAGAACAGACTGCGGTTTTGGCGGCGACCATAGGGATAATCCAGACCGCCGAGTGCGTTGGCCACCAGTCCCGGACTGTCGTAACCATCGTAATTGCGGATACCCAGCCGATCAATCAGCGAAGCCGCCGCATCGGTGCCACGGGTGCCGGGAGCCGTGGAGGTCACCCGGTTGGGCTGGCCTGCGACCAACGGCGCTCCGTTGGTTGATCGCACGTTGGGAGTGGCGGCGAAAAGCGCCTCATTGTCGGCCACTGGATCGTCCGTCACGTTGCGGCGATGATTGAGCTCCGATTCGTTGGCCGGCTCGGATGTGGTGAAGTTGGCGTTAAACCGGACACTCAGGCGACCATCGAGCAACACCTGGTTGTGCAGGAGCGAAACATAGGACGTCGACGCATCAAAGTTCTCGGTGGCGTTTGTGTAGGTGGTGGTGACTTCGGTGTGGTTGCCGAAGTCATCGGGGCGAAGCAGGATGTTGATGACGCCGCCCACGGCATTGCCGCTGTAGAGGGCGGAGGCGGAAGCGGGCAGAACCTGAATCTGTTGTACCAGCGACAAGGGGATGAAGTTTACGTCCGGGGCTTGGGGCGGAGAACCCACGGTGAGGATTTCCGGCAGGCGCCGACCGTTGACCAGCACCACGGTTTCCTCCGTGGAGAAACCGCGCAGCGAAAGATTGCTGCTGCCCACGCTGGTGGCCTCGCCGCCGACCTGTTGTTCCGGTGGCAGCGATGTGGCGTCCGTATCCAAGAGTTCGCGCCGCAGGAATTCGTTGAGATTCACCGCACCGCTGCGCATGATGCGGTCGCGGTCGTAGACGATAAAGGGCAGGGCGTCGTTCATCGAGCGGGTGATGTCCAGGTTTCCGCCGGCGCGCCGCGGTCCCCAGACCGTGGGGCCTGGATCCAGGGGGCCGTGGCGATCGATTCGACCCTTTACCACAAAGGCATCCATTTCGGATACATTGTTGAGTGGGGTGATCAACTCGCTGGCGAGCTGGGTGCGGCGGTTTGAGCTTACGATCGCATTCTCGATCTCAAGGGTACGAAATCCCGGCCGCTCGGCGACGATTCGATAAGTGCCGGGCGGCACGTTGGTGAAACCGAATTCGCCGTGCAGGTTGGTGGTGGTGGAACGAAGCAGATCGGGCACGTGAATGGTGGTGCCGGTGGCCGACTCGCCGTTGCTGGGTTCCACTCGGCCCACGAGTTTGCCGGGCGGTGGTTCCAGTTTCACCACGGCGTAGCGGCCGTTTTGCTGGGTTGGCATGAATCCCGTGCCCCGCAGCAGGATCACCAGGGCATCGCTGGGCTGATAAGCGCCGACCACCGGATGCGATCGGATGCGCCGCAAAGGTTTGGCCGCGTAAAGGATATCCACGCCGGACTGGTCGGTGAATTGTGCCAGTGCCCGGTCGCCTCGTTGGGCGGGGATATCAAATTCGACCGCTTGGCCGGACAGGGAGAGGACGGCCAGGCCGCATGCCAACCAGATCCAGCTAATGGCTCGAAAGCGACGAGTCATGGGGTGGATTTTGGTGCAATCAGTTGCGCCCGACTACGCGGATTGTGCCACTTTGGTCGCGGATAACGCGCACGGGATGAACCGTTTCGAGAATCAATAGGAAATTATCCAAATCCGCGAGGGTGAAGCGACCGCTCAAGCCGAGCTCTGCCACGTCGCTGGCAGCACTGATACCAACGCCATGGAAATGAGAGAACCGTGCCAGCACCTCTTGAAGGGGGGCATTGTCCAGTGCGAGCTGGCCCTCGCGCCAGGCGAGTTCGTTGGCCAATACTTCGTCGGAGAGACGGGTGACGGTAGGTTCGCCACCGTTAAGGGTGAGCTGATCATGGCTTGCGAGTTTGATTGGAGCGGAGGCGGAACGCCGGTCATTCTCGCCCAAGCGGACCTCAACCGAGCCCTCGGCCACTGTGATGGCCAGGTTTTGGGTGGTGAGGGTGCGTACATCAAAGGCGGTTCCGGTCACGCGCACCGAGCCCAGCGGGGTGTCCACGATAAAGGGACGCGTGGTATCCTGAGTGACGACAAAGAATGCCTGCCCACCGCCGAGCCGCACGCGGCGTTCGGTATCCGTGGCTTGAAAAGCCAGGTTGGTATGGGCGTTGAGTTCAACCTGGGTTCCGTCTGAAAGCACAACCGACTGGCATTCAGCGATGGCAGTGGCGATGCGCTGCAGCGAGTCGCCCGGTGACGGAGTGCGGAGAAGGACAACCGCGAGGCAGGCCGCCGCAGCCAATCCCGCGATCGTCCACCATGCGTTGATGATCCTGGCACGAGGACTGGCCGGAGCGGATGATTCGGAGCGGCTCATCAACTGCGGTAAACGGGTTTCGAGTTCGGCGGAGAGTTGGCAATATGCGGCGAGGGCCTGCCGGTGGCTATCGTCTTCGGTCAGCCAGTGGTCGAGTTGCGCACATTGATCGTCGGAGAGTTCACCGCCCTCGAGGCGAGCGGCCCAGAGCGAGGCTTGGATTTCCACATCTTCCGGAAAGGCAGCAGGTTGATCATTCATCGGGCAAAAGGGGAATCAGAGGTTTCGGCGGGGAGGGCAGCGCGCAGCAGACGAAGGGCTCGTGCGTGTTGTTTTTCGACCGTGCTGACAGCGATGCCGAGGCGCTCGGCGATTTCACGGTGGGAGAGCAACTCCACCTTGCGCAGGATCAACACTTGGCGGCAGCCCGGAGGCAGATCGCCAATGGCGGTGCGGAGCAGACCCCATTCCTGACGCGCGCTGACTTGATCGGGCACACTGGGAGAATTCGCGGCGGCGGTGTCGACGGTGACATCGGTGGGCGCTACGGGTGAGATGTCGCGGCGCCGCAGCCGATTGATGGCGAGACGCCGGGCCGTGGTGTAGAGGAGCGCCTCCGGTTTCCGGGCGGGTTTTTGGTAAATCCTGGCGTAGGCGTCATGGGCAATTTCCTCGGCCTCACCGGAATTTCCCAGCAGACGATGCAGGTAGCGGCGGAGCGGCAGCAACGTGGACTGATAAAACGCTCCGAACTTGTCCGGTTCAGAAGGGGGAGATGCAGACGGTCCCGCTGGGGTGTCAGGCGGTGTTTCCATGGGGGAAATGGCGACTAGTGCATTCACGTTCACGTCCCTCGACACGCCAAGCCTCGAATCCCGCTATTCGTCGATCAAGTAAACCTCCAATAAAGCGGTGCCGGACTCTCCATCCACTCCTTCGACGTGCAGGGTATAGGAACCATCAGGGAGAGAGAGTAGAATGGCCGCATCATTGCTATCGGGAGCAAGTTCAAATGCCCCCACCTCGCGGGATTTGATTCTGATAGCCTCGACCTCGGGAGCATCGCCCCATCGATCATTGTTGGCGATGAGCTCTCCCGTAGCGCTGAATACGTTAAGCAAGGGGTTTTTGAGGGGGTTCGCGACACCGTGGTTCGATAGACTAGGTCCAATAGCGCGGATCAGAACGCGGGCAGATCGGCCAAACCCGTGCGGATCCTGGATCGCGAGTCCACCAATCAGAACCTGTTCCCCTTGGCCAGTGAAGCTGCGCAGCGAGAGATTGGTCAAACGGTTCTCCGCATAACCATCGTCGTTGAATCCGTTCTCGATCTCATAGATCTCCAGCAGCGCGATTCCGCGGTCGTCCTGCGGACCATCGCCGAGATGCACCGTGGCCGTGCCCCGGCCCAAAACCACGGTCAATGAGGCATCCTTGCTGCCGCTTTCGAGCGGAAAGGCTCCAACCTTGAAAGCTGGGTCAAAATCTGGAGGCAGTGCTCGCCAGTCGTCATTTGTGCCGATCAGATTGGCCGCCGAATCGAACAGTGCGAGATTGGGGTCGGGCAAAAATTCGGACACCCCAAACCGTCTCAGCGTGGGGCCCACGGCTCGCAACAGCACTGGCGCGGTGAGTTCAGGCCAGCGCGTCTCCAGGCTGAATCCCAAAATAGATTTCTCAAGGGAGGGTTCGGTCCAAATCCGCCCCGAAAGATTTGCGAGCCGGACCTGCTCAGTCAGCTCAAATCTTACCGGTGCAACGGCCGCGACCCCAAGCTCATTCCCGATTCGCAGGCCGACTTGCCCCAAGTGCTCGGCGGCGAAGCTGACGTAGACCATGCGGGGGAGAGTGGGATTGCTTGGGAGGTTTTGGGCAAAAATGGGTATCCAATCAAAGGACATAAAACCGGTCGACTCGATGGCTGCCGCGAGTTCAACCACGTCCCCTCCTTGCAGTGACCCATGATCGCGGATATCACCGTTTTGTGTGCGGCGAATGGAACCGCCGGGTGGCGGCGTATCGTAATGAGCACGATTCAAGTCGATTCGTGCCAATCCGCGGGTGGGATGTCCGGCCCAGTCCGCAAAACGTCCAACCACTACCAGGTAATGTTCTCCAACGGGCATGAAACCGGTGACAAGCCCGGGGCTTGGCGGTTGGTCATGACTGTTGTTGATAAAGAAACTCGGGTCGGCTTCGAAGGTGGTGGACGACCGGCGCACGAAGCCAGGTAAGTTGTCGTTGGTATGCACCAATGCCCCGTCGGGCATGAGCCTCCATCCGACACCCAAGTTAAGGTGAAGAGATTTTGCCGGGTCTTCGATTTCGCCATTCGATTGGTGAGTCTGGAGAGATTTCGAATACTTGTAGTCTCGCTCCACAACAATGGCCCCATCGTGTCTCTCTGCGAAACTGAGCCACCGCACATTTTCGGAATTCACCGTAATCAGTTTCGAGAGCAGCGATCCGTCGTCGCCCAGTCGGGCGATAATCCGGGTTCGGGCCGGACTCGCCACTACATCATATGTGTAATACCCTAGAAGATATCCGCCGGAAACACTGGCGACGAGCTGCGATATGGCTCCGCGGTGAATTGGTTCGAAGTGGAAAGAGGTGTCTTCCGATCCGTCGGCATTGATCCGTGCCAAGAGCCAGTGCTGTTCTGAGGAAGAGGTTTCCATCGTGGTCGTGGAGGGTGTCTCGATCGTTACCCTTTGTCCGAGAACCACCCGCCCCGCGGCGTCCTGGGCGGCGAGCCGCAGGGGCGAATCATGGTGCAAACTCGATGGTAGGGTGATGGGGTCCGGCTTGCCGTTGGGTGTCAAACGGTAGGGCGATTGGCTCGTAATCACTGACCCGTCGGGCAAGACCGTCAGGATGTAGCCCGCGCTTTCGGGAAATATGTAGCTCTGATCGATGGTCCCATCAGGTCGAATCCGTCTCGGTTGGTCGGAATACGTAGTGCCCGCTGAATTCAGGGTGGGAAGCATCATGTAAATCGCACCGGATTGGTCGGATCCAATTATCCAGCCCCTGCTGTCAACATCAGCGGTAAATGTGGTGTCGATGTGAGCTGTCGGCAGATCGAGAACCGAGAGAGCGAAAGGGGAGTGGAACTCACCCCCAGGTTCCCGGAGGACGTAGTAGCCTGCCTGATGTGGCTGCAGATTGGAGAGTTGGAGCGATGCCGGATTCGTTTTCGAGTCCATTGGCCGGCCATTGAAATACCATTGGTAACCGGGGACATTGGTCGGCAGCCCGGTGGTCAGCGTAACATCCCCATTTGGTGGTGCATAGCAGAGCTGCACCGGGTGATCGCTGCCTACCGTGGTGAAGGCCACTCCGACCACTCCGGGTTCTGCTTGGAGCACGGCTCCGGCGGCGAAAACAGCCAAGACGATACCCAAGTCCTCTCGCCCTCTTTTGATGAAATCAGCAAACGCTTCGTTTAGTAGCATACCAGTTGAAGCGACAGTCGACCAGCGGATATCCGCTAGTCATGTTGCCAAAAGAAAAGCCCATGGCTGGCAAGGCGACAGGCTTGAGAACTGGAACCGGGTTGCACTTACTCGAATTTGAGCTCTTCGCCGGCGTCGTTGTTATGTTTGATTGGAGCTAACAATGAGATATTCCGTCGCCGCAGCCAGTTGATGGCGAGACGCCGTGCCTTGGTGTAGAGGAGCGCTTCCGGTTGCTGGGCGGGTTTTTGATTTTAGCTCGAAATCAGCCTGATCGAGCACGGTTTTCATGCATGATCCTCATGCTCACGTCACATAGGTTACGTTTTCGTTGATGGGATTAAGTGAGGTCCAAAACGACCGATTTGCCGGGGTAATGGCAGGTAATTTCGAAACCGGATCATGCGGTTTGGTTGGTGAGGCGTCTACGATCGCCGGGTCACCTGGGTGATTCGGCCCAAAAGAGAATATACATATGACTGTTGTCAAAAAGGTGTGGGTAGGGTTCGGCGTCGTCCTGGCGCTGGTAGGAGTGTTGGTGCTGCTTAATTTCTGGTCGTTTCGCGATCTGGAAACGACCACGCGCCAGATGATTGATTCGCAACTCCAGGCGCTCAGCGAGTCGCAAAAAGCCGATCTCGCTTTTGAGCGCACCATCAGAAGCGCGACTACATTTCTGATGGATCGAGATGATCAGTCGGTGGCCGATTTAAATCAGGCTGCTGGTTTTGCGGCTTCCCGACTCCGCCGGATCGATGAGTTGATTGGTGAAGGCGAATTGCGGGTCCAAGTGCAACGGCTCGTGGCGAAGGTTGACGACTATGTGGCGAGTTTTGGCCATCTGCGGGGACTGATGGAAAAGAGAGGCCTTAGTCACAATCTCGGACTGGAAGGCAAGTTGCGGGCGGCCGTCCACAAAGTTGAAAAGCATGCTGATGAGCTGGGACAGGCCGAGTTGAGCGTGAAGATGCTGATGGTCCGCCGCCACGAGAAGGACTACCTGCTCCGGGGCGATCTCAAATATGCGGACCGCATCGACGCCCGGATTGCCGAGTTCAAGGAAATCGCCAGCGCCTCCAACGTATCGGAAGAACTGCGCGCCACTTATGATAAACTCTGGTTCGAGTATCGGACGGCGTTTCGCGACTTGGTGGCGGGAGAAACCGCAATCCGCGAGCAACGACAGAGGTTTGAAACCTTGGCTTCGGAAATGATGGTGGAAAACCGTAAGCTTGCGGTGCGAATTCAAAACCGGATCGATCAGGCGAGAGAAACCCTCGATGCACACGTCGCACGCAGTCGGCTGATTTTGGGGGTGGTGGGCGGATTCAGTCTCATCTTTGGCATCGGCATGGCGTTTTGGATTGGGAAATCCACCGCTTTGTGTCTGCGCGAAATCGGCCTTCGCATGCTCGATACCGCCAATGGATTGAGAGCGGCCTCGAATCAGATCATTATATCCGGGAGGAGTGTATCCGATGGAGCGATGCGCCAGGCAACGTCCATTGAACAGACCGGGGAATCCCTGCGCGAGATATCAGAGCAGGCGCGGAGCAACGCGGCGGATTCCCAGTCGGCCAAATCGGTGGCCGAAAAGACACGGGCTGCGGTGGAGATGGCCGTGGAGGACATGCGGACGATGACCAACACCATGAATGGCATCAAGTCGTCCAGCGACGGAGTCGCCAAGATTATGAAGACGATCGACGAGATTTCGTTCCAAACCAACCTGCTCGCTTTGAATGCGGCTGTGGAAGCCGCCCGGGCGGGCGAGGCGGGTTTGGGATTCGCTGTGGTGGCGGAGGAAGTTCGGAGCCTGGCCAAACGCAGTGCCACCGCCGCGAAGGAATCGGCCACCTTGATCAACGAAGCCATCGACCGCAGCCAAGCGGGCGTGGATGTCACCGCGCAGGTTGGGAACTCGCTTGGCCAGATTGTGGATCGGGTCCGCGACATGGATCAGCTCGTGGCCGGAATTGCCAATTCGTCCTCTCAGCAACAGATTGGCGTCGACCAAATTACTACGGTGGTGAGCCAGCTGGATGCCATTACCCAGGAGACGGCGTCGAGATCCGTGGAATACATGCAGGCGTCGGAATCGCTGGAGCGATTTGCGGTCGAGCAAACCGATTACGTTGGCGATCTGGTGGGCATGGTGGGCGATGTGAATTCGACTTCGCCGGGGCCTTCGGCAGAAACGGTCGCAGAACCCAAACGCAAGCAGCGGGGGATCGTTTCCCCACCGTCAAACGAACCGCCGACCAAGCCGGTCAAATCGACGGCAAACGAGGCGAAGCCCGAGTTGGTTACTTGGTAGGATTGACGGTCGGTTGCGACCGGCGAGTGTCTCTCGTCCGTTCGCTTATGTGCGCCGCACCGTTATCCGGGTTCAAACGTGTCGTTTTTTGTCTGCGCAACACGACGCCCAAGATCCTGCTATTGGCGTTTGAAAAAGTGTTAGCAGTGCTGACACTGCTCCACAATCGACGGCACTTTTTTTGTGCCTGTTCTGTTGGAAGAATGGATTGTTACCGCCTCCTCGAATCATGGCTCTATCTCGAATCGTCTTTATCTTTCTGACGTGGGGAATCGTCATTGCCGACGGTTCGGGGAAAACGGGCGAACCCCGGCAGAAGTTGGAGATTTTTGAAATTCCTCCCAGTGAATGGACGGCACGGGAGACGCGGATGCTGGCCGCTCTGCCCAAAGTCGAGGCCCTTCTTCACCGGAGCGGGAATACCCGGGAGCTGCATCGCATCGAGCGGGACGCCATGATCGAAGAACTTCGTGAAGTGTCAGGCAGCGACCCGGTTGTTTTGGCCCGGGACGAATACTATCACATCCCGGCCGAGCACTCCACGAAACAGCTCATCAAGTGGTTCGAGACCCTGTTGAAAAAGGCCAAGGTCGAGTATCGGCCCGAAGCTTGGGACTGTGATGACTACTCTCTCGGTTTGATGACCTTTGGGGAAATCGCGGCGGGGCACGACTACGACCTGGCTCATGGGTTCGCCTGGGCCAACATGATCGTGCGGCAGAAGAGCGCCTGGTCCGGCGTGAGCGCGGGAGGAATGCACGAGCTGGTGCTCGTGCACACTCATGATGGATTTTGGGTGATTGAACCCCAAAACGGGCAACACGTTTCCCTGCAGAAGTATCCCAACCGGGAGAACATCCTGCTGGTCCATTTCAATTGATCAGTTCGATGAAACACATGATGCCGCTCAAGTATTTCGGACTCGGCTTTTGTCTGGTTCTGGTTTCGGGGGGAGATTTGTCGGCCGCTCGGGACGTGCCATATCCGGTTCCACCTCACCCTGAGGTTCATCTCGGTGCTCCGAGGACCCTGTCCAAGCAAGATATTCGGGATGACTTGGTGCATTTGGAAGCGGGTCAGTTCCGTTTTGACGATAAACGCTACGTACGGCTGGAACATGACTATCTGCCCAAGCTGTTGGATTGGCATCATGCCTTAAGGGACCAATTTGCCCACATTCGGAAGAACTCCCATGTCGATGCCCGGCATTACAATGAAAGAGCCGCCCACGTAATCCGCGTGCTCCTCGGCCTTAACATGAGGCGGGACGCTGGTTTTGGCGATGCCGCCGTGATGATTGGCAGTGTTCGACTGAAACTGCCTCTCGACTGGTTGGATGAACCGGCGGGGACAACTCTGGATTTTATTCTGGTCGGCACGGATCGGGGATACTTTTTGATCGATCCGGTGACCCGGACAGGGGTCGAATACAGCGAGGAGCTGCAGCGAGCCACCAGCTGGCTGCATCTTTAGGCCTGACGGGAGTTGCCACAAACGAGGCCCAAAACAACTCTTGTGGTAACCAATTAGGGTAATCGGGAAACTTGGGTAATCGGCGCTTTCTCGGCTTCGCGAATCAGCTTGTTGAGATTGCCGTCGTATCGGCGTTTGAATGCTCGAGCGAAAGCCCGGACTGATGCCTTATCGACGCCATCATCCGCCATATCTCGCCACAACAGGGCTAAAGCATCCTCACCATAACGTTCGGCGATCATAAACATTGCTCGGGCTGCGAAAGCGTAGTGGGCGCGATTAAGCTCAGACTCTTCACCCTCGTCATTTAGCCCGCTGGTTGGGGACCATCTTTTGAGGCTTACTTCGTCCTGCCATCTAGCCGAACGACGCAATTCGCTGTTTAAATCGAAAACCTGACTGGCCTTGTCAGGTCCAAACAGATCTCGGACGACTCTCCACGATGTGTAATCAGCGGTGCCGTCGCATAACCACCGCCGATCCTTGCTGCGGATACGATTTTCAATGAGCCCAATCTCGGTGGTTTCGTGAATGATAATCCGCACGATGGTGGGATCCTGGTGGGACTGCATTTCTGAAACCAGCTGCAGTCGGGCCGCCTGCATGATCTCGAAAGTACGATCAATGAACTTCTCGTCGGGTTCCCGATCAAAATCCCCATCGTAAAACACCGGGACAACGTGGGTAGGCAGGTCGGAGACAATGGCTTCCCGTTTGGGCGATTCGGGGCTAACCACGTTGTTTTCTTGCCTCCCCTTGCCGAATGAAACGCCAGCGGTGAAACCCTCGTCGCTATAGTCGAACGAGTGGTTAACCCTGAGTTGTTCGATTTCGCGATAGATCTCGTCGATCCGTTGCTGTCTCTCTTCAGGCGTGAAGTGAGTTTCGAGTCGGTAATTACCCTTGTCAGTTTTGAGGTCGTAGTTGAACCCCGCGATTTCCTCTCCCCGGCGCAAGAGTTCCGTCAATTCTTCGCGATGCCAAATGGCCAAGTGTCGAAGTCGCAAGTGGTCCCAAGCAACGAGTGCAGCTTCTTGGAACACTTCGGTCAGTATTTCGTAGTATCCTAGAAACGTTTCGAATGTCCGCTCCTGCAGATCAGTTGGCGAGGTGAGTCCAATTTGATGGGAGATCGCTTCCAGCAATTCCGGTTTTCGAGCCTCGATGTTGGAAACGGAGAGGGGAGCGGGCTGCGGAGTTGGCAAAGGTTCGGGATGGTCAATTGTGGCATTGATTGCCTCTAACCGGGCGAAGACCCGTTCTACCCAAGCCTCCTGTCCTGCTGAGTATTCGACAGAGTATTCGCCTCGTTTATCGACCCACCTGTCGGAGCGGGAAGAGTGAGGTGTTACCTCCGCAACGCTTTTGGCCGATAAAGCGCTAATCAGTCCAATCACAACTGGCACCAAGCACCGAGCGGTCATCAATTGAGAGGTAGAAAGACAGATGCTTTGGGGCGAGCACTTTTGGAACTGACTGGAAGACCGTCGATTCAATCGGTCTACAAATAAGCCCGTAGCGGTGAGGCCACGGGCTTTGGCTTTAGACTGGACCGAGCTTAATCCGACTTTGGCTCTTCTCCGGCGTCTCCGTTGTCCTCGGTGGGGGCCTCCGGAGTGGCTTCATCACCACCGCCGTTCTCGGCTTCCTTCTGGGCTTCGAGCTCGGCCATGGCGGCCTTGCGGGACAGGCGAACCTTCTTGGAACGCTCGTCGATGCCGATGCATTTGACCGTGATCATATCGCCGACCTTGCAGACATCCTCGGTGCGGCGGACGCGGAAGTCGGCCAGTTCGGAGATGTGACAGAGGCCTTCCTTGCCCGGCAGGCATTCGACGAAGGCACCGAAGTCCTTGGTGCCGGTGACGCGGCCGGTGTAGATTTTGCCTTCCTCGATTTGTTCACCGCCGCCGCAGAGGGCGTCAATTTCCTGAACCGCGCGGTTCATGGAGTCGGCATTGTTCGAGTAAATGAACACCTTGCCGGAGTCGTCGTCAGAGATGTCGATCTGGGCGCCGGTCGTTTCCACGATACGGCGGATGGTCTTGCCCCCCGGACCGATGAGCAGACCGATCTTTTCCGGATCGATTTGGATGGTCTGGATCCGCGGAGCGTAGGTGCTGAGCTCCTTGCGTGGGGCCGGAATCGATTCGAGCATCTTCTTAAGGATCTCGATGCGGGCGTCGCGGGCCTGGTAGACCGCCTTTTTGGTGATCTCGTGCGGTAGGCCCTTGATCTTCAGGTCCAGCTGGAAGCCGGTGATGCCTTCGGTGGTGCCGGCGAGTTTGAAGTCCATGTCGCCGAAGTGATCTTCTTCACCAAGGATGTCGGTAATGGTGACCCACTTGCCGCTCATGGGATCTTCGTCGTTCTCGGTGATGAGACCGCAGGAGATGCCGGCAACCGGGGCGATGATCGGCACGCCGGCGTCCATCAAAGAAAGGCAACCACCACAAATCGAGGCCATGGAGGTCGAGCCGTTGGAAGCCATGAGCTCGGACACCACGCGGATGGAGTAAGGGAACACGTCTTCCGCCGGGAGCACCGGCACAAGCGAACGCTCGGCGAGGGCACCATGACCGATTTCGCGGCGGCTTTGGCCCCCGAAGCGGCCGGCTTCACCCACGGTGAAGGGAGGCATGTTGTAGTGCAGGATAAAGGACTTGGAGGTCGCGCCACCGGTCAAGCCGTCCATGGTCTGGGCCTCCTTGGTGGGCCCAAGGGTGGTGAGCACCAGACCCTGGGTGTCGCCACGCTGGAAGAGGGCGGAACCATGCACGCGGGGCAGGACACCAACTTCGCAGTCGATTTGGCGCAGGTCGCCGGGACTGCGCTTGTCGGCGCGGACGTCGTCCTTCAACACGGTCTTGCGGTAGGCCTCGTATTGCAGGTCTTCGAAGACAATGGCGAGATCGGCATCGGTGAAACCGTCTTCGCCAAGCTCGGCGGTCAATGCTTCCTTGGCCTCTTCCTTGATGAGGGCGACGTTGGCAGCGCGCTGTTGCTTCTCGTAACCGAAGATGGCGGGACCGACACGGTCGGCGGCGACGCGTTCAATGATGGCGCGGGCTTCGTCGGAGGCGACGACGAGATCGAATTCCTTCTTCTCCTTGCCGGCCTTCTCCTTGAGTTCCTCAATGGAAGCGATGATCGGCTGGATGGAGGCTTGGCCAAACTCGAGGGCTTCGATGAAACGATCCTCGGGGATCTGGTCGGCGGAACCCTCGATCATGAGCATCTCGGTCTTGGTGCCGACGTAGATGAGATCAAGGGTGCTGGAGAACATCTGCTCGATGGTCGGGTTGGCGACGAATTCGCCCTCGATTTCGGCGACACGCACCGCACCGACGGGACCATTCCACGGGATGTCGGAAATGGCGAGGGCTGCCGAGCAGCCGTTGAGCATAAGGATGTCCGCTTCGTTGATTTGGTCGGCGGAAAGCAACAGCCCGATGAGCTGAACCTCATTGAGGAAACCTTCCGGAAAGAGCGGGCGGCAAGGGCGGTCGCACAGGCGGGAGGTGAGAATTTCCTTCTCGGACGGACGACCCTCGCGCTTGAAGAACCCGCCCGGGAAACGGCCGGCCGCGGAATATTTTTCGCGGTAGTCGACGGTCAGGGGAAAGAAGTCCTGGCCGGGGCGCATGGTGGTCGCGGCGGTGGCCGATACGAAGACCTTGGTTTCGCCGAGGGTTACGGTGACGGCGCCGTTGGCAAATTTGGCCATGTCGCCAGTGGTGAACTGAAGCCCCATACCCGGGACTTCGACGGTTTGTTTGTTATTCATGTATCTTAACGGTGTGGCGTGTTGCGGACAGATTCATGCCGCTCCAACACGCGGGAGCCGGGCATGAGAAGGGGGCGGGAAGGTTGGAGTCCAGCGATCGGGCCGGACGGGCAACCGGGTGCCCCGGTTTCAAAAAAGGAGTGGAGCGGTAACCGCTCGCGCCATCGCTCGAATCAGAATCGAGAGATTTCCGGGTGCCGCCGGCAGGAGAGAGGCACCCGGAAATGTCCCGATTGGAGGGACGGCGGGTTAATAGCTGAAAAGAACAACGGGCGGCCCGGAGAGGGGCCGCCCGTGGAAAGGGGGTTACTTGCGCAGGTTGAGCTTTTGCAGGAGCTCTTGATATTTCGCGAGGTCGTGGCGCTTGACGTAGTCGAGAAGCTTACGACGGCGGGAAGCCATTTGAAGCAGGCCCCGGCGACTGTGAAAGTCCTTGCGGTGCGTGCGCAGGTGCTCGGTCAGGTGATTGATGCGAGCGGATAGGATGGCGATCTGAACTTCGGAGGATCCGGTGTCCTTATCGTGGGTTTTGAATTGGGCGATGATTTCTGGTTTAGCGACTGTAGACATATGGTTTGTTTGAGGGTTGCATAACTGATTTGGGGGCGGATGCCCCGTGGTCTCCGCATCTGCCGCAGCGCTAACTACGACGTCAGCCGAAACCACCGTTCCAATCCCACCCGAAGGCGGAACCAGTCATGGTGGCACCCCGCAACCGGCGGGATTCCACTAACGCAAGGGTTCAACATCCCGAACGCTCACCTTAGGTGCAAGCGCATTTTGAAGCGTATTTCTGCCCAGTGAGTTAGGTGATTCAGCAGGACGGAAACATGGCGGCAGAGGCAGGGCGGTTCGACTTGACGTAAGATAACTCAAAAGCGCCTGTCTAAAGCTGCAATCCATGGGAACGACGTCATTCGCGGTCGGGGGGTCAGAGCCCTTTTTCCCAATTTCTCGATTCCCTTTTGTAGACCAGACTGGAGCGGAGTTCGTCGCCATCCCGAGTGAAGCTCTCACTGGCGGGGTCCCAGTATATCGTTTTTTGGGCCCGCACGGCTATATGCCCCAAATGAAGCATGGTGGAGAGTCGATGACCGGCCTCGGCATTGTAAGTTGTTGGTCCCCGGTTCATCACGGCATCCACAAACTCCTTTTGTTCCGTATTTGGTCGGGGCCAGAAATCGGGGTTTTCGGCCAGCCCGTGGTCGCGAAAGACGCTCATATCGCTGGCGGTGAGGACCCCGTTCCATTTCTCGCATTGGATCCAGCCTTTGGTGCCCTCGAAACGAATAAAGATTTTGCGAGCGGTATCCCGAACGCGAATGGCAGCTTTCCCGGGGTAGCGGTAGAGGATATCGTATCCGGAGGGGGTGGTAACGTAGGAATCTTCCGGTAATGGCGTACTGCTGCCCAAAATCTCCGTCGGTCCGTTGTTTTCCTCCCCGATCCCGACTTGAGCTGTGTCGCACAGATGGGCTCCCCAGTCGGTCAGACTGCCTCCGCTGTAGTCGAGACTTTGGCGCCAGCGTTCCCGATTCAGTACGCTGGGCGTGAAGTCCACCTGTGGGGCGGGTCCAAGCCAGAGATTCCAGTCGACATCGTCCGGGATGGCGGAGGGTTCCTCCCGATCCCAAAGCTTCTTTTGAGGCAAACCGCATTCAACGGAGTGCACCTCACCAATTGCACCCGTCCGAGCGAGTCCACCCAGCATCCAGTATTTGACGAAATTCCGGTCTTCGATGCCCCATTGAAATATCTTCCCGTGTTTACGCACCACTTCGGCGAGTTCCCGGCCTTCACTGAGGGTGAGGGTCGGTTTTTCGGTGAACACGTCCTTTCCGGCCTCGAGCGCTATAAGCGACATGGGTACATGCCAATGGTCGGGAGTGGATATCGCGACGGCATCGATGTCTTTCCGGCCAATGATCTCGCGGAAGTCCTGATAGGCTGTGCAGTCCGTGTTGCCGTAGGTTTGATCAACCGTGGTCTTGGCGGCGAGCGCCCGGCTCATTTGGCAGTCGCAGACCGCGACGACTCGCGCATTCGGGTGCGTGAGAAAACCGGCCAAATTTGTGCGGGTGCCTTGCGGTCCCAGACCAATGCACCCGATGGTGACCTGTCGCGAAGGAGCGGTTCCCCCAAAAAGGCGAGACGGGAGGATGGTGGGGGCGGTGACAGCGAGGCTGCCGAGGGCGGATTTATTGAGGAACTGACGACGGTTCATGGTTGTGGGAGGCTTGTGCACCCATCGGCACAGGATTCAGGACGCCAGGTTTTACAGATCGCGAATCCAGATATTCCTGAACTCCACGGGGCTTTTGTGGGCTTGAAACACTATGGGCAACCTGGCCGGGTGAGACTGATAGGGCTTGGCTTGTTTGTGACCGGTGGGACCCTTGATTTCGGTGTCATTCTGAACCAAGATTCCGTTGTGAAACACAGTTATTCGCGCCGGTGAAAGCAGGGTATCGTCGTCGAACACGGGAGCGGTGAAAACGATATCGTAAGACTGCCAGTGACCCGGGGGGCGGCAGGCATTAACCAAGGGAGGAGTCTGCCCGTAGATCGCTGCCGCTGAGCCATCGGCGTAAATTTTGGCGGTATAGGAATCATAGATCTGAAGCTCATAGCGCCCCATTATGTAGATCCCACTGTTTCCAATTCTGCCCCCATGACTGATGTCAGGAGGATTTGGCGTTCGCCATTCCACATGCAGCTGAAAGTCCCCGTGCGACGATCTGGTGCGAAGTCCCTTTTCGCCTGCCACCAAGCTTCCGGCAACCACGGTCCAAGTGGTGGGGTGGAATTGATCAAGTGAGTCACCGTTAAAAAGCACCTGTGCATCCGAAGGGGCGCCAATGCCCAAATCAGTCCGGGGGAGAGGCGGTATGATGCGAATCGGATCCGGGCGATCGGGCTGATGGACCGTGAACTCAGAATCTGGAATCCGGTCCAAACCTTCATACCCCGGATAGGTCGTGATGTGGAAGCCTTCCTCGGCGTAGGTCGTCAAAGCGACCGTGATTAAAACTACGGGGATTAATGGATTCCTCATAACCAGCCTGTTCATTCGGGAATCTTGGGGCGGATTGCATTATAGGCCATCGAGGTTTCGCATGCTTGTATATTGCGTGCCATTTTGTGTATGTTTGGCGCATGGATCCTCAGCGATTTAAGCGCGATTTCTGGCGGCAGGTGGAACCCTTTGATCAGATCCTTCCTTTATTGGACAGCCTTCATGATACCGCCTTTTTCTTTAAGGATTTGGAATCGCGGCACACGATGAACAACTCCAGAGCGGTGGCTTCTGCCGGGGTTGCCTCCGAAGCCGAAACACTTGGAAAAGTGGGTTATGAGTTTTGGTATCCCGACCGGATAGCACTTTTTAAAAAACAGGACCAATCCGTAATGAAAAGTGGGATACCGATCATCAATGCCCTGTGCCCAACCCCGGAGAGAGGCTCCAGCGCCGTAATAATATTCAGCAAAATTCCATTGCGAAATCGAAAGGGACGCATCGTGGGTTTGGCCGGGGTTTGGCGCGAGACAGACGCCCTCAATACCTTACCGCCGGAATACCGCAAGATGTCGCAGATTCTTGAGCATATTCAGGTCCATTATTCTGATCCTTTGACGATTGGTGATCTGGCGGATCGAGCCAACCTCTCCCGGAGCCAATTCGGGCGACTCTTTCGTAAGATGTTTGGACTCTCGCCGCTAGATTACCTTAAAAGTATCAGAACAAACGCCGCCGCAATTCTGTTAAGGGACACGCAGTTAAAGACGACGCAGATAGCGATAAATACCGGGTTTTACGACCACAGCCATTTTTCCAGGACCTTTCGGCAAATCATGGGGGTCACCCCACGGGAATTCCGCAAAAAAAACGCCCTGAGACCCGTTGCTTAGACTTCTTCGCCACCCGGCTTAGCCGATTTGCCGAGGAAACAGATGAGGTAGTTTTGATCGACGAATTGAACCGATCTGCATTGGTCGATTACGGAGAGCAAAGGGCGTTTTGATTGAAGTCAGGCTGAAGCTTTTTGCGGGTGGCACCCTGCAACCGGCGGGATTCCACTCACGCAAGGGTCCAAATTCAAAAACCGGGGAGCGTTGCGCAAAGCGCAATCCTTGGGTGGTTTTCACCTCTGAAAATCAGGTCTATTCCTCGGCCCCAATCGGGAAATCTGCGTGGGGATCCCCGGGACGCTCATCGGTAGGTTCGCCGGATGTGGGGAGATAGCCGCCGAGCTGGTCGGGCAGTGAATCCGCGGTATCAGCCCGGTGGCGATCAGCGCTGGCGGTAAGCTCGGCCACAGTCTCCGGATGGCTGTCGGCCACGTTGTAGGCTTCGGCGATGTCGAACTCCAAATGGTAAAGCTCCGGGTGTTCCATCGCTGCCACCCGACCGTAGTTCACGGGTTCGCGTTGGATGAAGTGGAGTTTCCACGGCCCCGATCGGATCGCATGCAGGAGGCCTCGATTCCAGTAAAAGAAATCCTTGCGAGGACTGGGATGGCGATGACGCAGGGTGGCTGACAGATCGTGGCCATCGAGCTTGCGGTCGGTGGGCAACGGAGCGCCGGCCATGGCGGCAAAGGTTGCCATCAAGTCGATCGTGGACCCGAGCCCGGTCACCATTCCGGGGTCAACCAATCCGGGGCCCCAGAAGATCGCGGGCACCCGCTGGCCGCCTTCAAAATTGGTTCCCTTGCCGGCCCGCAGGGGACCGGAGGAACCACCATGGGTTTTGAAAGCCAACCAGGGCCCATTGTCCGAAGTGAACACCACGACGGTGTTTTCGGCCAGGCCGAGCTCACGCAGGGTATCGAGGATGCGCCCCGTGCTCCAGTCCAGTTCCTCGATCACGTCCCCGTAGAGTCCCCGCACGCTTGCGCCGCGAAAGGCATTGTCGGCGTAAAGCGGGATGTGAGGTTGAGGGTGGGCCAGATACAGAAAGAAGGGCTGCTCCTGATGATCGGAGATGAACTCGACCGCACGTTCCGTCAGGCGACGAGTCAGAGTCGTCTGGTCAACCGGGCGCTCGATCACCTCGGTATCGCGCAGGAGTGGCACGTTAAAGTAGCGTATGTCGGCGAAGTAATTGGAGTCATCGATTTGGTCGTGGTAGCGGGGGGAGCCCGACACGAAATCCATATCGTTGGAGTAGGGAATGCCTAGGAAGGAATCGAACCCCTGTTCCATCGGCAAATACTGTGGAAGATGGCCGAGATGCCATTTACCCACCGCGGCGGTGGCGTAGCCGTGATCCCGCAACACCTCGGCAATGGTGATTTCTCCGGGCGGCAGGCCGCCGGGAGAGTCCGGGAACAGCACCACCCGGCTTGGTGATGTCATCCCGTTGCGGATGGGATATCGCCCCGTCAACAATCCCGCCCGACTAGGTGTGCAGACTGGATCAGCCGAGTAGAATTG
>JANQKV010000030.1 GCA_028280945.1 Opitutaceae bacterium
GAGGCGCAGGCAGGCAATCGTAAGCGGGTTTGAGATCTTGCTGCACCGGTCGTCCGATCAGGGGCTGTTGGGCGGCGAACGCATTGTTTTGACAGGGACGTCCCGCCGGTGACTTCGGATCGACTTCGCCATCATGGCAGATTAATCATCCTACGTCCTTTGGTTCATTTATGTGTTTTGTTCGAAACTGTCTGTTTGCGGTGATGGTGTTCGTGGCCGCCTGCGGCGCGGAAACCGACCCGCCTGAAAAATCGTCCTGGCGAGATCGATTCGAGATGACCGAACTGCCGGTGTTTCCTCCAGGTCTCGCAACGAGTGGTGTCACCGCGGGGTCGGCGAGCTTCCTCCTGCTCGTCAATGCCAATGGCGAGTTGGAGGACTTTGTGATGCTGGAAGCGAGTCACCTCGATGTGGGCGAGGCGATTGCCCGGGTCATTCCGGAGTGGAAGTTTTTTGCAACCGAGGTGGACGGCCAACGAGTCAATGCGGCGAGCCGTATCGAGGTGAACTTGCGCTCCTCGGGTTCGGTTGCGCTGCTGGCGGTCAGCGATGATGTGCAAAACCTGTTTCCCCAACGAAAGCTGGTGGGGCGAGGCCAGAGCACCTATCGGGTCGCATCATTGACGGAGCTGGACTACATGCCGGAGCTGATCAGCGCGGTGCAACCCCCGCCGCCGCCGCCCGGATCGATTGGTGCGCCGAGTGTAACTGTCGTTTTCCAGATTTTTATCGACGAAAACGGCCTGGTGCGGATCCCGCTCATCCAAGATGCGGGGAATGGGAAAGTTGATCTGCAGGTGCTGGAAACCGTGCAGCACGCGTTGATGCAGTGGCGATTTACCCCACCCGTGATTGAAGGCCAACCCGTCATGGTGCGAGTGCAGCAACCGTTTCGATTGACTGCCACAAATGCCGGGCAGGCGGACTGATATCAGCAGGCGGTTCGCTCGAATCAATGGTCCGAGAGGCTGCTTGGTTTTGATGAATATTCAAAATCCGCAACTGACTTGATCCATGCTACGCGGAGCACTTGATTTCGGCGTTTCCATCCCGTTCGAGGAGGATCGTCGCTTTCGGTTCAACAGGCCCATTTCATGAAAAATCATACCCCAAAAGCTTGGCTGGTGTCCCTCGTCGTCGCTGGCTTTGTTTCCGTCAACGCGGTCTCTGCCCAGACCGGCAGTTTCAAATTTGCTTCTGAAGTGAAGCGGCCGGATATGGTTGCTGAAGCCAAGGATACGGCTCCCAAATACAATCCTACGTCCCACGTCCGCACCACCACGAAGGAGGAGGCGGGGAATTATCGCGAGCGGGATATACTCGGCCACAAATATGCCCCGGATCAAATCCGTGACGCCTTGATTGAAGTGGGAAGCTTCCGACCGTATCCAGATGCTGGTGACGCTGCTTACCGGGCATTGCCGGAGAAAGAGCGCGCGGCGATCATTGCAGCGGCCGAAGAATACCTGGGCCACGATTGGCCAACCCTCACCGCCATGCTTTATCTCGACCATTACGAGACGGGTTCGTTGCGGGCTTTCCAGTTGGCTTATTTCGAGCGAGTGAAGGCCTTGGAGATACTGCTCTATGCTGAGATCCTGGAGGGTGAAGGACGGTTCGTGCGCGACATTGCCAACGGCGTTTGGGTGATTTGCGAGCAAACGAGTTGGGCTCAACCGGCCCACTTGAATGTCGAGATTCCCGGGGCTGGTTTGCCTACGCGCGACCATCCGATTCTCGCGCTGCTGGCCAGCGAAACCGCCGCCACTCTCGCTGCCGTTGAATATTTTGTAGGGGATGAGCTGGATGAGTTGAACCCTCAGTTCCGGCCGCGCATGCGGGAGGAAGTTCGGTACCATATCATGGAGCCTTACCTCAATCGCACCGACTACTGGTGGATGGCTTATGAGAAGCCGTTCACGAACAACTGGAACCCGTGGGTGACCTCCAACTTTCTTCTCTGCGCGCTGGTGTTTTCCGAGTCAGACGACGAGCTTGCGGCCTATGTGCTCAAGGCGGTCGATGTGCTCGACCATTTCATCAACGTATATCCCGAGGACGGCGGTTGCGAGGAGGGGCCGGCCTACTGGGATCATGCCGCCGGACGCATGCTCGATTGCCTGCGGCTGCTGAATCAAGCCACTGACGGATTGATCGACATTTACGACGAACCCCTGGTGCGCGAGATGGGAGAGTTCATGTGGTATGCGAGCATTCATACCCCGTGGTATGTGAATTTCGCCGATGCGTTCGCCCGCTACAAACCGGATGCCAGCACCCTGTTTCGCTATGGCAAGGCGACTGGCAGTGAAAACCTGATGGCTTTCGCCGCCACGAAACCCCTCAAGCCCTACTTCTCCATGACGCGCAGTGAGTATCTCTTCATGCGCCAGCTCCCCAACATGTTCGTTCGAGCCGAGCTTGAGGGCTACGACCGACCCTTTGAGCCCAGCACGTTCATCCAGTTGCCGGATCTGGAAACGGCTTACGTTCGCCACAGCACCAACACGGGGGAGGGGTTTTACCTTGCTGCCAAAGGCGGCTACAATGCCGAGAGCCACAACCACAATGATGTCGGCAACTTCATCGTGTTTCTTGATGGCGAGCCACTGCTGATTGACGTGGGGGTGGGGACTTACACTTCCAAGACGTTCAGCGAGCAACGTTATGAGATCTGGTCGATGCAGAGCAGCTATCACAACCTGCCCGATATCAATGGGGCTGCCCAGCCCCACATGATCCAGTGGGAAAGTGATTTCTTCGAAGCTTCCGAAACGGCTTCTGGGGCCGAAGTCAGGATGGGCCTGGCCTCAGCCTACCCGGAGGAAGCCAACCTTGACAGCTACGTGCGCAAAATCGACTTCGATCGCCCCCGGGAACGCATCTCCCTTCATGAGGTAATGGCTTTCGCGGATGGTCGTGAAAACACCGGTGGCAACACGATCGATTTCCATTTCATGACACAGCATCTGCCGGAGCAGGGGGCGACTGCCGGGATGATTAACCTTTCGCATCCGGAAACGGGGGAGGTCCGTGCGGCCCTGAGCTACCCGGCGGAGATGGACGTTTTAGTGACCAAGATTGAGTTGGAGGACTCGCGTCTGATCACCAGCTGGGGCGACACGATTTATCGCATCACCGTCAGCGTGCGGCTCCCGGCGGGTGAACAGACCGCAAGTGTGCCGTTCACCGTTCAACGCGAAAAATAAAACGGGCGGGGAGACCCCGCCCGTTTAGAAAGCGGTCCGTGCCGCCGTTTAGTCCTCCGTGCGGAGGGTCGGGACGTCCATCAGGGCCTCGTAATCCGAGAGCGTGCCATTGCTCAGGCAGCACTCGATGATCTTGCGACCGACCGGATCGAGGTCATCCTCGATGAACTGGGTCAGTTCTTTGACGAAGAAGTCATGGAGGATTTTTGCTCCAACGTCATACGCCTCGGGACCGACCTCGGGCTGGCGATCGACTTCGAAGAACCAAGACCCGATGCGGCGGCCTTCGACCATGATCTGACTCGGGGTGTAGCCGAGCAGCGGGCAGCGGGCGGGTTTGACCTGCTCGCTGGTGAAGTGAGCTCCGCCTCGGCGCGCAAGGAACTCGCGGGCCACCCACTGGGGCATGAAGCTGGTTTCCCAAGACCCGATGTTCTGGTTGGGGCAGAGAATGTAGCGCACACTGGGCGTTTCCTGGATCTGGTGGAGCAGCAGGTTGGCTTGATCTACCCGACGTCCCGTGGCGAACGGCCAGTAGGATCCCACCCCCTCTGAGGTCATGCCTTCTGTCTGCACGATGCTGGGATTGGCGTGCCCGCGGGGAGCAACGAGACGCCAGAGCCAACCCAAGGCAGGAGGTAGCAGGTGGAACATGCCGATGATACCGTAGGAAGGCTCCTCCCGCGTGCAGGGCGGGCAACGCACACCGAAGCTGCGGATATCGACGTCAACCGCACCTTTGACCACGCCGGGAACGGCTTCACGCGGCACCACTACGCGCGGGTTGGGGCAGGGTTGTCCGGGAGCATCCATGGTGTGTTCCCAGATCAACGATGTCGCGCCGGGGTGCGCATCAATGTTGAGGAAGAGCATGGGGGCCTTGCCCTGAATGGTCATTTCCTCGAGATGCGGATCGGTGCCATACGCGGTGATATGATTCACGCGCACAAACCAAGCGTCTTCGGCGTCCGTCAACGTCAATTTGCCTCGATGTTTGTCGAGGGAGGGATGGCAGAGAGCCATGTCGTCGGTCACCGGCCGCAAGTCGCAGGTGCGGGGGAGGGTGAGTTGCCGTTTGTCACCGGTCAGGCGATTGCGTGCCATCAACAGCGAACCGTCGCGCTGACGGTGAGGTTGCTCGAGCATCTCGCTCTTGCCGCCCCCGCTGGCGCCTTCGTGGGAAATCACGACGCTTGCCTCGTAGGGGGTGATGACCTGGACCGTCGAGCAGTGCATGGTGACCCAGTTCTCCTTTTCGCCGAGATTGATGAGCACGCCATAGATGCCCTTCTTGGCGCTGGGGCCCGGATAGAGGTTGTAGCTGAACAGTTCGTGTTGCCCATCCAGACGGTTGTGGACGACAATCTGTTTTCCGTCGAAGTGGGTGTGGCGGAAGGGCGGCGCAACGTAGATGACAGCCTTGGGCGAGAAACCCTCGGGAACCTCGCTGATCGGAATGATGCCCTGCAATAACGAGAGCCCCATGGCAAAGAATCCGGCATTATCCGGAGCGATGACCATGGCGTCCACGCCCTTGCCGACCATGCCGGCATGGAAGGCAAACGCCGCGAGGGGCTGCCCCTTCATCCATTCAAACGTCTCCTGCCGGAGGTCCGCGAAATCGGCGCCGTAGCGCTCCTGATAGGTCGGCTTGTCGGTGGGGCGGGTGTCGCCGATGACCATGCAATCGGGATCGCGCCGACGCATGTAGGGTTCCATGTAGTTGGCAGCGATGCCGTTGCGCGCCCGGCAAGCTTTGGCCTCGAGCACCCGGCCTTTGCCAGGCACATCATAGGCGACATCGTGCCAGCCGTCGGGGCCGGCATCACGCACGGCCAAGGCGATGAGGTCATCAACCGAGTTGGCGATGGCGACGCTCGGCGCCGAATTTAAAACCGCCGCTGCATCCGCGGGCAGCTCGAAAGGGAGGCCCGCGAAGCGGCTGGCGTTCGGGTTAGGGTCTGTGATTGTGGCAGTCATGAGAGCAGTAAGGTGTGGAATGGTAAGCTGAGGTTCAGATAGGTATCTGATTACACGATAAACATGTCGTCATAGATTAGCGTCCAACCGAAGCATAATGCCCCGCATTTCCTCACCTATTCTGCCGCATTATTGGTCAACGAAGGCGCCCTCACGCTAAGACGCAAATGAGACAAAATGTAGAACTGATCGGGACAAACCCTAGCCCGCGCGCAGGGACAGCCCCTTGATCTTTTCGCAACCGGGCACCGCCTTGATACGGGGCAGGAAGATGCGGCGATTATTCGACAGTTCCTGTTTCGCCACGGCATTCGAAACCATCACCACAAGCCATCCGGACCTGCTGATCTCCACCACATGGGAGTAGGCGGCGAGAGTAGGAGTCACGATGTCGGCCCAGCGATCCCGCAAGGCCTGTTCCGGTGAGGCCTCGCTGCCCAAGTGATAACGATTGGCGATTCCTTCGATGACCTCGGCCGCCGTCTTGGTTCGACGTTTGACCTGGCGATTGGGTTCGGTGGCATCAAGCCTGCGAAACTCCCCGATTAATTCTTCGGCGAGTTTACTAAATGCAGGTTGGGTGGGATCTTTGGAAGTGGGCATGGGGACCGCCGCAGAGCGTTCTCACTCCGTGACAGGAATCAAGCGTTCGCCAAGTTCCAGATAGGCTTCCTCAATCCGAGTGGCGTGTAGACCATCATTGGCATGAACGTGGTGGTTGGTGGCTGTCTTGACGATCTCGTCTTCGGATTTCAGTGCGCGGGCAAAGGGCAGACTGCACCAGAACTCTGCCCGGGCGAGTTCCATGTCACCTGCCTCTTCGGCGATGAGAGCCCTCGCTACCGCATCGTAAAAGTAGACTGTGTTCTCGCCATAGCGGATCGTTTGGTCGTCGATCGCGAGACGCTTACGGATGAGAGGGCCAACTTCTTGTGCGAGGATTGCATCCAGTCGCTCTCTCAATCGATGGAAGGCGGAGACGCTCTCGGCCAAATCGACACCGTCGTTGATGGCGGATTCCGTTTTCTCGAGTTGGAAGTGGGTGCGGTGAAAGAGGGGAAATTCCCGGTCGATAATCCGTTCCGGAAGATGATGCCAATAGCGGAGCTGCCGAATATTGGACAGGGCGAACTCAAGCTCATCATAGACCTTGCGCATGTCTCCGGCCACCGGCCCATAAAGGTCAGCAAAGTAGCGATCAATCTCACCGGAGAGATCCTGGTCGTGGTCCCACAGTCTGCGGGCGAAAAGATAATTATTGATCCGTTTCACTCCGAGCAGCCGGGTGTCCGTATGCATGTAGTGCATGTGGCGGGCGCCTCCGCGGTAATACGTGGTTATGTCGTTCTGGATGATACGCGGGTAAATGACGGGAAGCGACTTGTTGACTGAAACGTTGAAATACTCGCCCACAAAAATCTCACCTTTGTAGTGGCGGTCTTCGCCTTGGGTCCACCCTTGGAATGACTCCCAATGCTCGGTGTTATATTCGGTGCAGGTCGGGTCGTTGATCTCGTGCACGTAACATCGCAGAATCGGGAAAAACGTGCCGACGATCGTCGCATAGTCGAAGTCGGCCGGCAGCGGTCGGGTAGGGGGTGGCAGGGTCTGTTGGTAAATCGGAAATACGATTTTGATGGAGCGTTGCATTTCGCCGCGAGCAATCGCGGCATCGATCGCTTGATCCAGACCATGAACCATGAGAAGGAGGCGATCAGTGGGTTCACCTAAGGCTAAACACTCCGGGCTTTGGCTCCAGACGCCGTTGTCGATCGACCAGAAGTTCAATGAGTCGACGTCCTGCCATTCGCCCTCAGTGAGTTCTTTGATGATCTGTTTGTAGAGGTAGTCGAGTGGAGCGGGATTCGAACTACTGATATTCATGCCATACATGCCCTCAAACGGTTCGCGCTCGCCGTCCTCGTTCATGCCATACCACTCGGGGCGGGCTTCGAAAAACGTCAGCATGCCGTCGCCGTCTTGCTCACCCTGGAATTCGTCGGATGGAGGACCATAGGGGTCTGCTGGCAAAGTGTCATCACCGTTGAATCCTGCTAGGCTGAATGGGTAGGGCGCATTCGGATCGAGATACTTTTCCCAGTAATGATGCCCTCCGAAGGTCAGGTGCATCCCCAGCTTTTGCAGCAACGGCCGGTTCGGTTCGGCAATCGACCAGAAGTTCATCCGGTTGCGCGCCATCCAACGATAAAAGTCAGCGTTCCCCTTGTCCTCGCGCACCCAGAAACCACGGGTGGCGAAATCAGGTTCGGCAACGGTTGCTTCTGCAGGCATCTTCACGTGGTCGAGGGTGGGAAGGAAGATCTCATGGGGCTCCGGACCGTACCACCGCACCCCTTGGTATTCCAAAAATGAATATACCCCATAGAGCGCGCCGGTGCGATCCTGGCCAACGATGGCCAGGGTGTCACCCACGGGAAAAATGAGGTAGGCTCCCGCTCCGAGCCCGCGACCGGGCGGCAGGTGGGAATGGAGGGCCGCAGCGACAGTCGGAAGCGATGCTGCCTGGCTGACCGTGGCCACGATGATCGTTTGCGGCTCCCCGGCTTCGGTCAGAGGAACGAAGTCCACTGCGGCAGGCGTGATTCGTTCCAGGTGATCCCGCAGTTCAACCGCCGCGTATCCCAGAGTGCATGCGATCGCCTCGGTTGAATGCCGATTCTCCCACGAGAAGCTCGCCTCGCTTTCGCTCGCGATTGCAGGCGTGGAGAATGGGGCCACGTCGACGGCAATCCGCCACTTGGTGGAAGCTGATTTTGTCGCCGACGCAGGCTGGGCGACCATCCCGCCCGCCAGGCAAGCGACCAGAACAAGAAAACGGTCCAACGAGCGTGGGGGGAATGGGGGATTCATACGCTGCCTCAAGCAATCGCAGCCTCGATAGCGATGCAAACTTGGACAACGACTCACTAAAGCGGAATCCCGTAGTGCTCCACCAACTCGTCGATTGTTTTGGTCAATTCGAGATCGGAAAGGGGGCGCTCATAAATCAGCACCCGGGCGATCTCGCCATCGAATGACTCCGACCCCGGATGATTGGTGGCATCGCGCTCCGTACCAATGGCCAGCTTGGAGGCATCGGCCGCCGGATTGACGGGAAAAGCAGCCCGTCCGAGGGGGTTCGCACCGTTCACAAAAATCTCGATATCCACGGTGCCCCCGCCGGCTCCCATGCGGGCGGCAAGCACATAGAAACGCCCGGGTTCAAGCTTGCGCCCACTCAGCTTGGGGTTGTTTTCGTCAAACCGCCCGAACGTGACGTCGTTGCGTGAGCCCACCCAGAATGTGAGGTCATCGTCCAGACAGCCCCAGAAACCGCAGTAGCGATCGGAGTTGCGCAGATTGCCAAGAAACGAATTCACATCCTTTAACCGGTAGATGCCAAACTCGGTGTCGCCGAGCGGAGTGACGTAGGGTTTGAGCACGGCCAGCCACGTATAGCCACTGCCGGTCGTCAGGTGATCAAACGTGTCCTCTTCGAAGTTGATCAACTCATCCTCTTCAAAAATCAGGCTGGCGTGGCCTTTGAGCTCGGTGGCGTTCGGACGCACACGTGGACGTCCTGATCCCGGTTTGGCGGTGCGCACGCCTTCATCGATGCTAACAAACAACCGCGCCGTATCCCCCTGGACTTGGTTTTCCCAGCTCGTTACCCAGCCGTCGACATCGGCGGTGACGCCGTGGCTGGCATTGAGATCCAGCAGCAATCCGTTTTGCACGGATGGGTGCTCTGCGCCTGATAGCGAGTTGAGCTTGAGCATGAGCGTGAAGGTCAGGCCGCGAATGAAGAAGCGCATCCCGCAAGGCTGATCGGATCACTTCCGGTGTCACGGTTCGACCCGCGCCCCGTTAAATGCGTTTGCCATCAGGCTTCGCTGCCGGAGGTTTGCCGCTCGTAGAGGGTGCGGTAGAGGGCATTGTTCTCGAACAACTCCGCATGGGTCCCCTGGCCGACGATGCGACCGCGATCAAAAACCAGGATCGTCGAGGCATCGCGAATCGTGCTGAAGCGGTGGGCGATGATGAGCACGGTTTTGCCCACGACCAGTTTTCGCAGGGCTTTTTGGATGGCCGCCTCGCTTTCAGTGTCGAGGGCGCTGGTGGCCTCGTCGAGAATCAGAATCGGCGCGTCGCGCAGAAATGCCCGGGCCAGGGCGAGCCTTTGCCGTTGGCCACCCGAAAGGGAGGCGCCGCGTTCGCCCACGATGGTTTCGTATCCATCGGGCAACGACAGGATGAAGTCATGGGCATAGGCCGCCTGGGCCGCATGTTCGACTTCCTGCCGTGTGGCGTCGGTTCGGCTTACGAGCAGATTGTTGAAGACGGTGTCGTCGAAGAGCACCGACTCCTGGGAGACGATGCCTATTTGTTGGCGGAGATCGGCGATGGCGACATCCCGGACATCCCGGCCATCGATCTTCAAACGGCCAAACGCCACCTCGTAGAAACGCGGCACCAAGTTGGCGAAGGTTGATTTGCCCGCGCCACTGGGGCCGACGAGCGCGCAGACGGTTCCGGCGGGAATCGAGGCGTTGATGTCAGTCAGCACAGTCTCGCCCTCGCGGTAGGCGAAAGAAACGCTTTCGAACGAGAGGTCACCGTGGATGTTTTCGAAGGGCTGGGGTTGAGCCGGATCCGTGATCGTGACGGGCTCGCGCAGCACCATTTCGATGCGCTCGAGAGCAGCCTGTCCCTTCTTCAACTCGTTGTTGAGCCCTCCCAGTTTCTTGATCGGTTCGTAGCTAAGGTAGAGTGCTGTGATAATTGCCAGAAATGACTCCAGCGGCACTCCGACCCGGTATGCGTAGATCAGCGTGATCGCGATGCCGATGGCCGAGATGATTTCAATGGCGGGGTTCAGCGCCTGCTGGTATTTCACCACCTTCATCTGGAACCGTACGAGCGCCCCGCTGATGCCGCGGAACTTTTCGACTTCGCGGTCCTCGAGTCCGAATGCCCGCACTTCACGCGCGGCGCTGAGGTTCTCACTGAATCGTCCGGTGATCGATCCCAGCTCCGCCTGCACCTCCTGCGCTCGCCGGACGATTTTCCGACCCACAAAACGAATGGGCAGGACACAGAGCGGCACCACCGCGAGACAGACCAACACCAGGGCGACTCCCCGTTCGTTGAACGCGGTCCACACCAGGAAACCGATTGCTCCCAACAGCGTGGCGGGTTGCCGAATGATCTCGTTGGCGGCAAACGTAAGGGTAAACTGCAGCTGGTTGGTATCGGCCAGTCCACGCGAAATCAGGTCGCCGCTGGACTGCCTTTGCAGGAACGACAGGGGCAGCCGCTGCAACTTGGCGAAGAAGTCCAGCCGCAGTCTTTCCAGGACGCGCACCCCGGCAAGTTGCACCAGGTAGACATTGCCGTAGCCCGCGACTCCGCGGATCAGGAAAATAAAGGGCAGCCAGGCTGCGACGAGCAGGAGCTCCCAGGTCGTCAGGGCTTCCGCATCGCTGGCAAATACCTGAGGAAAGACCCATTTCATCATCAAAGGCAGGCCGGCTCCATTGGCCGCACCGAAGACAAGGCCACACAGCAATGCCAAAACCAGGGTGCTGCGCACCGGCTTCAGGTAGCCAAGGAACGGGCGGAAGCGCTTCATTGCTTGCCTCCGGGGTAGATCAAAGGAATCACTTGGCGCCCATTTCGGCGATAGTGAAGAAAATCCGAATCCGTCGTGAAGACTTTGGAATCAGCATAGATTTCGCTCATTCGCACCATGCATGCGTCCGCAAAAGACATGGGAGTGGAGGCATATTTTTG
The DNA here is from genome assembly GCA_028280945.1 of Opitutaceae bacterium. Classification (GTDB taxonomy): domain Bacteria; phylum Verrucomicrobiota; class Verrucomicrobiia; order Opitutales; family Opitutaceae; genus Actomonas. The sequence continues at coordinate 10,983 of JANQKV010000030.1, forward strand.
GAGCAGTTTGCTCACGCGTTCCCAATGGGAAGAATAATTGAAGTCCACGGAGATGATCCCGTCTCGAAGCAAGGCGTGGAGACGTTGATATCCGGGATCATTGTGGTGCAGGAGAAACGCGGTTTCAGAGATAACAGCCTCACATGTTTTTAAGGTGACGGTGATTTCCCCTAACCGGTCCACGGTCCAAGCGTGATGCTGGTCTCGTCTGTCCAACAGAGCAACCAGTGGCCCGGTATCAACGACGATGGGGTTCACCGTAGCCCTCCATCGTCTTGGACCTCAGGGAAAGGTCTCCTGGACCATCGATGGAACCGATCAAATGAGCCGCTCGGACTGCCAACGATTCCGGAGCGGGGGCGGCATCGCGATTCAGGTTTTCAAACGCCTCCCGTAGTACCGCTGATTGCGTGGTGCGGCGACACTTGGCCTCACGCTTGAGGCGAGCGTGTTGGGTGGCGGACATTTTGACCGTGACGGTGGGCATGAATAGTGGGTATTACCAGAGTGGCAGTGTGTCAATACGCACGCCGGGTTGTCATAAAAACAGGCTTCAGTCTTTCGACGCGCGAACGTCGAGGGCGTCGCGCAAGCCGTCACCGAGGAAATTGAGCGAGAACAGGGTCAGCGAGAAAACGACGCCGGGGAACAGTAGCAGCCACGGGTATTCCTCCATCTTTTCCGCGCCGTCCTTGATCAATACGCCCCAGGAACTGAGCGGGGGTTGCACGCCAAGTCCGAGGAAGCTGAGGAAGGCTTCCAATAACATAACGGCGGGAATGGTCAGGGTGGTGTAGACGATGATCGGACCCAGGATGTTGGGGATCATGTGGCGGAAGATAATGCGTCGTTTGCCCAAGCCGATGGAGCGGGCGGCTTCGATGAACTCCATCTTTTTGAGCGACATGATTTGGCCGCGCACAATACGCGCCATGGTGAGCCACTCAACGGCGCCGATGGCCAGGAACAGCAGCCAAATGTCCCGGCCGAAAAACACCATCAACAGAATCACAAAAATGGTGAAGGGCAGGGCATACATGATGTCGACGACGCGCATCATGACCGAGTCGAGTTTACCGCCAAAAAAGCCCGCCACCGCGCCGTAGACGACGCCAATCGTGAGGGCGACAAACGTCGCGCACAGGCCCACGCCGATGGAGATGCGTCCGCCGACCAGGAGACGCACCAGCAGGTCGCGTCCAAGTTGATCGGTGCCGAGCCAATGAGCGGCGCTCGGCGGCGAAAAGGTATTGTTGAGATTGGTTTCCTCGTAGCCGTAGGGGCTGAGGAACGGGCCAACAATGCAGGCGAAGGTAAGCACGACCAGCACACTGCCGCCGAACACCGCAAGTTTGTTTTTGGCGAGGCGGTGCCAGGCGTCTTTCCAGAGAGACGTGCCTTGTTCGATTTCTTCGGGAGGAAGCACCCGCGGCAGATCGTCGGCATGGGGGGCGAGCGGTAGGGGCATGGCGGCTTAGTCGAATTTGAGTTTCGGGTTCAGCCACACCTGCACCACGTCGACGACGAGGTTTAGGACGATGATGAGGCTCGCGTAGAGGATGACGGTGCCTAGCACGAGGGTGTAGTCGCGGTTGAAGGCGCTGTTCACAAACTCGCGGCCAAGGCCGGGGATCTGAAAAATCGTTTCGATTACAAACGACCCGGTCAGGATGCCGGCGATGGCGGGGCCCAGAAACGACACGACCGGCAGCAATCCGCCACGCAGGGCGTGTCCAAAAATGACACGAATCTCACTTGCGCCCTTGGCTCGGGCGGTGCGGATGTAATCCTGATTGAGCACTTCCAGCATCCCTCCCCGCGTAAGGCGGGCGACGTAGGCGGAATAGACCAATCCTAGCGTGGCCGCGGGGAGCACGCGATCATAGCTCGTATACCAACCCGAAGCGTTGAACCAACCGAGGTGGATGGCGAAGACCAGCACCAGCAGCGGCCCCAACACAAAAGTGGGGATGCAAATTCCGGTCATGGCGACGGAGGAGCAGAAGTAGTCGAGCCAGGTATTGCGTTTCACGGCTGCGGTCACGCCGAGAGTGATGCCCAAAACCAACGCGACCGTGAGGGAGGTCAGTCCGAGTTCCAATGACACGGGGAGTTTGTCGGCAATGATCTCGTTGACCGTGCGATTGGGGTATTTGAACGACGGGCCGAAGTCGCCCTGCAGCAGCGATCCCAAGTAATCAAAATACTGCTGATACAGCGGCTTGTCCAAACCGTAGTGCGCCTCAAGGTTGGCTTTGATTTCCGGACTGACGGCTTTTTCCGACGTAAACGGTCCGCCGGGCACAAACCGGATCATAAAAAATGTCGCCGTGATGATGATCAGCAGGACCGGGATGGTCTCAAGCAGGCGGCGGGCGATAAATCGAAACATGAGTGGAGATCAAAAAGGAGGAGCGGGGGAGCAAACTCAACCTCGCAGAATCGCCAAGGCTGGTTTGGCTTCCCGGCGACCAAAAGCACAAAAACGGCCAAACACTGGCAATAATCGCCCGGATCAACGGCTGCCTTTGCCCAGGATCGCGACCGGGATCGTCGCCAGGAGAATTTTGCAATCCAGCCACAACGACCACTGGTCGATATAAGCCAGGTCCAGTCGCACCCAATCGGCGAAATCCGCCAAGTCGCTGCGCCCGCTCACTTGCCACAGTCCGGTGAGCCCCGGTTTCACGCTCAACCTTCGTCGATCGTTGCCGCTGGCAATTTCCCGTACCTCTGCAAGTGGAAGCGGGCGCGGTCCCACCAAACTCATTTCCCCGCGCAGGACATTCCAGAGCTGGGGCAGTTCGTCCAAACTGTGCCGGCGCAGAAAACGACCCAGCGGGGTGACCCGCGGATCGTTTGTCATTTTGAAGACGGGACCTTTGAGATCGTTTTGATCGGCCAGATTTTCCCGCTCCTGCTCCGCTCCTAGGCGCATCGTGCGAAACTTCAACATGCCGAAAGCGCGCCCGTTTCTTCCTCCCCGTTGTTGGTGAAACAGGACCGGACCGCGGGAGGTGAGCCGAATCGCCCCTGCGATAATCAGGAGCAAAGGCGCGGTGAGAATGAGCAGCACGGTCGCGAACACGTAGTCGAAGACCTGTTTGATCACCAGCGCACCGGGTGATGCCGACTGGGGGCGGACATGCAAGACCGGCTCACCGCCGAAGTCATCCACGGTGGTGTGCCAGGGTGATCCCACCGGCATGCCGGTGCGCACCACCAGTTCCACGCCCTTTCGTTCCACCACGGCCACCAGGGGGCGCAGTCGGGTTGTATCCACTCCTTTAATACTCGCGACCACCGCGTCGATCGACTCGCGGTGGAGCAAGTCCTCCAGGTCGGCAGGGGCGAGCGTCTCCGGAGACACCGCGGCCACGGTGATGATGGACTCGCGCTCCATGCCGGTGAGGCTGGCTTGGGCGGAGCGGTTTTCGTCGGGCTGTCCCAGCCACAACACACGATGTCGCCAACGTTCGCCCCGCAGGCTCCATTGGGTGGTTTCGTGCCGCAGATAAACCAGGAAGCCACCAAGGACGCCGACAAGGATCACCACCGACCGCGCGAATTCGGCCCGGAACAAAAACATGGCCATGATGGTGCCGAGCACGGTGAACGCGCTGGCCCGGACCACGAGCATCATGATCCCGAGGCGGGAGGTCAGGCGTGGTTGGCGATAAAACCCCTGCGAGTGCAGCATGAGCGGCCCAAACACGGCAACCCACGGAAACAACCAGAAGTAAACGTCGATGGTTTTGAGCGGAGGCAGATTGAGCACTGCCGCGGCCTGCACCCGCAGAAAATAAGCGATGCCCAGAGCCACGGCGAACAACCCGCCATCGGCGAGTTGTCCCAGGCGGGTGTGGGTTTTGCGGGCGTGGGTCAGCATGGGACGGTGTTGTTGACTAGTTCATGCCTGGGGTGGGGCGGCGCAAGTCGCCAGTCGCGGCCTCGCCATTCATGTCGTGGTTTTTGCCGGCGCCTTTTTCCTGCGGGCAACGGGCCGTTTTTGTGGTCGTTTGCGCACGGAAGGGCCATCAACCCACGTTCCGGAAATGAGGGTGAGCAAGGGGAAGGGCAGAGCGCCGAACTGGTTTCGATTGAGCTGATCAACCACCACATCACCCGCCGTAATGGCGGCATTCCCCCAATGCGGATCCACTCCGGCGAATCTCCCTTCATCTTCCGCATGCCAGCCCAAATGCACAAATCCAAGGTCCTGCGGCACTCGCAGGTTAAGCCGCTCCAGCATCGCGGGCAGACTCACCACATTGGAGAGAATGACATCGGGCCGGTGTTTTTTGAGCCAGCGCGAGAACTCCGCTTGCTGCCCGCGAAAATTCATGCCTGCCGGGAACATTTCTATGCGGTCACGCGCATCCAGTTGCTTTTGCGTGATGAACAAGGCGGCCTCGCGCTTGAACCGGATGACTTCCTCCACCGCTTGGGGCACAACCAAGCCGACTCGATGGTAACCCCGGCTGAGGACTTCCTCAGCGGCGATCAACACGTTGGAGAACTGATCCACGGCTACGTTATGCAGTTCTTTGTGCCGGGGGGTTGAGCCCACGATGACGCTGGCGAATTCGCCGAGATCCAAACCTTCGTAGGCAAGGGCACTGAAGATCTGCTCAAACACCACGGCGCGGATGCCGCGCGCCCGCAGGATCTCCTGCAGTCGCTTGGGTGAGAAGCCCTCGTTGTCCACGTAGAAGTTCTCGACCCGGTAGCCACGATGTTCGAGGTGGGCATGCAGTCTGTCTTTGAGCACGGTAAGGTTGCGTGCCCTGAAACCGGCTCGCGGCAGGCGGTGCACGAGAGCGACCACCGGGGAGTAGCTGGTTGGGCGGCGCAGACGGAGGTCGGTCATGAGCGCTGAAATCAAAGGGTGCGGGGTGTAGCCCATGCGGTCGGCGATCCGCACGATGCGCTTTCGGGTGGCTTCGCTCTGACCTTTGGCTCCGCGGAGGGCTCGACTGGCCGTGGCCTTCGAAACCCCAGCCGCCCGGGCGATGTCTTCAATGGTGGGACGATCCATGATGAGTGCAGGCATAACGTAACGGGTTACGTGGTGCAACCCTTGTGAGGGCACCTCATCACTTGGCAGTTTGTGGATGAAGCCGATGCCCTGCGCATCGTTTTAATCCCTCACCCTAACCCGCTCCGTTACCCCGTTACCCCAGTTTGATCGTGGATCCGATCATTCAGATTCGTCGTCCATTCCGGACCAAGGATAAGACGCTGCCGATCACAGTCCTCGATTTGGTGACCGGGTAGTAGAGTCATCCCGATTCCCCCTAACCCCGTTTGTTTGTTTCGTTTGCGACCTCTCCGCCAGCTTCGGGCCCTGCGGCCCGATGTGTTTCGGAAAGCCCCTGCGAAACTGACGCCGCCCGAGAGCCACCTCTCGGCATTACCTAACAAACCCAAACCCATGACCTATCAAAACATCGCCCCAGCGAAGTCGTTTCGGCGGGCTTGTGTTTTCGCCCTCTGTGGTGGACTCATGCTCTCACCGGCCGCTTTCGCTCAGCAAACCTCGGAAGAGGATATCGAAGACGACGAGTCCATCATCACTCTATCGCCGTTCGAAATCGAAGCCGAGACCGGTTGGATTGCCACCGAAACCCTCGCCGGCAGCCGCCTGAAGACCGACTTCAAAGACATTGCCGCCCAAGTTGACACCATGACCATGGATTTCATGGATGATTTTGCCGTTAACAGTGTTGAAGAGGCACTCATCTATTCGGCCAATGTCTCCAGCCCCGAAGATCGCATCACCGGCAACGGCGATGGTTTCGGCACCGGCCAGATCAACAATTTTTCGCAGATCCGCGGCATCGGCGGGGGCACGAACTCCCGCGAGTTTTTCGCCGCTTCCATGCCGACCGATAACTACAATCTGTCTCGGGTGACCATTGCATCCGGTCCCCAGTCCATCCTCTTTGGCACGGGCAGCCCGGCCGGCGTGCTCGACGTAAGCCTCAGCCGCGCCAGTCTCACCGCCGACGGTGGCAAGGTCGAAGCATCTTGGGATAACTTTGGATCCCATCGCTACGTTTTCGACTACAACAAAGTCGTGATCGAAGATGTGCTGGGACTGCGCGTTGCCGCCCTCAATGAAGATCGTAAAATGGAGTGGGAGCCTAACTTCGACAAAGAGGAGCGGGTCTATGCAACCGCCACGTTTCGCCCTTTTAAACGCACCACCCTGAGCGTGCACTACGAGGAAGCCAGCCGCGAACCCAACCGCGTGAATCGCTTTGTGCCATTCGACAACGCTCAGGCCTGGATCCAAAATGGCAGTCCTGCCTTTGATAACGGGCCCAATGCGGACTGGAGTAACCTTCCGGAAATCTTTAACCGAGGCAGCCACCACCCGGTGCTCCTTATCGACGACCAAGGCAACTCGACCAATCCCATCTCCTACCGCAACACGGTCACGGTTGTTTCAATGCAGGACCTCCCCGGGATTCCCCTGTTGGATCAGCAAGCCGATAACTGGACGCTGACCAACCTGGATCTGTTTCCGGACGCGCTGCTCGACAGCCACATCGCCGGGCTCGCCGATGTGGATGACTGGGACGGGGACCACCTCAACATTTTCTTCGAACAACAGCTCGCGAAAAACTGGTTCATTAATGCCGCCTACAACAAGGAGGAGTTGGAGATCAATTCGTGGAGCCCCGGCACCGGCAGCCGCACCATCAATGTCGATCCGAACCTGTATCTGCCGGACGGGGTGACTCCAAATCCACACTTTGGTGAGTTTTACACCCAGGGAAACAGCAACTTTTCGGAAACCCTGCGTTCCCGCGAAAACTGGCGTGTGCTGATGTCCTACGAATTGGATTTCACCGAAAGAAGTAATTGGTTTCTCAACTTCCTGGGTCGCCAGCGCTTTGGCGGTATGGTTTCAGAGGACCGCTACGTAAGTGAAGGTCAACAGGGATTCGGTTACCGCATGTTTCTCAACGATGTTGGTGATACGCCCCTCATCGAGGGCAGCACATTTCCTCAGCCGGGTGCCCGACAATGGGCCAGCAACGGCAGCCGACGGCTCAATACCCGCCAGTATCTCACTGCTGCCAATGGCTATTTTGCGGTCCGGCCAAATCTTGAATTGGATGGTCGCCCCTACACCTTTGTGGATTCCGCCGGGGTTCCCTACACGATCGATCCGATCAATAATGGACTGAAGACCGTTGACGGTCACCGCATGATCTCGGGCAACGGTCCCCAGATGGAGTGGCAGGATCAAAAGACCTCCCAGATCTCCTACCAGGGCTTCTTCTGGGACAATCGTATCGTCCTGACCTACGGTTATCGCGATGATGAGTCCGAGGGACGTGACACCGCCGAAACCACCCCGGGGCGCGATACGCGCGACACCGGCCTCTGGCCTTACTTCAAGGATGTGGAGTGGGGTGGCTATCGTGAAGCCCAATCCGGTGAGACCTCCACCCGGGGCATCATCGTGCGTCCGGTTGAATGGGTGAGTTTTTTCTACAATGACTCCGACACTTGGCAGCCCAACATCGGCCGCTGGAGCCCTTATGGACACGAATATCCCGGAGCCGAGGGAGAGGGTGAGGACTATGGCGTGCGACTCGACCTCTTTGACAACAAGCTGTCTATCAAGTGGAACGAGTTTGACATGACGGCCGGGCCTTCCCGAGCGGCCAACACGCCGTTCAACCGTTGGCGCGATCCGGTTTGGAATGTTGAAAATCGGTGGCGTCAATTGGTGGACACAGTCACTTACCCTGGCCAGGATGAGGGTGGATTTCGGGAACGGGGGCGTGCCCTCTATTGGGTCATGAGCGACAATACGTCCAAAGGTCGCGAGATTTCCATTCAAGCTTCTCCAATTCGTAATCTGAACCTTCGCTTCACTTACTCCGACCGCGAAGCCATCGAATCAAACATTGCGTTGGACTGGTTTGCTTGGGTCGATGAACGGCTGCCCGTCTGGCAAGCCCTCAATGTGCCGGAAGGTGGCTGGGGTCAGTCCACCGAAATCAGAGACAATGACGGTAACCTCATTGAGGTAGTTCCCGGTCGGGACATGAACAACGACGGCACCATCGGAACCTGGACCTGGGATACCGCCTGGTACAACAACGACAACCCCGAGGGTAATCCCGACGACGGCAATCGATTCCTGTCGGAATACTACAACGAGGTTACCGTAGGTGGTCGCGATGGCGCCAGCGTCATCAAGGCGCTCGATGGCAAGGCCAACGAGTTTGACCGCGCCAAACGCTGGAATTTCAACGTCAGCTATCGTTTCTCGGAAGGCCGTTTGAAGGGCTTCACCGTTGGTGGAGCTGCTCGCTGGCGGGACGCTCCGCTGGTCGGTTATGCGTCGATCGATGTTGATGGCAACGACGTCCTCGACCTCGCGACCCCGTATTATGGCGGTGAAGACTTCAAGATGGATGCCTTTGTCCGCTATAACGGAAAGATGAAGTTCCTGGGTGATCGCGGTTACAATGTTCAGCTCAACGTATCCAACATCCTGGGCCAGGATGATGTGTTTCCGGTGATCAAGGGCATCAACGGCAATAACACGCGTTATGCTCGCAACGAGGGGACTCGTGTCACCTTCAAAGTTGGAATCGATCTGTAACGGAGGTCGATTCTTGTTAGGGTAATGACAAGCTCGCACCTTTGGGTGCGAGCTTGTCTAATTTCAAAGCTCTCACCGGGAGCATAACCGGTGGATTTTCGGGATAATGAGAACAGCAATTTGGATCGGAGTAGGCCTTGGGCTCTGCCCGGCAACGTGGGCTCAGGGCATTTCGGGAGGCACCTCGAACCTATCGGCCGTCGGGTCGGTCATGTCCGCACAGATGGACCGTCAGGAGGAACTCTCGAAGTATGACCGGGAGATTCGCGAGGCGTATCGTTACCTGGCGGATGGCAACCTCAACGAAGCGTATCGACATCTCAACTACGCGATGCGGGAGGATCCCGGTCGGCCCGAGGCTTACATCGGGTTTGCCGCCGCGGCACGTTCCAAGGAAAGCTACCGGGCGGCGGAAAAGGCTCTATTGCAGGCAATCGATGTGGCCCCGGAAAACGCGCAGGCCCGCATGGACCTGGCGAGTCTGTGGCTTATCAAGCAAACCCCGGAAGCCGCCCTCGGCGAGGTGGAACTTGCCATTGAGTTGGACGGCGGCGCCAACTGGAAGTCCCACCGCATCAAAGCCGAAGCGTTGATTGCCCTGGACCGTTTGGAAGAAGCCGCGCCGGTTTATGTGGTTGCCCGGGAGCTGGTGGCGGACCGCCTTCGCCGGGTCAGCCGCCTCATTCGCCGCGAAGCCTCCAAGGAGGAAGTCATGGAGATGCACGAAGAGGTCGAGTATGTGGTGGACATTGGAGGCAACGTGCGGGAGGTGCCGGTGACGCGCTTTGATACCGTGGCCAAGGAGGTTCCGGAGGAGTGGCTGCGGGTGGAACGTCGACTCCAAGGCCACTTGGAATTGGTCGAAAACCGCATTGCTGAACTCGAGAAGCTCGTGCCGATCCCGTCAGCTGGACCAGAGGCACCATGATGCGATTCGAGCCGCGAAACGACGGCAGCAGCGGTGCAGCTCGCGCAGGTTGTCCGCCGCTTTTCGTCAATCCACCCGTCTTGGTGGAATTCTTGTTCAGGCGCATTCGCTCATTTGCATTGGTTTTGGGTGGGCTTTGCGCGGGGATGTCTGCCTCGGCGGAGGCTCCGCCGAATGTGCTGATCTTCCTGGCCGACGACATGACCTATTCGGATTGCGGTCCGTATGGCAGCGACCAGGTCGCCACGCCCCACTTGGATCGATTCGCGCAGGAGAGTCTGACCTTCGACGCGATGTATACCTCGACCGCGATGTGTGTGCCCACGCGCGCCCAGTTGTGGTCGGGGCTGTATCCCGTCCGCGGAGGTTGTTACCCCAATCACAGTCAACTCCACGATGATGTGGTGCCGTTGCCGACACACTTGAAGGCGCTCGGTTATCGGATTGGGGCGATGGGAAAGAAGGGCAGCAACCCACCCGGTCTTTACGACTTCGACTGGACTGGCGGGGCCTTGAATCCAATCACCCTTGCCGAGGCGGAGGCGTTTATTCGCGATGCGGACGAACGGCCATTTTTGCTTTGGGTCGGATCAAACCAGCCCCATACTCCCTGGAACAAAGGACCGCGTGAGCGCTACGACGCCGACGAGCTGACGGTTCCTGACTATCTCGTGGACACCCCGGAGACCCGTGAAGCGATGGTGAAATACTACGCCGAGATTTCGGAGGTGGATCGGGAGTTTGGAGATTTTCTTCAGGTTCTCGATGAGTCCGGCCAAGCTGAAAACACGATTGTGATCTTCACCAGCGAGCAGGGCAGTTCGTTGCCGTTTGGGGGCAAGTGGTCGTGTTACGAAAACGGACTGAAGACGGCTTGGATTGTGCGTTGGCCGGGTCGGGTGGCTCCAGGCACGCGCACCGCCGCCCAGACCCAGTATGTCGATTTCGCACCGACCATGGTCGAAATTGCCGGGGGCGATCCCGTCGCAGCTTCGGCCGGGCGGGCCGACGCGGAGGGCTCGACGGGTTTTGATGGCCGCAGTTTTTTGTCGGTGCTGTTGGGGGAAGCGCAGACCCACCGGAAATATGTTTTTGGAGCACACACCACCATCGGGGTGGCTGGGGCCACCGCGAGCGGTTACGGAATCCGTTCGGTCAGCGATGGAGAGTTTAAACTGATCGTGAACCTGCAGCCCGAACACACCTTTTCCTGCGCCAACACCCAACCCGACGACCAGCCGCTGAAGAGCTGGCGGGAGGCGGGAGAGCAGGGCGATGCGTGGGCGCGGCAACGGGCCCACGCCTACGTGAAACGGCCGGCGTTGGAGTTGTATGACCTCGCGCGTGATCCGCAGGAGTTGCGGAACCTGGCGGAGGATCCTGCCCATGCTGGACGGATCGATGAACTACGGTTGGTGCTGGGAGAATGGATGCGCCAACAAGGAGACTTGGGTGTTGAGACTGAGCTGGCCGGGCGATTCCGCCTCCAGCGCTATCTGCGGCCCAAGTCCTGACTTCCTGATCCCCCTTCCTTATCCATGCGAATTCTAACGCTCCTCGCCCTGCTTCTGGGCTCCGCGTGCCTGCCCCCGGCCATTGGCGGACCTCTCCGGCCGGCTCAGGACAGGCCCAACATTGTGCTGATCATGGCCGATGACCTGGGTTTTTCTGACATCGGCAGTTACGGTTCGGAGATTCCGACGCCGCACCTCGACCGGCTGGCGAACAACGGCCTGCGCTTCACCCAGTTCTACAATACGTCGCGCTGCTGCCCCACGCGGGCCTCGTTGCTTACCGGCCTGTATCAACACCAGGCGGGCATCGGTGAAATGACGCGCCGGCACGAGACTTCAACGGAGGGGTTTGTAGGGCATCTCAATGAGCACTGCCGCACCCTTGGGGAGGTGCTTGGATCCGCCGGTTACCGCACCTATCTTTCCGGCAAATGGCATGTCGGCCAGGCGGAGCAGGCGTGGTGGCCGCGCCAGCGCGGATTTGACCGCTTTTACGGACTGCTGGGCGGGGCCTCGAGTTTCTTCCGGCCCAAGGGACTGTATCTGGACAACGAACTCCTGCCGGTGCCGGATGATCCGGACTATTATACGACCGATGCCTTCACGGACTACGCGCTCGAATTCATCGATGAAACGCCGAAGGGCACGCCGTTCTTGCTCTACCTGGCGCACACGGCCCCGCATTGGCCCTTGCATGCACGCGATGAGGACATCGCCAAGTTTCGCGGTTGTTATACCCAGGGGTGGGACAGGCTCCGGGAGGAGCGTTTTGCTCGTCAGGTCGAGCTCGGTATCGTTGACGAAGCGCAGGGGCTTTCTCCGCGGGATTTCGAAGTGCCGGCCTGGGACAGCCTGACCGATCAGGAGCGCGACGATTTGGACCACCGGATGGCCGTCTATGCGGCCATGATTTACCGCATGGACCACAACATCGGTCGCCTCATCAAACACCTGGAGGCGAGGGGAGAGTTGGACAATACGCTCATCATGTTTTTGTCCGACAATGGCGGTTGTCCCGAGCCGTGGAACACGACTAATCCGCGGGGCAACTCCCACCTCGGCGGCGGCACCATCGCCGATATTTACGACCGGAACAAAAGTGGCGGCATCTCCTACGGCCAGGGTTGGGCCAATGCCTCCAACACCCCGCTTCGTCGCTACAAAACCCAGAGTCATGAAGGTGGTATTTCCACCCCTTTTATCGTGCACTGGCCCGCCGGATTAAGTGTGGCGCCGGGAACGATCACCCACACGCCCGGGCACATCATCGACGTCATGCCCACCGTGATCGAGTTGGCGGGAGCGAATTATCCTGAAGTGTTCGACGGGCACCATGTTCACCCGTTGCCGGGCAAGTCCCTGACCACGGTTTTCGCCACGGGTGACCGCGTGCCCCACGACTGGTTGTTTTGGGAGCACCGCCTCGAAGGCGCCGTGCGTCATGGCGACTGGAAGGCCATCCAGCGCCAGCCGACCGGACGCTGGTTTCTCTATCACATGGGGCAGGACCGCACCGAGACCAATGACCTGGCTGCACAGTATCCGGAGATTTTGCGATTGATGGAGCACAAGTGGTGGGAGTGGGCGCTGACGAACAAAGCCACGCCCGAGCGCATGCCGCCGCGGCCGCCCATCACCACTGCACCCGATTTCCGTGCGCCGCTCGAATAGCCCGATCGTTCGTTTTACCCCGAACCCGTTGCCATGAACCTTTCGTTCCATTCTTTGGTATTCGCCATCCTGGCAGTGTTCCTGTCTTCGACAACACTGCCCGCCGGTCCGGACCATCCCAATGTCGTGTTCTTTGTCGTCGATGACCTGGGTTGGACCGACCTGAGTTGCTATGGCAGCAAGTTCCATGAATCACCCCACATCGATGCGCTTGCGAGATCCGGGGTGCGCTTCACCCAGGCTTATGCCGCCAGCGGAGTGTGTTCGCCCACCCGGGCGGCATTGATGACGGGCAAGTCGCCGGCACGTGTGCGCATTCTTGACTGGTTGCCCGGTCGTGATCCCGCCCACGCCAAACTACTGCCGCCGGAGGATCTGCCGGCGCTGCCCCTGGAAGAAGTCACCTTCGCCGAGGTGTTGCGCGAGCACGGCTACCAAACGTGTTTCACCGGCAAGTGGCATTTGGGCGACGACGGATTCGGCCCGACCGACCAGGGCTTTGATGTGAACATCGCAGGCACCGAAAACGGCGCGCCGCCGGCCGGATACTTCTCCCCCTACAAAAACCCGCATCTGATCGATGGTCCTCGCGGTGAATACCTCACCAACCGGTTGGCCGAAGAATCGGTCAACTTCATCCGCGAGCGCGACCCCGCAAAACCGTTTTTGCTCTATCATGCGTTCTATTCCGTCCACACGCCGATTCAGCCGGACCCGGCTCAGATGCGGCATTTTGAGGAGAAAGCCAAAGAGCTGCCCGAGCGCAGCACGGAGGAACGTTTTGAACTCATCCACAACGCCTGGGTAAACAAGCTCTACCACGACAGTCCCGCCTACGCCGCAATGGTTAAAAGCGTGGACGATGCCGTCGGGTTAATCCTCGGCGAGTTGGAAGAACAAGGCATCAGCGACGATACGGTCGTGATTTTCACGTCTGACCACGGCGGCCTGTCGCTCAATCTCTTCCTGCCGACGCCCACCTCCAACAAACCGCTCAAATACGGCAAGACGTGGCTGACCGAAGGCGGCATTCGTGTGCCTGCCATCATCCGTGCTCCCGGCGTGACACCTGCCGGTCACGAAACGGGCGTGCCGATCATCAGCATGGATTACTTTCCGACGATCCTCGACCTCGTCGGCATCGAACAACGGCCCGACCTCCACCAGGATGGCAAGTCGCTGCTGCCCCTGCTGCGCGGCGATGAAGGCATGGGTAGGCGGGACCTGATTTGGTATTATCCGATGTATTCCGGTTTTCAGGCGCGGCCGAGTGCCGCGATTCTCGCGCGTGGCTGGAAGCTCATCGAAAACTTCGAGGACTCCTCGCTCGAGCTCTACCTGCTCGCCGATGACATCGGCGAAGAAAACAATCTCGCGGAAGTCTACCCCGAGACGGTGCTCGCCATGCGCAAGCGCCTTTGGGCCTACCTCAACGAGGTCGGTGCACCCATGCCGAAAATCAACCCCGCCTTCATCCCGAGTTTGTCCAAGCGCCACAAATACTGGTGAACGCGGGTGCCCCGCCGGGGTCTGCAACCATGAAGCTTTTTCCCACCTTTCTTTTCGCAATCCTGGGCTCCTGTGCCACAGCAAATCCGGCAAGCCTGTTTTATGATCCGGATCTGCCTCCCGTCGCTTTTGCAGCGGGCGACCTGAGCGAGGCCCTGACGGCCCGGGGATTTGAGGTGACCCATCATCCACTCGCCCATTTTGAAGGCGACATCGATCACCCCTTTGTCGTGCTTGCCACGGGCGCGCCGGCGACTCTGCTCAATCAGCTGGATGCGGCCGACGGGGACCGGGTTGAATCGCTTGCCGCCCAGGGCTATGCCTTGCGCACCACCCGGGAACCCGTATCCGGTTACTGGATATTCGGCGGGGATTCCGTTGGCACCATGTATGGCGGCATCGACCTGGCCGAGCGCCTTGCCCGGACCGGTTTCGCCGAGCGCCACAACGAGGATCATGAGCCCTACATCGCCAGGCGCGGCGTCAAGTTCAACATCCCCCTCGACGCCCGGGCTCCCAGCTATGACAGCGACGGCGATTCCGCCCACTTCAACGTGAAATACATGTGGGAGTTCGATTTCTGGCGCGACTATCTCGATACCCTTGCGCGCCACCGCTACAACGTCCTCTCGCTCTGGAATTCACACCCGTTCAACGCGCTTTGTGAAATTCCCGGTTACCCCGATACCGCGCTGCCGGACGTCCACGATTACGACGGGCTGGTCAAGCGGATGACCATGGCCGAGAAGACAGCCTTCTGGCACCGGGTTTTTGACCACGCGACGAACCGCGGCTTCGACATCTACTGGTTCAACTGGAACGTCTATACCTATGGCGCCACGGGGAAATACGGGATCGAGCACAACCCCCACAATGGTCCCGTGCGCGAATACTCCCGCCGGGCACTTTATGCGTTTCTCGACACCTATCCGCAGATCGATGCGTTTGGCGTAAGTGCGGGGGAGCACTTTGGCGGCCTGCCGGCGGTTGAACGTGAAAAGTGGATGCGTGAGGTCTGGGGCGAAGCACTTATCGAGTTCGCTGCCGATCATCCCGATCGGGACCTGTTCTTCATTCACCGTTTCCTCATGAGCGACATCGCTCCAATTGCCCAATACTGGAACGACTTCCCCCTGCCGTGGGACATCTCCTTCAAATATGCGGTCGGCCACATGCACGGCTACCACAACCCTGATTTTATTTACGAAAAGGGTGTCATGCGCGGCCTCGACGATCACGGCAAGAAGACCTGGCTCAACCTGCGCAACGATGACATCTTCTACTTCCGCTGGGGAAATCCGGACTACGCGCGGCGCTACCTCACATCCTTTCCGGAAAAGGACCGTTACTTGGCCGGCTACTACATGGGCTCCGATGGCTATGTCTTCGGCAAAACCTTTTCTTACGTCGATGCCCACGATCACCTGAACGCCCAACTGGAAATCGACAAACACTGGTTCAATTTCCTCATTTGGGGCCGCCTGGGTTATGATCCAACGCTTTCCGAGGACTACTTCATCGACCACGTCGCCCAACGTTTTCCCGGGACGAACTCACGGCGTCTCTACCAAGCCTGGAAGACCGCTTCCCTCATCTTCCCAACCGTCAGTCAAACCGTTTGCCGGGACAACGATGCCCAATGGTATGTCGAAGGCTGTCACTCCAAGTGGGGTTTTATCGATATCGAGCGTCTCTTGGGTTATGCACCCCAACCGGGCGCGCCGGTGCACTCCATCGCCGATTACGCCCGGCTAGTGGCCGCGGGTGAACCTCCCGTTTTGACCACCCCCGTCGAAAAAGCCGCCGAACTCCGTTTGCTGGCCGACGAGGTGGATTTCCTAACCACCAATCTCCCGACCGGTTCCAGCGAAGAGCATGACCTGTTGCTCAACGATCTTCGAGCCATGGCCGCGGCCGGACGCTACTATGCCGCCAAGATCGAGGGAGCCCTTCACCATCAACTCGGCGACCGCGATGAAGCTGTTCGCCATCTTGAGGAAGCCGTTCGCCATGCCTCCCGCTATGCCGCGCTCGCTTCCGCCGTATACCGCGACCAGCACCTTGCGCGGCACAATT
Source organism: Opitutaceae bacterium (assembly GCA_028280945.1). Classification (GTDB taxonomy): domain Bacteria; phylum Verrucomicrobiota; class Verrucomicrobiia; order Opitutales; family Opitutaceae; genus Actomonas. The sequence continues at coordinate 27,313 of JANQKV010000030.1, forward strand.
CGCAAGGCAAGAACTCCGGATTCAGAGACAACAAGTTCACTTGGGCCGGTTTTGTCGCCGGCGCCCATCGTGATCTGGAGATTGCAATCCAAGGAGCGGCTGGCTCCCCCGCCGAGTAGTGGGACACCGGAGTTCTCGCGAAACACTTTCTTATCCAGTCCCGGTCATGAAAACCCTCCTCAAACTTCTTCTTTTTTTCGGAATTGTCTCATTGGTGGCGGCGGAAAGCTACCAACTCTCCTTCGCACCGGAAACACCGGTGCAGGAATACGCGATCGGACGATTGACCCAGGCCTTGGCTGCCGCGGATTACACCCCGACGGGAGCAGAACCAGACTGCTTGATCTCGGTCGAGTTCGATGGCGGACTCGCGGCCGAAGGATATGGTCTGGAGGTGAGTGCCGATGCCATGACGCTCTCGGTGGCCGACGACCGGGGTTTGCTTTATGGAGTGCTGGACGTGGCCGAGAGCCTTGCCCACGGCGTCCCGCTTTCTCAACTTGCCGGCAAGTCCTCCGCCCCGGCCAACGGATTCCGCGCCATCAAATTCAATTTGCCTTGGCGCTCCTATCGGTTCGGACCGGCGCTCGCCCAGCACATGGAGACGGCTCGCGACCTGGTCTTTTGGGAGCGGTTTCTCGATATGATGGCAGAGAATCGATTCAACGCCCTCACGCTGTGGAATCTGCACCCCTTCAGCTACATGATCCGGGCAGAGAACTTCCCTTTTGCGTGTGACCTGAAAACCGACGCGGAGCTGGCGGATTGGCAGTCTTTTTATCGTCAGCTTTTCCAAATGGCGGCCGACCGCGGCATCGACACTTACGTGGTCAACTGGAACATCTTTGTGCCCGACGGATTTGTGGAGCACTATGACCTGCCGCGCGACCGCAACGTCCACCGGTGGAACGAATCCGTCTCCCCCGAGATGGATGCATTGATCCGCCAATACACGCGGGAGAGTGTCAGCCAAACCCTCAATGAATACCCCAATCTCACCGGCATCGGCTTGAGCTTGGGAGAGGCCATGAACGGCATGAACGAGCACCAGCGCCAGGAATGGGTGCTCGACACCATCGTGCGCGGGGTGCAGGAGGCCGACCGGCCTGCTCGCTTGATCCACCGCGTGCCGTTCTCCGGCGGGGATCGCAACTTTGGCGACATGGACAAGGGCACGGAAATTCTCACCCGTCAGGCGCTGGAGGGGATCACCGGCGTGGAAGGCCCGATCCTGGTCGAGGTCAAATTCAACTGGTCTCATGCGCACAGCACGCCCGACCTGGTGAAGGTTCACGGCGGTTTCATTTCCGACACCTACTGGAACCCTCCGCCCGACGACTACGAGCTCATCTGGATGGCCCGCAATGAGGACTTCTTCTTCCTGCGGTGGGGACAGGCGGACTTCATTCGCGAACACATCCGGCGCAACCGCCACCCCTACGTCGGCGGCTACTTTGTGGGGTCGGAGATGTATATTCCGGCCCTCGATTACTTCACCCGCCCGGAGCGTCAGGTGGACTGGGACTACGCCTTCGAGCGTCAGTGGCTGTTCTACCAGATGTGGGGCCGTCTGCTTTACGACCCGACCACTCCGGACGAAGTGTTCGTGCGCTCGTTCGCCCGGCGTTACGGTGACGATTATGCACAGCTGTTTGATGCCTACGCGGTGGTTTCACAGGTGCCGCTGCTCATCTGTTCCAACTGGGATGTGACCAACGACCGCTCCATTTACGCGGAGATGTTCATGTCCAACCGACGCCAACCGGAAAGGCGGGCCACGCTCATCAGCGTGCAGAATCTGATCGCCGATCGTCCCCTCGACCCGCGGTTTGTCTCCATCCGGGACTATGTGGCGGCCAGCATTTCCCGCCGGCCCTTTGATACCGGGCGGGTGATTCCGCCGGCCTTGGCCGATGAGTTCGAGTCACTTGGCCATCGGGCGCTGCGTTTGATTCTAGGTCTCGACCCGGCGAATGACTCGCTCGCCTACGAGATTGGTGATGTGCGGGCGTGGTCTCGTCTCGCCCTATACATGGCCGACAAGATTCGGGGCGCCACGGCGTTTCATTTCTTCGAGGAGACCGGGGAAGCGGTATATCAACAACAGGCGGTCGCCCATCTCACGGCGGCGCGTGAACACTGGATCGAACTGGTGGCCGTCACCACGGATCTCTACCCGGAGGCCTACTGCCAAATCCTGCCCAATGGCCTGGAAGAAACGTGGCACTGGTCGCGTCTTCTGCCGGCGGTGCAAGCCGATATCGATTTTGTCGCCGGACCCTAAACCGATTTCTATCCCATGCGTTTTCCACTTACCATCATCCTTCTCCTGGCCGCGCTCACCTTATCAGTGGTGGCCGACAGTCCGCGCCCCAATTTCCTGTTCGTGGCGGTCGATGACCTGAACGACTTCAGCGGCTATGCGGCGGAGGAGGCGGGCAATTTTCTGCAGGTGATTTATCCCGACCCCGAGGTGCGCACCGAAGTGGCGTCGCGATTGACCCCCAATCTCGATCGCATGGTCCGCCGCTCAGTACCGTTTACCCGGGCCTATTGCGCCTCGGCCCTGTGCGGACCGTCGCGCACGTCCCTCATGACCGGGGTGGCTCCGCACGTATCGGGATATTACCTGCACAGTAAGAATTTCCGCACCTACGATGCCCTGCACGATGTGGTGACCTTGCCGCAACAGCTGCGCGCCCACGGTTACTTCACCGCCGGGGCGGGCAAGATCTACCACCGTTCACTGGGTGATGCCAACGGCACGGATGAAACCGACTGGGCCGACGCCCGCCATTCCTGGGACACCTGGGTGAACCATGCGCAAGGGGCGGGAGGCAAACCCGGGCGCTACGCGCCACCGCGAGGCGGCAACATGCAGTTTGGCCGGGGCACGCAGCCCCTGAAAAAGACGGGCGATTGGCTGACGGCTGACTTCATCGCGCGCGTGTTGGAAAGGGGCTCGGCTCGAACGTCGGCCCGGCGTGGCAACCTGGGCCCGACCCGGATTTCCTTGCCCGACGACCAGCCGTTTTTTCTGGCTTGTGGCATCTTTCGTCCGCACCTGCCGTTCTACGCCCCGCCGGAGTTTTTTGACCTTTTTCCGACCGAGGAAATGACCGGTCTCAACCGGGAGAATCTGGATGCCATCATTGCCGACCTGGAAGACCTGCCGGCCGGGGCCGAGCGTTTCACCGACTTCAGGCACGGCAAGTTGCGGGCCATCATGGACCACGCCAATGAGATCGAAGGACGGGCAGGGGAGATCCCGGCGTGGCGGGCCATGGTGCAGTCCTACCTGGCCAGCGTGGCGTTTGCCGATGCCTGCCTGGGCCGCTTGTTTGCGGGACTCGAAAAGTCGCCCCGGGCCGACAATACCGTGCTCGTGCTGTGGAGTGACCACGGCTACCACGTCGGCCCCAAGTATCACGTGGCCAAGCAGGCGGTCTGGGAAAAGGCCAACCGGGTGGTCCTGATCATCAACGACCCCCGCAGCAAGCTTGGCCACGACGGCGAACCCCGCCGCCAGATCGTCAGCTTGAATGACATGTATCCGACCATCTGTGAACTGGCAGGCGTGCCGTTGCCCGGCCCCAACATCGGCCGCAGTTTGGTGCCGTTGCTGGCCTCGGCGGACGCGGATCCGGTTCGCCGTCATTTTGTCTTCACCTATCAGGAAGGCAACCATGGCCTGCGCACTGCCACCCACGCCTACCTGCGCTACCGGGACGGCTCTGCCGAATTTTACGACATGGTCGCCGATCCCCGCCAGCTGATCAATCTCGCCACCGAACCGTCCCGCGCTGCCGACGTCGCCCACCATGACGCCCTGCTCGAAGCATGGCTCGCTGACCCTGTGAACAACCAATGAAACGCATCTCATCCCTCATGGTCCGAATCTGCTCTTTCGCTCTGCTGCTTGCCTTTGGGTTGGCGGCCTCGGCCAACCCACCCAACATCCTCTTCATCATCTCCGACGACCTCGGCACCAATGGGGTGGGTTACCTCGGCAACCCGGAAGTGCGCACGCCCGCGGTCGATGCCTTGGCCGCGCGGAGCCTTTCGCTTGAACGCATGTATGTGGCCTCGCCCAGTTGTGCCCCCTCCCGGGGAGCGATGTTATCGGGTATCATGCCGGCACGCAATGGGGCCGAACCCAACCACACCTACGTACGCAACGATGTCAGGCAATTGCCGTCCTATATGCGGGAACTGGGTTACGAAATCGCCGCCATTGGCAAGATCCAGCACGGCAAGGCGGGGGGCGCGGATTTCGACCACGAGGACCGCGCCATTTCCCCGGAAACCATTGGCAAGGTGGATGATTTCCTGGCGGCCCGCGACTCAACCAAACCACTGCTGCTGATGGTGGGAATCCGCGATCCGCACACGCCTTGGCCGACCCCGACTTTTGAGCATTACAACGACGCTTCGTTGACCCTGCCTCCGCGATTCCTCGACACCCCGGAGTCGCGCGCCCGCTTTGCCAGCTATTACTCGGACGTCGAGATGATGGACCATCAGGTGGCGGCCACTTTGGAGGCCGCGGAAAAATACCTCGGCCCCGAAACCATCATCTTTTTCACCAGCGACCACGGCGCTCAATTGCCCTTTGGCAAGTGGAACAACTACGAGTCCAGCCTGCGGGTTCCAACCCTGGTTTATTGGCCGGGAGTCACCAAACCCGGGACCAAGTCCGGGGCCCTGATGTCCTTTGTCGACTGGGTGCCGACCTTGATCGAAATCGCCGGGGGTGAACCACCTGCGTCGGGCTATGCCGACGGGCAGATCGACGGCCGTTCCATCATTGGGGTTCTTCGCGGGGAGACGAAACGGCATCGCGACTACGTGTTCGGCACCAACTCCTCGGCGGCCCATCACACCTATCCGCTGCGATCGGTCGTCAACGAACGCTACCGCTATGTGCGCAATGTGTATCCGGAACTCAACTTCACCGTGCAGACCGACCACAATCCCAAGGCCGGCGGGCATGCCCTGTGGCGTTCCTGGGTGAAGCTTGCCCAAACCGACCCCGCCGCCCGCACCTTTGTGTGGGACTACCACCAGCGCCCGGCGGAGGAGCTCTACGACCTGCACGCGGATCCGACCGAACGGACGAACCTCGCCGGCGATCCCGCCCACGCTCAAACTCTGCGCAAACTGCGCGCTGTCACCGACGGTTGGATACGTCAGAGCGGGGACCAGCTGCGGATGTATGGCCGCCCCATGGACGTCCTCCTTCCCGTCGACAACTAACCTGATTCCTCAGGAAATCTCCCTTTTGTCACTTAATAAGTGACATCGGGGAGCACCATCTCGCGCTGGGTGGTGGAATTGGGGCAAAAAACTGAAACTTTTGCACACATTGCGGGGTGTTCCGTTTCAGCATGCTTTCCGATCTCCGCTTTACCCTCCGTTCGCTGCGCAAGTCACCGGGCTTCACTTTCGTGGCGATATTTACCTTGGCCCTCGGGTTGAGCGTGAACACGACGATGTTCAGCATCGTCAATGCGGTTCTGTTCAAGGGGCTGCCCTACGAGGATCAGGATTCCTTGGTTTCGATCAACCTCGCCAGCCCCGAACGGGGCTGGGACCGGATGTCCCTGTCGATGGCGGAGTTCAATGATCTGGTTGAGGTTCAGACTTCCTTTCAGCACCTCTCCGCCCGGCAATCGGGCACCTTCAACATCAGCGGCAGCGATCTGACTCCGGAACGGTTTACCGGCACTTGGATGACGGGTCCGGGCCTGGAGCTGATTGGTGTCCGGCCCCGAATGGGCCGCTGGTGGGAGGCATCTGATAACGCTCCGGATGCGGCTCCCGTGGTTGTCATTAGCGAACGAATGTGGGCAACCCGCTTCGGGTTGGCCCCCGACATCATCGGACAAACGCTTCGAGCCAACGGGGAGGTTGCCACCATCATTGGAGTGACCGATGGAGAGTTTGATTACCCCAATGATAGTGATGTCTGGATGCCTCGCCGTTACACGCGCACCGGCGAGGAGCGTGACACGCGCTATCTCCAGATCGATGCCCGCCTCAACCCGGGAGTCTCACTCGCAACGGCTCAGCAGGAGCTCGAAGTGATCTTTTCCCGTTGGGTGCAGGCCTATCCGGACGATTACGAGGGGTTGGAGATCCGGGCTGCTTTGATGTGGGATAACTTTGTGAGTGGCGATGTGAAGCAGATGCTTGCGATCATGATGGGAGCCGTAACGGTGGTCCTGTTGATCGCCTGCACCAACGTTGCCAACCTGTTGCTGGTGCGCGGGGGAGGACGGGCCAAGGAGATCGCAATCCGGTCCGCTTTGGGAGGCACGCGTTCAAGCGTATTGCGTCTGGCTTTGCTGGAGAGCCTGGTTTTGGCAGCGGCTGGCGCAGCGATAGGTCTGCCTCTTGCTCACATGATGATGCGGGCGTTTGAATATGCGATCGCCAACTCGGGGGACGGTCCTCCCGCTTGGTTCAAATTGGAAGTGGACGGACTGGTCATGGTTTACGTGGTGGCCGCAGTCCTGTTTTCCTGCCTCTTGGCCGGCTTGATGCCGGCCTTGAGGATGATTCGCACGAACCTATCGTCGTTTCTCAACGATGCATCCCGCGGATCAACGGGAGCCGCCTCGGGCAAGCTCACGCGGGCGCTGGTGGTGGCGGAGGTAGCATTTTCCTGTGTGCTGCTGGTGATGTCGGGCCTGATGATACGTTCGGTGGTGGCGGCAGCCAACGTCCCCTTGGGCTACGACCCGACGGGCATCATGACGGCACGCGTGGGGTTGCCCGAGACCCAGTATACCGAGGAGGACGAACAGATCCGATTCTTCGGAGATCTGCGGAGGAGCCTGGCTCGCCACCCGGAGGTTACCGCAGTGGGGATTTCGTCCCGCCTGCCGACATGGGAGGGAGCCAATCGTTTGGTTCTCGAAAACTCGGATTTAGCCGGAGGAGAAAAACAACCGGAAACGGGGGCGGGCCACGTTTCCCCGGGGTGGATGGAGTTGATGGGCGTGGCACCTCTTGAGGGGCGGGATTTCGATGATCGCGACACCATGGCGCGGGACAGGGGTGGCGATGGTGAACGCAGAGTTCGCACAATCTTTCTGGCCTGGCCGGAGTGCGGTCGGGCAACGGTTTAAACTAGGCGAATCCGACGAGGTTCTGGACGAACCATGGATAACGATAGTTGGAGTGATGCCCACACTCTACCAAGGTGACTTTGAAGAGGATGCTGGTCCGCAGGTTTACATGCCGCTTGCTCAACAGGCCCGGCGCTACAACTCGGTCTATTTGCGAACCGTTGACAGCAACTTTTCCCGGGCAGCGGAAATTATGCGGGAGGAGGTGCGCAAACTCGACCCCGATTTGCCAATCTATTGGGTTCAGCCGCTGCAACAGCACCTCGATACGGCGCTCTTCCAGAAGAAGCTGTTTGCTTGGATTTTTGGCATTTTCGGCGGGGTGGCGCTGCTGCTGGCCGGGGTCGGCATCTATGGGGTGATGGCCTACAGCGTTAGCCGGCGCACTCAGGAGATCGGGGTGCGCATGGCCCTTGGCGCCACTCCGAAAGGGATTCTCGGCTTGGTTCTTCGACAAGGGGGAGTGCACCTGCTGGTTGGCATGGTGCTTGGGTTGGGGCTGGCGTTCTTCGCGAGCCAACTGCTCGGCTCTTTCCTTTACGGCGTCGCGCCGGGCGATCCAGCAACCTTTGGCGGCACCCTGCTGGTGCTGCTGACGGCCGGCGTGCTGGCTTGTTTGGTCCCCGCGCTGCGCGCCCTGCGGGTCAGCCCCATGGAGGCCTTGCGCTACGAGTGACTTTGCTCATTTGCCGCCATACCAGAAGGCTCGTCGCCAATTGTGACGGCGCAGTTGGTCAAGGAGTTCGGGTTCGAGGTCGGGCAAGTTGCTCACCCCGCAATTCGCCTCGGCTTGGGCAACGTTGCGCATGCCGGGGATCACCAATGAGACCGCCGGGTGCGCGAGCACAAATTTGAGCGCGATCTGGGCCATCGTCAGTCCGCTGCCGGTGATATCCTCTTTGATCGCCTCGACGCGTTTCACTGTTCGCTCGATCCGATCCCCGGCGAAGTATCGGGACCGGAAATCATCATCGGCGAAAGTGGTATCAGAGGTGAATTTCCCGGTCAGCGCCCCTTCGTCGAAAGCGACCCGCACGATGACGCCGACACCACATTCGGCGGCCACGTCCAACAATTCGGCGGCGGGTTCCTGTTCGAACAGGTTGTAGATGACTTGGACCGAATCGATCAAACCCCCGCGCATCAGATCGATGACGGAATTCTGATCGTGCTCCGGTGTAGAGATGCCAATCAGCCCAACCTTACCTTCAGCTTGGATCTCGCGCAGGATCTTGAAAGGGGTCGGATTACGATTCCAGGCACGTGTCCAGGTGTGCAGCTGGAGGAGGTCAATTTTGTCCGTGCCCAAGGCCTCCAGGCGTTCGGCGATGTTTTCCCGCAAGTAAAATTCCGAATAGCGCTCGTCGGCCCGGCAGTAGGGGGAGGGCGGCCATTCACCGTCCGCCGGCGGAGTCTTGGTGGCGACAAAAACCGGTTCAGTTTTCCCGGCGGCTTGTCGCTCGCGAAGGACCTGGCCAATAAGGCGTTCGCTGCGGCCGTTGCCGTAGCCGGCGGCGGTGTCGATGAAGTTGCAGCCGAGATCGAGGGCGTGATTGAGCGCGGCGAGCGACTCATTGTCGTCCTGGGCACCCCAACCGCCACCGATGGCCCAGGCCCCGAAACCGATTTCGGAGGTGGTGAAGTCGTGTTTGCCGAATTTGCGATAGTTCATGTTGGATAAAACAGGTGGTTGATTGGATTTGGTCAGTCTTGGAAAGGTAACTCCGTCAGTTTAACCAAGGCTGCAAGCGGGTGATGCAATTGAGGCTCCGGAGGATCAATATCCCCTTGCTGCCCCGGTGGGCCTTCGCGGATCGCTGACCCCAAGCAGGACGCCGGTTTCAGGCTCGACCATGATGCTTTGGGCCGAACCGAAGTAGCGTGCCACCCGGTTGCTTTCGTGGGCATAGATGCGACGCAATGCAAAGTTGTGGCCGCGATCGCGGAGAATTTCGATCGTCTCGGGTGACGTAAAAAACGGTTCGTGTGAAATCCGATCGGGCTGCCACTGGTGGTGAAAACGAGGCGCGGTCACCGCCAGGGTGAGCGGCAGTTCGTGATCGATGACATTCAACATCACGTGAAGCACCGTGGTGATAATCGTGGGCCCGCCCGGTGCGCCCGTCACGAGAAAGGGTTCACCGTCCTTCAAGACAAGGGTTGGCGTCATGGAGGAAAGGGGGCGTTTGCCCGGTTCGACGGCATTGGCAGCGCTTTGGATAAGCCCAAACATGTTCTTCACCCCGACTTTCGCCGTAAAGTCATCCATCTCGTTGTTCAGGAGAAAACCTGCTCCCGCCACCGTGACACTGTTCCCGTAGTTGCCATTCAACGTGTAGGTGCTGGCGGCCACATTGCCCGCCGAATCGACCGCGGCAAAATGGGTGGTTTCGAACGATTCATCAAAAAACACCGGCGGCTCAATCAGCTCATCACTGACAGATGCCTGGTCCGGATCGAAGTCATCCATAAGGCGCGCGATGTAATCATCAGCCATCAGCCGGGTTTGCGGAACGTAATGGAAATCGGGGTCGCCCAAATGCAGGGCCCGGTCCCGGAATGCGCGGCGCATGGCTTCGGTAACCACATGCACATAGTCCGCCGACTGAAAACCCAGTTGAGTCAGGTCATACTTTTCCAGCATGCCGAGCATCTGGACCAACGCGATGCCGCCCGAGCTTGGGGGGGGCATGGTGAGAAACTCGTAACCCCGATAGTTCCCCCGAATGACCTCCCGTTCGACGGGCCGGTAGGCCGCCAGATCCTCCAGGGTGATCACCCCCCCACCGGCTGCTTGGTCCCGGGCGATCAGATTTGCCGTTTCGCCCGTGTAAAAATCGGCTGCGCCGGATTGCTGAAGGCGAGCAATCGTAGCTGCCAGGTCGGGTTGGCGAAACCGCTCGCCGGCCTCATAAAACTCTCCGTTGCGCAGAAAGATCCGGCGGGATTCCGCATTCTGCGAAAGACGTCCGGCATGGGATTGCAGGTGTTGGGCGAGCGCCGGGGAGATCTCGAAACCTTCAGCCGCCAGGCGGCGAGCAGGCTCCAAAACGTCGTGCCACGATACGTCGCCCGAGCCGAAATTGCGCCACGCATGTTCGAGTCCCGCGACGGTTCCGGGAACACCGTTGGCCAAATAACCCTGGCGCGAACGTTGTGTGACGGTATTGCCAGCCTCGTCGAGAAACATGTTCGCGGTGGCGGCGATCGGCGCGACTTCGCGAAAGTCGAGTGCAACAGGTTCCCGTTGGGGAGTGCGGATAATCATGAACCCGCCGCCACCCAGGTTGCCGGCCCGCGGAAGTGTCACTGCGAGGGCGAAACCGGTGGCCACTGCTCCGTCGATGGCATTGCCGCCCTGGCGCATGACCTGCAATCCCGCTTCGGAAGCAAGGTGGTGTGCAGATACGACCATTGCTTCCCGGCCCTCAACCGGCGCCACGGCCCAGGTGGGCGCGTTCATCCCGAGGGTCCCGCACAGGAATAGAATGGGTGCCTTGCTCCGCCACGAAAAAAGAATCATGCGGAGGAAACGGACTGTCCGCGCAAGGCGGCCACGAGTTTTTGAGCAACCGAAGTCACCCGTTCGGGGTCGGCAGACGTGGTGGATTTGGGATCGTGCAGGCAACTGGAGACAAAAGCGGCGTCGGCCCCTGCTTCGAAGAAATCGGTGACGTTTTCCGGGGTGACACCGCCAACCGGGAACAACCGGTCATGTGGATACGCCGCTCGCATTTCCCGCACGTGTGTCGGGCCAAAACGCGTTTCCGAGGGGTAGAGTTTCAGAGCATCAGTTCCAGTCAGCAGGGCGGCATCCATTTCGGCCGGAGTATGCACGCCGCAGATGACGGGAATCTGTTGGCGCCGGCACAGGAGGATGACTCGCGGGCGCAGCGCCGGAGTGCTGATGAATCGAGCTCCGGCCAGAATGCCGCGCCGGGTGGTTTCGACGTCAATCACCGTGCCAAGGCCAAACTGAAAATCGGGGAAATCGGGAGCGACCTCCTTAAGAAAATCCGGGACAGCCGGGCAGGTCATCGGCAACTCCCAATGGGTAATGCCTCCGGCGGCAAGGGCCGTCGCGGTGCTGGCAATCTCCTCGGGAGAATCGGCCCGCAGCAGCGCGATCAGCTTTTCCTCGCGCAAACGGGTGATGGCTTCGGCTTTGCTCATGCAATCCTCAGCATGCCGCGGGGTTGGTGACGAGCAAGCGGGCTTTGCCCGATCCTAATCCCGGAAACGAGTGGCTCGATTTCCCTCAATTCGGGGCTTGCCAAGGCGAAGTGGGCCTCGTGTGGTTTGCGTTCCTCCGAACGCCCAGGTGGTGGAATTGGTAGACACGCGGGTCTCAGAAGCCCGTGCCGCGAGGCGTGCTGGTTCGAATCCAGTCTTGGGCACCATATACAGGTTCGGAAGTCAGATTTAAGAATGACGACTGGTGGGATGGCTCCATCACAGCTGGCGAAGCACTCGGACCGGTCTATTTCTGAGCCTTGCCCATGGCGATTCCCAGCAGCGTTCCCATCGTCAAGCCAAAGGTGATCATGGTTGCATTGTCCGTGGCGGCGAAAAGCGCCGTGCCGATCGCGTTGCCCAGGCAGATTCCGACAGTGAGCATTTCGTCTCGTTTACCAATGCGGGTGCATCCCAGTTTCATGGTCGACACCTAACCCCCGGAATTCGAGTCAGGGCCGGGATTGTGACCAGCGGTCACCGGGGAACAGGTCACCGGTTGTTTCAACGCACGTAGAGGGCGAGATCGGCCCGGGCCTCCTGCATCTCGCTCAGAATCCGTTCGGCGTGATTGAGCAGTTGGCGACCCGGGGGAGTGAGCCGGATTTTGCGGCCCCGCCGGTCCACCAATCGCAGCTGCAACTCGTCCTCGAGCGATTTGATCGAGTGGCTGACAGCGGATTGGGTCACGTTCAGTTCCTGGGCGGCTAGCGTAAAACTGCCCACTCGCACCAAGGTAACAAAGGCGAGAAGTTTGCGGCTATCCAGAATTGGCATGCTCCCGCAACTTAGCAAAACCCGAGCCAGCCGCCACAGATCAATGAAAATTATTAAGACAAGGGTGATTTTTAACGCGGCCGATCCCCGTCGATCTTCTGTTTCAGATCAGGCGTAGCGCTCTTCCTTGAACGGATCAGCGCGGTTGGAGTAGCCCCGGACCTCCCAAAAACCGAGCTTGTCGGTCGGCAGGAAGTCTATCTCTCGCACGAACTTGGCTCCTTTCCAGGCGTAGAGTTTGGGAATGATGACCCGGGCTGGACCGCCGTGCTCACGACTCAGGGGGCCACCGTCGAAGTACGTGGCGATCAACACGTCGTCATCGAGGCATTTTTCCAGGGGCACGTTGGTTGTATAGCCATCGTAGGCCGTAAAGTAGACAAATTTGGCCTCCTCCGTGGGTTGGACGCGCTCGTAAAGTTCGGTGAACGCGACGCCCCGCCACCGGCAGTCGAACCTGCTCCAGGTCGTGACGCAGTGGAAATCACTGGTGTCTTCGACTTGGGGCAGGGCCATCAGATCTGTCCAGGAAAGCGTCAGGGGGGTGGTGACCTCACCCTTGATCGAAAGCGACCAATCCTCCAGCGGAACCTCAGGTTTGATGCCCAAATCGAGCACCGGAAAATTGGTGGTTAATTTTTGCCCGGGAGGCAGGCGGTCAGGTGAGGCTTCGGTGCGTGGCCGCACCCCGCGGTCAACCTGTTTGCGCGCCCAGGCTTCCTTGGCGGCGATGTAGCGAGCTTTCGACATACGAGGGACAAAAATGGCGGCGGCGATGGGGGCCTGCAAGCCGTTGCCGCGATCAGGGGGTTTTCCGGCCAAAGATCACGGCATGCACCGCCGGGCGTGATTTGCGGTAAAACCGGACCATCAGCCCCTGAAATACCAGAGTGAGCACGGCGACCAACGTGTAAACCAGGACGTTGAAGCTCTCCAGGACCCGGGGCAGCTCGGTCGCGCTCACCCCCGCCGCTGCCATTTGCATCTCCAGGTTTTCGAGGAAGGTGTCGGGGAGCTGGGCGATGGAGACTTCCGCATCAAATGAAACCAACATCCAGGAGGCATAGCTGAGCACGGTGAAGATCAAGCCCACCTGCGCCATGATCATCTGCTCCAGCCCCTGCGGATCTCCATTCTGCAGCCGGTTGGTTCCGTTGAGTTCCAACAAGCCACATCCTGCCGCCAGCAGACCGGCCACCATGGGCGGGAGGTGCTGGGCGACGGCGGCAAAAGCCGCGAACGTGGCGGCGATGATGACCAGCAACTTGCCATCGAAACGAGCCACGCGCTGCACGCGCTCAAATACCTCAATGGGCAGGGGTGGGGGGTGCGCGTTCTTGCCAGCCATGATATCGAAGGCGTTCACTCTGCGTTTTCCCATCGTCCGCGTGCCAGACCAAAAGCCATTTCCGTTTCAATTGTCGTTTCCGCCGGAGCTGCCCATCAGTTCCCGGGCGGAAGAGGTTGTGGCGGCCATCCAGGAGCATCCGGTGGTGGTGCTGGCGGGGGAAACGGGTTCGGGCAAGACGACCCAGATTCCCAAAATGTGCCTGGCCGCGGGTCGGGGGACACGCGGCCGCATCGCCTGCACCCAACCCCGCCGGGTCGCGGCGCTGTCCGTCTCCCGCCGCGTTGCCGAGGAAATGAACGTTGCTTGGGGCAAGGCGGTCGGTTGCAAGGTCCGCTTCGAGGACCACACCTCCCGGGACACGGTGGTCAAGTTCATGACCGATGGCATGCTGCTGGCCGAGGTCCAGGCCGACCCCCGGCTGCGTGAATACGACACCATCATCATCGACGAAGCCCATGAGCGATCGCTCAACATCGACTTTCTGCTGGGGCACTTGCGGAGGCTGGTGGTCGAGCGGCCGGAACTGCGGGTGATCATCACGTCCGCCACCATCGACACCGCGGCTTTCAGCAAGGCGTTTGAGCAGGCCCCGGTGATCGAGGTTTCCGGCCGCACCTTCCCGGTGGAAGTCGTTTATGCCCCGCTCGACGAGTTTGGGGAGGAAAACGAAAAAGCCGACGCCCTGCACTACATCGACGGAGCGGTTCAGGCAACCGAACGGATTCTCACCACAACCGCCGGGGGTGATGTGCTGATTTTCATGCCTGCGGAGAGGGACATTCGCGAGACCATCGACGAACTAGCCAAGGTCGCGCGGCGCTGTGAGCTTATCCCTCTGTTCGGCCGGTTGACCAACGCCGAACAGCAACGTGTCTTCGCTCCGACGTCGAAGCGCCGGGTGATTGTCGCGACCAACATCGCGGAGACCTCGCTGACGCTTCCCGGCATCCGCTACGTGGTGGACACCGGCCTGGCCCGCATCAGCCGCTACGTGGCGCAGTCCCGCACCCGTCGATTGCCGATCGAGTCCGTGGCCCAATCGAGCGCCGACCAGCGCAAGGGCCGGGCGGGCCGGGTCGCTGAAGGCGTCTGCATCCGGCTGTATTCGGAGAAAAACTACAACGAGCGCCTGCGCTTCGCCCAACCGGAGATCCAACGGGCCAATCTCGCCGATGTGATTCTGCGCATGAAAGCGTTTGGCCTCGGTGACATTGAGCGCTTTCCCTTCATCAACCAACCCGCGGCCAAGGCGGTGCGGTCGGGTTACGCGCTGTTGGAGGAGCTTCATGCCATCGAGCGTGATGGGCCGGGGTGGCGGCTCACCGAAATCGGCCGTGATTTGGCAAAACTGCCGGTGGACCCGTCCGTCGGCCGCATGATCCTGCAGGCCCGCCACGAAAAAGCGGTGCGTGAGGTGGTGATCATCGCTGCCGGCTTGAGTATTCAGGATCCGCGGGAGCGGCCCCTGGACCAGCAGATGGCGGCCGACCAGGCGCACCGGCGATTCACGCATCGCGAATCCGATTTCCTCACCCTGCTCGCGATCTGGGAAGCGTTGCACGATGAGTTCGAAAAACTGTCGCAGGCCAAGATGCGCCGATGGTGCAAGGAGCATTTCCTGAGCTATCCACGCATGCGCGAATGGCGGGACATTCATGCGCAGCTTCACGACGTTTTGCGATCGCATCGAGGCCTGGGCCGGAGTTCAGTGTGGGACGGGACGGATCTTCAATCCTCTCCCGCCGAGGCCGCCTTGCGACTATCCGCTGACGACGCGGCTTACCGTTCGATTCATCGTTCCATTCTGGCCGGGCTGTTGGGCAACATCGCGGCACGTGACGACGAGAAAGGCGGCTACAAAGCGACGCACGATCGGCGGGCCCACGTTTTCCCGGGATCCGGGTTGTTTGTGCGCGACGAAAAACGGTTGAAGGGCAAGGGACGGGCGGCTGCGGGCAGCGCCAAGGGCAACCTTAAATCCCCTCGTTGGTTGATGAGCGCTGAATTCATGGAGACCTCGCGGTTGTTCGCCCGCACCTGTGCGCGGCTTGATCCACGCTGGGCGCTGGATCTTGGGGAGCACCTGTTGAAACGCACCTATCGCGATCCGTTCTGGGATGAAGCCAAGGGGCGCGTGATGGTGCGCCAACGGACGGCGCTTTACGGACTCGAAATCGAAGTGAAGCCGGTGAACTACGGCAAAATCAATCCCGCTGCTGCCACGGAAATCTTCATTCGGGAAGGCTTGATCAACGATACGATCACCTGGCCGTTTGATTTCATACGCCACAATCGCACGGTGCGCACCCAGCTCGAAAATGAGCTTACGCGTCGCCGTGACAGCGGAATGATGAACCTCGAGGAGGCGATCTTTCGCTTCTATGCCGAGCGACTGATCGAGGCAGGCCACCATGTCTCGGCGGTGGCTGATTTGATTGCCTTGGTGAAGGAGCGCCGTCCCTACGAGCCGCGATTCCTGGAGTTTATGGCCGACGATTTGGCGCTGGGTTCCATGGCCGAAGTGGATGCGGCGGCCTTCCCGGAAACCGTGCCGCTGGCCAACACTGTCCTGCCCTTGGCTTACCACTACAAACCGGGCGAATCGGATGACGGAGTCACGTTGCAGGTGGACTTGGCGCAGGCTGAATTGCTGTCTGCCCGTGACCTGGACTGGGCCGTCCCGGGTCACCTGAGGGCCAAGGTAGAGCACTACGTAAAAGCCCTGCCGAAAGAGGTGCGTCGATTGCTGGTTCCCCTGGCGACGACCACCGATGAGGTGACGGTCGCGCTCCAGGCGCTTTGCGCCAAGGGTCCACCGGAGGACTCACTGGAAGCCGCGTTGGCCCGTCGTCTCGGCGAGCGTTGCGGGGTTCATCTCGATCCGCGCATTTGGGCGGAGCGTCCCTTGCCGGAACACCTTTGCGTGCGGGTGGTGGTGAAGAATGAGAAAGGGCGCGAGCTCGCCAGCTCGCGGCGGTTGGACGAGCTTCAATCACAGGTGCGAACGGTGCTGAGCCGGCGCACTCAAGACCGTCCGGCCAGCGTGCCCGACTGGTGGCGCCGGGCATTATCGGAATGGGAGACGGGGCCGTTGGAGAGCTGGCCCGACCGCGATCTGCCCACCGAGATCCAATTGGCCGAGGCGAACGGCACGGCGGTGAAGGCCTACCCGTTTCTGAGTGCCGAGAACGAGCAGGTGCGGTTGCGCCTGGAACGGGATTCCGAGGTCGCGGTCCTTGGCCTCCAACGGGGAATTCGTGCCCTGCTGCGGCATGCGATCCGCCGGGATCTGGGCTGGATGGAAAAGGACCTCAAGGCGCTCAAAGCCGTCGCCCCGCTGGCCGCCGCATTTTACCCGTGGGAGCAAATGCGGCTGGATGGCATGCGTCTGCTGGAACGTTGGCTGACTGACGAAACGCGATTGCCGGCTCGCGCGGGCAAACGCACGGCGGCGCAGTTTACGGCAGCGGTCCAGCAGGCCCGGGAAGATTCCCGACGCGGGGTTGCCCTGCTGATGGACCAATTGCGGGAGATCCTGGATTTGCGCCAGCAACTCATGGTGCATCCGCGGCCGTATCCCAAGCTGCAGGATGATGTGGCAACGGTGGTGGGGCGGGGATTCCTCGCCGAGGTTGGCATGGATCAACTGCCGCACTTGCACCGATATTTGCAGGCCCGCCTGCAGCGCGCCGCACGCTGGCCCCAGGACCCGGCCAAGGATGCGGAGCGTGAGCAGTCGGTAGCCCCCTTCCTGGCAGCCTGGAGGCAAGCCCAACCCAGTCCCGCCCGGAATCGTCTGCGCTGGTTGATTGAAGAATACCGGGTCAGTCTGTGGGCTCAAAAACTCGGGACCGCCGAACCTGTCTCAACCAAGAAATTGAAGGCGGCGGTGCAGGCGCTGGCAAAAGGGTCCGAGGGAGCGGCGCCCGACCCTGCGACTTCTGCGCCCAAGCCGTTGGTTGTCGCCCCGGTGCGTTCAGCCAAGAAGGGCAAACCCCTCAAGAGCCTCAACGCCCTGGGGGGAGTGTTCAAACCGCCGGGGGCTTGATGGGGATCGCGGTTTGACCCGATCGGGTTGCGGTAAAAGCTGGGACCATGTTCCGGTTTCTGAATCAACGCCTTGCGTTGTTTATGTTGCTGATCGTGGCGGCCGGTTTTGTGGCGGCGCGCCCCTCGCTGCCGCCGATGCTTCCTCTATCGAGCGAGCCCGAGCGAGAGAAGCCGGAGAACTCCACCCGCGTGGAGACGACTGAAGCTTCACCCTTGCCGGCTGAGCCGGCAGTTGATCCGTCCGCATGGGTGCGGGGACTGCTGCACGGCTATGAGCCGACCCTGGTGGGGTACACGTTTCAAGAGGGTGACGAACCCTTTCTCGACTTCTCCATCTCGCTATTGCTGCCGCTCTTTCATGATCGCCATCCCACGACCGGGAACATGGCTTCGGTGCACTCCGCGGGATATCGTCCGGGAGGCATCTACCCGTTTTTTGCCTTCACCGGACGAGCCGGCCAGTATATCGGCACCCGCAGTTCGTCGCCGGTGGTCGGCAAGCGGTTCAACCCCCTGTTGAGCCTGCGGCACTGGATGGGCGAGTATCACCCTCACAACTACATCGAACTGGTCGGGGCTCATGAATCAAACGGACAGTGGATTGATGACCCGGCCACCTTTGAGGAAGTGCGCGGACTGCGCGGGAGTCTGAACGAGGCCCGCGATGAAATCAGCCGGGGTTGGGATTATCTGGGGTTAAATGCGAGTTGGAATTTGTCCACGTCCGGCGATGACGACATGCGTCTTCAGCTTAAACTCAGTCACTACTTCGACACCGGCCCTGCCCAGGGTGACGCTGAGGAATATCAGTCATGGGAAGGGGGCAACGACGGAAAACGTCGGCGCGACGTGGACGGGATTCAGTTGCGGTGGGACTTCAACCATCCGATTCGCCTGCCAAAATGGGTTCCCCCCTGGCTGGAAACAGACGGCCGCACATCAATTACCTGGCTGACCGGAATCGGTCGTCCGCTGGCTTACCACACGTTTGAGATCGAGGCCGGAATGGCCATCAACAAACTGCCGATCGTGATGTGGTATCGGTATGGATACATGACCGATCTGACCGACTACTACCGCAAGCTGCAGAGTGCCGGGGTGCGGGTGTCGGTGTGGAAGTTTTAGCAGTGGGCGGTTCCCTGCGTTGACGCGCGGGAGGGAGGCGGCATGGTCGCGTCCATGTTATCCCGTCGGCTCATTGCCGGACTGCTGGTCGTGGCAGGTCTGTCACAGCCTGGTTGTGTGCTTTATCGCGGCGCGAAAGCCGCGGTGTCGCCGGTGGGAGCTGCGACCGAGTTGCTGGTGCAGACCAGCAAGGCTTCGGCCGCCACGGCGGGGACCATCGGTGGAACCACCACGAGTGTGGTAACCGGCACCGGCCGCGTGGCCATTTCGGGAGTGGGGGCAGCCTCCCGGCTGTCGGCATCTTCGCTTCGCGCGGGCGGCTCAGTATCCAGTGGGGCGATACGCGGAACCGGTTCTGTTGCCGGTGGCACGGCCCGCGCCACGGGTTCCGTGGGAGGCAGCACGATCGGCACCACGGGCAACCTTGCAGGCAGCACCGTGCGAGGCACGGGTCGAGTCGCCATTTCGGGGGTGAATGCCAGTTCGCGGGTTGCCAGTGCGGGCGTCGGCGCAGCGGGCACGCTTTCAGCCCAGGCCATTCGAAATCTGGCCCAATTTTCCCGCGCGGGCATGGTCACCTTTGTCGACCTGCGCAACGGTTCGGTGGTGCGCATCCCCTGGCGGGCCGGACTCAACGTCTACGGAGGAGGTGCGCTGGCGAAGATCGAAACCGCCGAACGGGCGCTGGCCGTCGTGCGCAATGGTCGCCTCGTCTTTAACACCCTGCGGGCCTTGGCCTCGGCTCGCGCCCTGCCGCTGCAGCCGGGTGATGTCCTGCGATTGGCCGACCGCGTTTAACCCAAACGCAGCCTCCAGCCGGCCGGCGTGCGGCGCACGGTTACGGAACGATCAAAAGCGCGACCGACGTTCGCGGAGGTCAGCGTGGCGCGCAACAAACCGCTTGCGGTGCACCGGCCGCCGGAAAGGAGTAGCAGGTGGGAAAACCCGGGGGTGATTTCCTCGACGTGGTGCGTGACCAACACCAGCGAGGGGCCCTCCGCTTGCCGGGCGAGTTGGGCAAGTGATTCCAGAAAGTCAGCGCGAGCAACGGGGTCCAGACCGGCGCAAGGCTCGTCGAGGAAGAGCACTTGGGGCCGGGCCGCGAGGGCCCGGGCAATCAGTACTTTCTGACGCTCGCCTTGCGAAAGCACCGACCATTCGCGATGGGCCAGATCACCGACGCCAAGTCGCCGGAGCAGCATTCGCGCTCTCCGCTCGTCGGCGGGGGTGGCGTTTCCCCAAAAATCGAGTTGATCGTAGATGCCGCTTATGACGGTTTCGATGGCCGGCTCGCCGAAAGGGATATGGGCATGCAGCGCCGCGGACACCACCGCCACCCCCCGCCGCACTTCCCGCCAGTCCACTTCGCCGTAGGCGTTGCCCAAAAGCTCGATGTCGCCCGACGTCGGGGTAAGGAATCCGGTGAGGCTGCGCAACAGCGAGGTTTTCCCGCATCCGTTGGGTCCCATGATCACCCAATGCTCACCCGGCCGGATGGACCAATCCAAGTCACGCAACAGGGTCTTGCGACCGCGCCGCAAGGTCAGTCCGGTGGTTTGCAGCAGGGGGGAATCAGTCGGCATCGTAGACTTCGATGAGGCCCACCCCGGTGCCATTGTTCACGCCGGAAAGCTGCACTGTGTAAGCGCCTGGAACGAGGTTGACGAGCAGCGCGGCATCGTTGCTGTCCGAGGGAATGTTGAATGCCCCGACCCGGTTTGCCACGGCTGTGATGGTGGTGGCGTCCCAGTTGTCGTTGGCATCAACTTGGGTGGAGGTACCTGATTCGGACCGGAAGAGCGTCAGCTGCGGGTCGGCCAACGCGCCGTTGACTCCAAAATCGGCGAGGGTGGGGCCGATACCGCGAATAAGCAGTGATTTTGTACCACTTCCCCCGATGACAAACCCGGCAACGAGGACTTCGGCCCCGGTGCCGACCTGCGACCGGGCAGACACATTGGTGAGGCGCGGTCCGGTTGGATCGGAGGGAAGAGCCGTGTCGTAGATTTCCGCCAGCGCTATGCCGGTGGTCCCGTCAAGGCTGGTGACTTGAGCCGTGAAGGCGCCGATCGGAGCGGTATCCGTCACGGCGGCGTCCGCGCTGCCGTCCGGCAGCGCGAATGCCCCAACCTGCTGAAAGACAGTCGCGTCTTCGGCCAGCCAGTCATCATTGGAGACCACTTCTTCCGACCCGTTGAATATGCCAAGTCGAGGGTCGGCCAACGCCCCGTTGACGTCGAAGTCAGTGAGAGTGGGGCCGATGCCGCGAATGAGCAGAGGCTTTTCTCCGCCCGCCACGGCGAAGCCCGCAATCAGGGTTTGAGCGCCGCTGCCAGCCAGCGTGCGAACCGATAGGTTCACCAGGTAGGCAAATTCTTCGCTGCCGTTGTCGACAAACTCGAATCCGAGGTCCTGCAGGATACCGAGTTCAATCTCGCTGAGCGTGCGGATGCCCGGGCCCACGTCGGCTATGGCGTTCATCAGCATGGCGGCATCGTCGGTGTAGGTGGCGTCATCGGTGTGGCTGCCACTGCTGCCGTCTTCCCACGGGTCGGGGGAATAAATCACGACGGGGTTGCCGCCGTTGGCGGCAATGGCATTGGGGCCGTTAAAGAACAGGCTGGACCCCCCGCTCAAAGCGCCGAGTTGGGTCGAGTTAAAAACAAAGGTGTCACTGACCAAACGCGTGCCGTCGCTGGCCACCAGGAACCGGTCAAAGCTGAACCAGGCATCGGGTTCGCCGATCGGCGCTGCAAAGAGACCCGTGCCGTCGGAAAAAACTCCACTGATGAACCCGATGGCGTGGAGAATTTCGTGCATCGCTGTGCTGATGAAATCGAAAGCGGTCTCGGCGACATCGTTGTCGTAATCCCATTCATGGAAAAAATTCCACTCGATCTGGCCGTCGGCTTCAGCCCCGTTGCCATCCTCGCCGGTAAGGACCTTCTGGTGGGCGACGGTGTTGTAGAAGCCAGGATCTTCGCCGACAAGACCGCTGCCGGCGCCCGCCAGCATGCCGTTGTCGACGTTGTTTGAAGAGACTTCGAACGTGATGGTTACGGCGTTGGTGATGGGCAGTTGGTTGGCCAGCTCTTGGGCGGCGGCTTCCAGGGCGGAGCGCCGGGTGGCCCCTTGGGTGGGATCGTTGAAGCCGTTATTGGTGTCGGTGTAGGTAAACTCGAAGCTGAGCTGGGCGGCGACGGGAGGAGCGAGTGCCAGGGTGCTGACGACGGTGGCAAGGAAAAGACGGAGCAAACGCATGGTCGGGGAGGAGAGCGGGAGGCCGGATCCTCTGCGGGCCCCCGGGCGGTGGCAAGCGCGGGTCGGGTGGAATTGCGGAGCCTCAAAGCACTGGCGAGACAGCCGGGGTTGTGTAGGGTTCGCGGATGCTGGCTAAATTATTTCTGTTCATTGGAGCGCTGGGCGCGGGGGCGTGTCTGGTTTCGGCTGCCGCCGTGCCGTTCACCGTGGTGGTTTACAATATCGAGAACCTGCATGACGCCGATGGCGTGGCGGTTTACGACGACTACCAGCCGGACCACTACACTCCGCGCCATTTGGCGACCAAGCTGACCAACACGGCGTCACTGATGAAGCGTTTTCGAGGAGGGGAGGGGCCGGACATCATTCTCTTTAATGAGATCGAAATCGACCAGACCCCGAAGTCTGGAGTCGAGGATGTGGCGGCTTTTGTTGAGCGTTGGCGGGGTCAGTCGGTGGCGCAGTTACTCGATACCGATGTCTTGCCCGCTGAACTTGCCGGGGTTCCGGCCGAGGTTTGGCTGTTCAAGGCCCTGCACGATGCCGGTCTGCGGGGTTACCAAATGGCGATTGGCGATGATCAACCGTCGCCTCCCACGGCTGAACGGCGCAAAGCGATCAAGAATGTCACTTTTTCCCGTTTCCCCATTACTGGCGTGCGCCAGCACCAGGTCGAACAAGCCCGGGTTATCCTGGAGACCGAAATCGAGGTCGCCGGCCAGCGCCTTTTTGTCTTCAACAACCACTGGAAGTCCGGCGCTAGCGATCCCGTGCAGGAACAGGTGCGGATCGGCAACGCCCGGGTTTTGCAGGGTCGCTTGAAGGAGATTTTCAAAGCTGACCCGACTGCGGATGTCATTGTCGGCGGCGACCTCAACTCCAGCTACAACCAAAAGGCGCGCAATCCCCGCATGAACCGCACGGCGGTCGACGACATTATGCGGATCGGCTACAGCGAACCGGCCCTGCGGCGAGGCGAGATTCCACTCTACAACCTCTGGTATGAACTCGAACCGGCTCAGCGTGGCAGCGATGTGTTCCGGGGTGAATGGGGCACGCTGATGCACTTGATCATTTCCCGCGGCCTGCACGACTTTGCCGGCGTGCAATATCAGGACAACTCGTTTGGCGTGGCGCGCCTGCCAGGGCAGAACGCCGACTTCGCCGATGCCCCGATCCGCTGGAACTCGGGTGGCCGGGGAGGCTCGGGTTTTTCCGATCACCTTCCGATCTATGCGCATTTCAACGCCGTTTCGGATGACTCGCCCGATCGGCTCATCAACCTGCAGGACCCTTCCAACACGCCGCCAAGTGGCGAAGTCTTCCGAGTCAATTATGCGGCGGTCGACCTGGGCCAGGCCCTGGAGCCGGATGCGCTACCGGCCGAGGTCGACCTGCGCGATGGCAGTTGGACCGGGAAGCTTTTTAAAGTGAACGGAAGTGCCATCTCCGGCCGTTATCCCAAGGTCCGGTTCATGGGCCAAAGCTACGACGTCTATTCTCCACGGTCCGAGGTGCGGGATGCCCTCGCGGCCCAGGCGACGCGAGACCGGCGCCTTCGGTTCTACGGCATGCTGGGAATTTTTAGAGGAAACTGGCAGTTTGTGGTGCAGGACCTTAAGTGGGTGCAGAAATGAAACCTCTTGTTGTTTACACCTATAAAAACTGCAGCACGTGCCGCAAGGCGGTGAAGTGGCTCGATGCCCGGGACATCGCCTACACGGAAAAGCCTATTCGAGACACCCCTCCTACCAAGGCGGAGTTGAAGCGCATGCTCACCGCTCAGGACGGCCAGCTGAAGAAGCTCTTTAATACCTCCGGTGGCGACTATCGTGCCATGAAACTTGGTGAAAAACTCCCTGACATGACCGTCGCGGAAGCGGTCGATCTGCTCAATGCCAACGGCAATTTGGTAAAACGCCCGTTTCTTCTCGCCGAAGGGGTCGGGTTGGTGGGTTTCAAGGAAGATATTTGGTCTGCCGCCCTGGGTTAATCCTCAGCGGGGATGAACTTCAGCGCGGCGCCGTTGATGCAGTAGCGCAGGCCGGTGGGGCGGGGGCCGTCCTTAAAAACGTGGCCCAGGTGGCTTCGGCAGCGCGCACACTCGTTTTCCGTGCGATTCCAGCCGTATTTGTAATCCGGGACGTCGAGCACGTGTCCCTTTTTTATCGGTCGCCAAAAACTCGGCCACCCACTGCCGGATTCGTATTTGGTTTTGGAATGGAAAAGCGGGAGATCGCAGGCCTTGCAGACGAAGACTCCTTGGCGTTTTTCCTGCAACAGAGGACTGGTGCCCGCGCGCTCGGTGCCATCCTCCCGCAGGATGTAGAACTCAAAATCGGTCAGGATTTCGCGCCACTCGGCCTCGGATTTTTCCACCGGCACGATGTCTTTGGCGGGTTTGTTGAGCGGCGCAGGATCGTCGGCTCGCGCCGAACATCCCGTCAGGCAGGTTGCCAGCAAGGCAATGTAACCAATCCAAATCCGTCTGCTCATGCGGATGAGAACAAGATCCACGCCGGTTTATTCCGCAAGTGACGGAGCGCGCTCTGGTGGACAGAGGGGAGTGGTGGGCCCTTGTTTCAGGTTTGAAGCGGGAAACGCTCCAGATCGGTTACTTGGCGACCGTCGAATGAAGATAGGGTGAGCTCATCGATCGCCCCGCGGATCTCGTGGCTTTCCCGATTCCATTGGGTTGCGAGCTCATGAAGTGCTTCCCGGTCTTTGCTGGTTGCGATGCCGATGTGGGGGACGTAGGGAATGTCCAGCCTCAGCCTCGGGTGCATCAGGCCGCTGTAAAGTCGATCATGCAAGAGGCTGATTCCTGAAAACCCCTCGTCCGGCACGAGGAAGATGTAGTAGTCATCGGATTCATGATCGTTGTGGACGAGGGCATAACTGCAGGTGAAATCCAGCGTGTTACTGCATTGAGCAACGCCCTGGATATGATTGCTCAAATCGGCTTGCGCTATCCCGTCCGTCGACCCGGGAAAAATCATGGTCCAATGCGCCCCCACCACGTCCACGTATTTTCTGTCGTGTTCCCGCCGAAATCCGTCGATGAGCTGCGCATCGGCTTCCGCAAGGCGAGGGTAAGCAAGGCAAAGCAGCATCACGGGACTTCTCTAAAGCTTGGGCTCAGACAGGGCCACTGGTGAAGCTTGTTTCATTCTTACTGGTTGGCTATTTCACCATGAGAATTTGAAGAATTCAATTCCACCTTCAGGACTGTCCGAAAACTTCAATTCCGAGGTCATCTTTTTGCCCTTCTTCTTGAGTATCGTTCCGCCGTTTCTCCAGTCAAAGGACTCCTCTTCTTTCTTCCTCCGAGATTCGGCAATAACTCTAACCACGTCGCCTTGTTCGGCGCTCACAACAAAAGCAGGCAGAGACTGCACCTCTTCGTCTGCAAAGGATTCATGTTCTGCAATGTGCTTCTGCCTGATTGATTCGTCATAAACGAAAGTCTCTTTCAGGACGCGTGAGATTTCATCACGCAGAGTGACTCTAGGCTCGGTCGCTCCTAAATGGACGATCAGTCCAAGTCCCAAAATATGCACGATTCGATCCATGATCAGCCAACGTTTCAAGTGAGCCGCGAGTCACGGCGCGGAGCGCTGTGGCTCATTGGCTCGACTGGCCTCCATTGTTTTTCAGCGGTGTGTCGAGAACTCGAGCTATGAATTCGCTCTTACCGTCGGTATATCCCTCGCGGTCATTCCGGAAGGAAGCTGCGAGACTTAGCTTAAGGGCTGAATATTCCGCAGCGATATTTCGATCTTCGCGAAGACGGTCTCGGAACGTGATGCGTGCTGCCCACAACGGACTCTCGTAAGGAACGAGGTGTAAATGATGAGTCCGAAAAGAGGGATGCGGCTTACAAAACCAATGCATCACCTCATGGCGATAAGGCGCATGAAGGTAATCCAGGCTTCGCACAGCGGGAATCGCTCCCTTTGATTCTTCGAGCGTTCCAACCGCTGCCATAATGTCGATCACAGGCTTTGCAGATAGTTCCGGAACGGAGGTGCTACCGATGTGCTCGATAGGACCCTTGAGCCATGGGCTTAGCACGCGGCGGAGGGCTTCCCGCTCTTCAAGAAAAAGCCGAGCCCACTGCGAATCGTAGGCGACGATTTGAATGGGGGCGTCCTCGTCTGACATCTTGTTTCTGTCCAACGTCAAAGTGAGGCGCGGCGTTAGCCGTTGCCTCCACTACCTTGTTCGCTATTTGGTTTTTCGGTCAGTTTGCAAAGGTAATGTCCGTCTTGCTTCTCCTCTAAAAGTGTCGGCTCCCAGTGTGTCGCTCGACAAATTTGGGCTAACGATTCAAAATCGATATGCAACCAATCGAATTCGACAGAATCTTCGCCTTCACAGTCCATCATAAACGACTGCTGACCGGCTGGTAAACCTGAACCCAGATTCTTCTCTCGGTAAGCGATGTGCTGAGGTTCTTTGGTCTGCCCCACATCGATGGAGTCGCAAACGATCTGCCCTCCCGAAAGCAACAACCCATGTGCATGCTGCAAGAACTGTGTGAGGCCATCTACACTGCCAGTCATGCCGATTCCGTTCATCAACATCAAAAGGGTATCAAAGCGCCGCCCCGAATACTGAATTACATCCGCGATCACTACCTTAGTTTGACCGCGATTCTTCAAAATTTCCTCCATCTCGGGGAGAATGTCCAAGGACGTCACATCACAGCCACGCTCAATGAGTTCCAGCGAGTGTCTTCCTGCAGCGCTCCCAATATCAAGGATACTACCGCGACACTCATCCAATGCTCGTCTCTCTATTGCAGGAAAGTGATCTGTATTGAAGAACGCTGCTGCGGGAATTCTTTGCTGAAATCCATCGTCCCGCCGAATCGTGAATGCGGAATTGCGATTGCCAGAGTGATAATTGAGGAGCGCACGGGAGAATGGATTCATTTTATCTAGCGAACAGTGTTATTCACCGGAAAAGTGAATGCGGGATATGGAAGGTCGGAATAGGTGGGGAGCTTCGGGATAAGCTCGGTCAGATCTTTTGAATTTCCCTCCACTCCAGGTGATTAACTGAAAGATCGAAAAGGCATCGCTTGTTTTAACCGGCCTGAGTGATGAAAAAAGGCCCCCAAAAGCCCGCATTGAGATGAGCATTTGCCGGTGCATTTTGGGTATTGGGCGGAGGTGTTGGATGCTTCCGTCGAAGCACCTAAACAATCTTCATATAGGCGTGCCATCATCGGGTTTTTGAAGTTCTGCAAAACGGATCACCGGCCCACAACCATCAGTACCGACAAAGAATACTTGATGGCCCGGTAATCGCAAGGTGATCTTGAGCTTGGTGTTAGGGATGGCTTGTGGTGATTTTTCAAGACGGCTCGCAGATCGTTGGCTGCCCATTGAAGTAGTCGGCCAGCATTCGGTGACAGCTTTCAGGAGACATGACTTTGGTTAGGGTTTCGACCATGCCTCCCAGCCCAAGTGTCGTCTCGAACTCATGATTCCGGCATTGGTTGCCCTGATTTCAGCGCCGCGGCGAACATCTCGACGCCATACTTTTTGCCGGTTCCTACCAGCTCTGGTGCGTTTGCCCAGCCCGTTGCTTCAAGAAACGAGCCGAGCGCTTCGGGCCGAATACTCCACAACCAGGGTTCTTTTCCCATTTTGAGGAGCCACAAAATGAATCCCGTCCGGGGTCCTGCATCAGGCCGACCGTCTTCGCGGGTGGGTATGTAGGTGAAGGCAATTCTGCTTTCACCTGCAACTGAAGCGCATTGCTTAAAAAGGTCATGGACCGCATGAGGCATCAGGTATTGCAGCAAGCCTTCCGCAACAAAAACCGTGAGGGCATTTGGGTCCCAGACTTTGTTTTCGACGAGAACGTCAGTCAGCCTGTGCCGGCCCAGGTCCTCTGCGATGAGGTGGAGGTTTGAAGGTTTTCCCATCTTTTGTATTCCCTTCGCTTTGAGGGCGGCGGTGGCGGGATGATCGATTTCAAAAAAACCAACGTGGGAGAAATCGGGTGCCAATCTCCATGCCATGGTATCGTAGCCCGCGCCCAGCAAAAGCACTTGGGATGCTCCTGCGGCGATCGCCATTTTAACTTGTCGTTCGCAGAATGCCTTGCGGTGAGCAAAAGCCTCGAACTGTCCCGGGAGCATCCAGTCAAAGGCTTCGTAAATGCGAAGCATGCGCGGGGATCGCGACCGGCGCACGGTTTTCACGCCAGCTGCCCCGGAGGCGATCAGTAATTGCGCCGTCGCGTCGACCATTCCTCGAGGCATCACTCTTTCCAAATCCGGTTTTTCTCCCAGCGTGAGGATATTCAGCGCAACTTTGTAGGCCGTCTTGCTTGGGGTTTTGTCATCCATGGCATTCTCCTTTGACCACGACACTTCAGCTCAGAGATCCCGTAGCCACGGGATTTATCCGTGCAGTAGGTTGGGGGCCTGGTGCCTAGCATTCCGACCAATTCGTTTCAAGCGGATCAAATGGCCGCCACTGCCGTGCAGAGGGCAGCAAAGCCGAGAAGAACCCAAACTCCGCTGATTCTTGCCGTGAGTTGTTCCCTCCAGGTTTGGGAGGTTGCTTCACACCTTGGTTGAAACCGGGCCGGCACCACAAAGTTTGGTTGTGAGAGCTTGCCCCCGCACGGTCGGTGAGGCGGGATGCGGGGAATGCCCGATCCCACCACCGAACCGCCGCTGCGCCCCCTGCCGGGACCGTTTGATGCCGATGCGGTGTTGGAACGGTTCCTGGCGGCGATGGCGGAGCGCGGACTGGAGCTCTATCCGGAACAGGAGGAGGCCATCCTCGAGCTGTTCGGGGAGAGTAATGTGATTCTGAATACGCCGACCGGTTCGGGCAAATCGCTGGTTGCGGCCGCGGTGCATTTTCGCGCGCTGTGTGCGGGCGAACAGTCGATTTACACGTGCCCGATCAAGGCGCTGGTGAATGAAAAGTTCCTGGCCATGTGCCGCGACTACGGTCCGGAAAACGTGGGCATGATGACGGGGGATGCTTCGGTGAATCCGCACGCACCGATCCTGTGTTGCACGGCGGAGATCCTGGCCAACATCGCCCTGGCCCGTGGACCGCTGGCGGACTTGCGCTGGGTGGTGATGGATGAGTTTCATTACTACGGCGACCCGGGTCGGGGTCACGCCTGGCAAACGCCGTTGTTGGCACTGCCGCAGTGCCGGTTTCTGCTGATGTCAGCGACACTGGGGGACACTTCGTTTTTCGAACGTGAGATAACGCGGGTGACCGGGGCGCCCTCCGTCACCGTGCGCAGTGACCGCCGGCCGGTGCCGCTGACGTTTGAATACTCCGAGACCCCGCTGGCCGAGCGAGTGGCGCAGTTGGTGGAGTCCGACAAGGCACCGGTTTATCTGGTGTATTTCACGCAACGGGCGGCTTCGGAGTCGGCGCAGGGTTGGATGAGCCTCAACCTGACCACCAAGGCGGAGAAGGCGGCCTTGGCCGAAGCGCTCAAGGACGAGAAGTTCAACAGTCCCTACGGCAAGGACATGCGGCGCTGGTTGCGGCACGGGATCGGAGTGCACCACGCCGGCTTGTTGCCCAAGTATCGGATCCTGGTGGAGCGATTGGCCCAGCAGGGCCTGCTCAAAATCATCTGCGGCACGGACACGCTGGGTGTAGGGATCAACGTTCCGATTCGTACCGTGCTGTTCACCCAGCTGTGGAAATACGATGGCCGCAAGGCGGCGGTATTGTCGGTGCGGGATTTCAGGCAGGTGGCGGGCCGGGCGGGGCGGCGGGGATTTGATGATGAAGGGCTGGTGGTTGCCCAGGCTCCCGAACACATCATCGAAAACCGGCGGGCGGAAGAGAAAGCCGTCGCGAATCCGGGGAAGAAAAAGAAAGCAGTGAAGCGGGCGGCGCCTCCCGGGTCGGTCGTTTGGGATGAGAAAACGTTTAACCGGCTGCAGACGGCACCGTGCGAGGAATTGAATTCCCGTTTCGTGCTGTCGCACGGCACGATGCTGCTGGTGCTGTCACGTTCGGGAGATGGCTGCCGGGCATTGCGCGATCTGGTGGCGACTTCGCATGAGACTGACCATCGCAAGGCGCAGTTGCGGCGGCGTGGTTGGCAGTTGTTTCGCGGGCTGTTGGAGCGTGGTATTGTGGAGTGGATTCCGTCGCAACCCGACGGGCGCAAGTTGCGGGTGAACGTCGAATTGCAGGAGGACTTTTCGCTGCACAATGCCCTGTCGCTCTTCCTCATCGATACTCTGCCGAAACTGCCGGCGGATCGACCCGACCATGCCCTGAATGTGCTGACCTTGTGCGAGGCGATCGTCGAGGATCCCGACATCATTTTGCGCAAACAGGTGGACCAGTTGAAGTCTGAGGCGCTGGTGGAGATGAAGGAGGAGGGTCTGGGTTACGAAGAGCGGATGGACAAGCTGGATGCCATTGAGCATCCCAAACCGCTGCGCGAATTTTTGTATGACACGTTCAATGCGTTCGCCGCCGAGCATCCCTGGGTGGACGACGAAAACGTCCGGCCGAAGTCGATCGTCCGGGAGATGTATGAGCGTTACGATTCATTTGCCGACTACGTGAAGCGCTACGGCCTGCAGCGCAGTGAGGGGTTGCTGCTCCGGCACCTCAGTCAGACGTGGAAGGTTTTGAGCCAAACGGTGCCGCAGGATCAAAAAACGGAGGAGCTTATTGAGCTGGAGACGTATTTCAGGGAACTCATCCGCGGGGTGGATTCGAGCCTGCTGGAGGAGTGGGAGCGACTGCAGGATCCAAACTTCGTGGCGCCCGATGCCGCCGAAAAGCCCGACCGGCCGGGATTCAGCGACATCACCCGGGACCCGAAGGAGTTCACGCGGTTGGTCCGATTCGCGGTGCACGGCATCCTGCAGGATGCGATGGCGCGGGACTGGGAGGCGATCGCGGAGCGGATCGGGGCCGGCGCGCGCGAGGTGCAGACCGCGTTTGATGCCTACGTGCAGGACCGCGGATGGTTTCGGCTCGACCCGGAGGGGCGGGCGGCAAAACACACGCACATCGATGCGGAAGATGATACTTGGCGGGTCACTCAGGTGATGGTCGACAGCGATGAGCTCAACGACTGGTCGTTGGAGGTGGAGGTCGATGTGTCGGCGTCGCGTGAAGCGGGGGCAGTCGTGTTGCGGTGGGGCGGAATGGGTGCGGTCGCGGACGGATAATGGGGTCGCGTCGGAACCAGTGAATGCGCTGCGCCAGCAATGCTCTTGTTGCACGACATGACCCCTTGGCTGCGAATACCCCCTCAAATACTCCGGGGTAGTGCCTTACTGCCAATCAGGGTGAATCGGTGGTTTCCTTCCCTCAGTCTAGTGGGCGGGTAGATCGATGCGGCGTCCTTCTCGAGCACTTAGGATGGCAGCATCGAGTATTTCCGTAACCAGCATGTTGTTCTCCAGACTGCTCAGGCTGTTGGGTTCCACGGCGATCTCTCCACGAATCACCGCTGAGAAATACTCAAACGGGTCATGAAAGGGAGCCGGTCTCGAATCCAGCTTCATCGACTTCTCACGGAAGCCATCGTAACCCACGGGTGTGCGAATGCGTAATTCGGTGCGGTTGTCTGAATAAATCACTCCGGTCGGACCGTAGATGTGCATGTCCTTTCGGCCGATCGGCCAGTTCCAGGATGCTTGGATGACAACCTGGGCTTTTTCGTAGGCCAGCAGGATGGTCGCTTCATCGTCGACCTTGGGGTTGTTTTCAGGCTGAAACTGCTGGATTAGAGCCGTGACCGAAAGGGGGCGCTCGCCGTCCATCAGCCAGGTGGCCAGGTTGGCTCCGTAACAACCGAAATCGGTGACCGCTCCGCCTCCGTTGGCAACGGGGTCGAGCAGCCAATCCAGGAATTCCTGGTTTATGCCAAGGTTGGTGGGCCCGCGATGGCCGTCATGAACAACGACCTTTCGAACGTCGCCGACGGTGCCTTGCTGAAGGAGTTCCTTGGCCTTGTGGTTGGTGGGATACCAGGTGGTTTCGTAGTTGGTCAGGAGATGGATGCCGTGTTTTACCGCCAGGTCTTTCATCCGTTCCGCGTGCTCCATGCTCACCGCCAGGGGTTTTTCGACCAACACGTGTATGCCCCGGGGAGCGTAGAATTCCACAACCTCCAGGTGTTCAAAAATCGAGCCAAACGCGGTGACCCCGTGGGGGTCGCAGTTTTGCACGAGCAACTCATGCGTCGGGTAAACCATTTCCATCGGAAACCCATGCATGCGGGAATATTGCTGGGCCAGGTCCTGGTTGGATTCAACGATGCCGACGATCTCGAAGGCCTCACTGTTCCGTTCACTTTCGAAAATCCAGTGGACATGCGTGTGGGTCAGTCCGGCTACGGCCAGTCGGGTCTTCTCAGAGGTGTCATCCTGACCGAAGGATGTGGCTGAAAGAAAAACGGTAAGTAACCAGGAATTTCTC
The DNA here is from genome assembly GCA_028280945.1 of Opitutaceae bacterium. Classification (GTDB taxonomy): domain Bacteria; phylum Verrucomicrobiota; class Verrucomicrobiia; order Opitutales; family Opitutaceae; genus Actomonas. The sequence continues at coordinate 59,694 of JANQKV010000030.1, forward strand.
CAAACCAGGCTCGGACAGTTCATGATTCACTCTAATGAAGCCAGCGCCCGAAGTGTCGAGCCCACAGGATTGATCCTTCGGGGCAGGGGGAGCGGACCGGAAATATTTTTCAGAAAGTTGTAACCCACAGGGGGTTGGCGGTGTGTTTGAGGGGTAATGACACAAAATTGGGATCGTGAGTTCGAACTTCTGCTGGCCGGCTGATGGCGGACGCGATCATTGAGACCGAGGGATTGGGGAAATCCTATGGGTCCGCCTGGGCCTTGCGGGATGTTTCCGTGTCGATTCCGCCGGGAACCATTGGACTGCTCGGACCGAATGGCGCGGGGAAATCGACGTTCCTGAAGTGCCTGCTCAATTTGGAGACACCCACCACCGGCACCGCGCGGGTGCTGGGTCGCAACATCCGATCAAGTCATCGCGAATCCCGGGAGCGGGTGGGCTATGGTCCGGAGTTGGATGCGCATATTCCGGGCATGATGGGGTGCGAATACGTCGCGCTTTGCGGACAGCTCTCCGGCTTGCCGTTCCGCCGCGCCCGGCAACGGGCGCACGAGATGCTCGATCTGGTCGGGATGGGGCAGGAGCGCTACCGGTCCATCGACACCTACTCGACGGGAATGAAGCAGCGGGCCAAGCTGGCCCAGGCGCTCGTCCATGATCCGGAACTGCTGATTTTGGATGAGCCGACCAACGGTCTGGATGCAAGCGGCCGCGAATACATTCTGCGGCTGATCGGCAGCCTGCGGCGGGATTTTGGCATCAGTGTGATCATTTCCTCGCACCTGTTGCAGGACGTGGAACGAATCTGTGACCGGGTCATGATCGTGGCGAACGGGCGGGTGATTGAGCACGATACCATCGCGAATCTGAAGGCGCGTCGCGAACACGTCATTGAAATCACACCCCTGAGCGGGAGGGATCGATTGGTGCAGGTGTTGGAGGAAGCCGGTCATGCGGTGGAAACCCTGGCCAACGGACGCCTGCGGATTGCCTCCGATGCCGCGTCATCGAATTGGGTGTTGGAGTTGATGCAGCAACACGGCCTGCCCCCGGCGCACCTGTCGGCCAGCCCGGATGCTTTGCAGGGACTTTTTCTGCAGGCGCTGGCGACGGCCAATCAAGGGGGAGGATTGGCGTGAAACCGCCGGCACTGGATTACGAACGGTGGGACGGTCGGCGCCTTGGGGTGGTGGCGCGGATTTGGGCGATCTCGTCGGCGGGGCTGCGCCAGCTTTGGGGCTACCGCTTTTTCAAAGTCCTTTTGTTTCTCGCCTGGGTGGGCGGCGTGTTTATCGCGACGACCGGATTCTTGATTTCCCAAACCTTGGCCGAAGGCGGCTGGCTGGCGGAGTTGGCGATCAAGGGCGGGCCGCGGGCCGAAGCTGTCGTGCGGGCCATCAGCGCATTGCTGCTGGTGTATCCCGACCTGCTGGTTACTGGATTCTTCAAGGCGATTTTTTGGGCGCACTCGGAGTTGGCGTTGTTGCTCAACCTGGCCGCCATGGCGCTACTCGTGCCGCAGTTGATCACGCGCGACCGGGCGAGTCATGCCCTGACAATTTACCTTTCCCGACCGCTGACGGCCCGGGACTACTTGCTGGGCAAACTGGGGGTGATCATCGGGGTCATTATGCTGTTGTGGACAGGTCCGTTGCTGGGAGGCTGGCTGCTGGCGATGGTGCTTTCGCCCGACGGGGTGTTTTTCTCTTATTCGCTTGCCGCCCTGGGGGTGGCGCTGGCGTTTAATGCAGTGAGCTTGGTGGTTGTGAGCGCACTGGCGTTGGGCGTTTCGGCCATTGCCCGCACGGCGGCGAAGGCGCGGTTGGCGTGGATCGGTCTGTGGATCGTGATGAGCGGGATAGCGGCCCACGGCACGGTGCTGCCAAGCTGGCTGCGGCACCTGAGTTTCGTTTCGGACCTGCACCTGTTGCGGGATGAAATCTTTGCGATGCAGACCACGTTGCTGGATGCAGCCGCGGTTGTGCCGTTGCTCAACCCGCGGTTTGCCGATGACCTGTTGGAGGCGGCCAACCAAGTGGGCACCGACGAACTGGGCGGCGTAATCACCATGCTGGTCATCATGATCGGCGGCGCACTGGCACTGGTATGGGGAAGGATCAAACCGGAATGAAACCGATTGTCGAAGCCACAGAGTTGAGCCGGTTTTATGGCGTGGTGCTGGGACTGAACAACGTGTCGTTTCAGATCCGGCCGGGTATTACCGGGGTGGTGGGGCCGAACGGGGCGGGTAAGACCACGTTGTTCCGATTGTTGACGGGGCAGATCAAGCCGAGCTTCGGCAAACTCAACGTGCTGGGCGGATCACCCTGGCGGGATCCACAGGTGCGGGCCCAATTGGCGTATTGCCCGGAAGACGAAGCGGTGCCGGCTGGAGTCCGGCCGGAAGTTTGGTTAACCAGCCTGGGCATGATTTCCGGACTGTCCGGGAAGGAGGCGAGGCAGCGGAGTCAAAAAGCGTTGGAGCGGGTGAGGCTGCCGGCCGTCCATTGGCCCAAACCGGTAACCGCGTTGTCAAAGGGGATGAAACAGCGGGTGAAGCTGGCTCAGTGCCTGTTGCACGAACCGCGGCTGATCATACTCGACGAGCCGATGAACGGCCTTGATCCCATGGGCCGGGCGGAGTTCGCGGACGTATTGAAGGATCTCGTGCGGGAGGGGGCCAGCGTGCTCATCTCGAGCCACATCCTGCAGGATTTGGAGGCGCTGTGCCGGGAGTTCATTTTACTGCGTTGGGGCCGCATGCCTTCCACCAGCAATGCCCTGGCCAACGCCCGCGACGAGGGTGCTCCTGCTCAGGCAGATTCCTCCCCGGGTGGCGCCCCTGATCTGCCGGGGCGCTGGCCGCGAGCGACGCGGATCCGATGCGAATCCCCCGATAAACTGGCCCGGTTCCTGATGGCGAAAGAGCTGCTCCGCGGCTGTGATCTCGAAGACGACGTGCTGGTGGCGCGCTGGCGGGATCCCGGTGCATTTTACCGCAACCTTCCCGGTTATCTGCTCGAAAGTGGCGTCGCCGTGCACGACGTGCAGGCGGAAGGCTCACAACTGGAAACTGCCCTTGAACCCCCTCCGTTGCCATGAGCTCTTCGGCTGAGTCCTCCGTTGAATTTAACCCCCGGGTCACGCCGAGGCTGCTGCCCGCGCTGGGTGGGGTCTTTCGCCTGACTTGGGCCCAGCAAATGTTGCCGCGCAATATCATCATGGCCGTCCTGGTGGTGGCGGGATTTTCGGCGGTGGGTTACCTCATGGGCAAGAGTGGGTCCACTGGTTTCATCAATTGGATCGACCGGATGCTGTTGCTGATCTGTGTGCCGATCTTTGCCTTCGAAACCGGAGCCCGGGCGATTCGCGAAGACCTGAAGCCGGGGGCGGTGGATTATGTGATCACCCGGTCGCTGCCGCGGTGGGCGTATCCCTTATTCAAATACATCAGCCAATGGGTGGTGCTGGCATTGCTGGGCACCGCTACGCTGGGCGTCCTGCTGCTAATCGGCCGGTTCCTCGACATCGAGGTGGGTTCGGTGTTCGTGCGAACGGGGGTGTTGCTGGCCGGCTTGTCCGCGTTTCAGGCGCTAGGGTTTTTTCTCGGCTGTCTGACGTCCCGCTACCTGCTGCTGGGCCTGCTTTATGCCGGGGTGGTGGAGGCGGCGGTCGGGGCGGTTCCGGTGCAGCTCAACAACCTGTCCATCCTGCGGCACCTGATGATCGCCCTCGACGGCTACAACCCGGCCGCGGAACTAGGTTTGGTGATCCTGATCGCGCTGGGATTACTGGCGGCAGCCACGGGGTGGTTCGTTCGACTGGAATTCATCGGGAAAAAATCCGACGAGGCGTAGATTTATGTAACCTCGCGGTGGATACGGGTGAATAGAGAGACAACACCAAACGAGATTTTAAAAATGAAAACCATCACAAACAAACTCCTGACTCTCACCTCCGTCGCCATGCTTTCGGTGGGTCTTGCGGCTCAAGTTGATCCCGCCGTGGTGCCCGCCGAATCCCAATGGCTGGTCTTCGCCGACCTCGATGCCATGCGCCAAACCGACCTGGGTGCCGAAATGCTTGGCCGGGTGCAGGAAGAATATGCCGGACACGCTGAAGAGTTGGACGAGCCGATTGTCGGCGAACTGCGGGTCGACGCCCTGATGTCGCAGATCATGGAAACCATTGGCTCCGTCACGGCCTACGGCACAAATTTGTCCGGCGATCCCGACAAGATGGATGGCATGGCGTTGATCGAGGGGACGGACAAGCTGCGCACGATCGCGGAGGGATTGATTGCTCACATGATGCTGAGCGAGCCCGACAGGATTGATGAACTGGGTGACATGCCGTTTGAGGCCTATCGGATCGAGGGGGAAGTGGTGGTCGGTTTTCCGGAGGATCCCGTTATTTTGGTAAGCCGCTCCAAGCAGAACATGGTGGCGGGACTCGAGGTATATCGCGGCGGGGGTGCCTCCCTGGCGAACCACGATGGCATGCTGCGATCGATGCTGCCAGCGGATGACTCTTATTACCTTCTGGCCACCTCGGCGATGCCCGATGCGGATCTGCCCGATGAAAACACGCCCCACGCGCGCATTCTCAAAATGACGGAAGCAGCCTCCATGGTTTTGGTCGATGCTGGTGACGACGTGCTCGCCCGGGCCACCCTGGTGGCCGAGTCGGGGGCCACGGCGGAACGGCTGCACAAGATTGTTGATGGCATGACAGCCCTGTTGTCCCTCGCCCAGGATAGCGACGAAGACCTGCGCAACTTTATCGAATCAGTGAAGGTCGAGCGGTCGGACCGCCGGGTGGAGGTGGAGATGCGTTATCCCACCGCCAAGCTCATTGACCTGGCGGACGCCAACATGAACCGGCGCGAGCACGAACAGGAGCGGCGCGAGCGCCAGATGGAAGCGGCGTTCTCCATGCCGGGCGACGTTGTTTCCACGTGGCATGCTGACCAGGACCTGGGCAGCCCCGAGCCTGATGCGAATACGTTTACCGAACACACCACCGAACCGGTTGCGCTCAATCCGGGTGACCGGGTGGTGATCGGCGGGATGAAGCGCGGCAATGACTGGGCGCGCTTGGATTACGTGGAGCTGGTGCCGGCGGGAGAATCGGCTGGCGTGCGCCACGAAGTGGAGTTTATGCGGCTTTCCAACTACCGCATTCAACGCCACGAAAACGCATCGGCCGGAGAGTTTGCCAGTGTCAGGGGCGGGCGGGGAATTGGCCGCGCCCAGATGATTTTTAACGGTGCTCCCGGCGACTACGTGATGAAGGTGGGTTACGTGGATGAAAATGATGGCAAGGCCCAATTCAAAATAAGCGTGGTGCGCCCCGACCTGGCGGAATGATCACCTCGGCTCCCTCCTCTGCGCTTTTCGGCGACGACGCTGCTTCGACCTCGAGTGAGGCGGAGTTGGTGCGTCGGGCCGTTGCAGGGAATGCGGGGGCTGCGCGGGAATTGGTGAGGCAGTTTCATCGACCGGTTTACCACTATGTTTACCGCATGCTGGGCCAGGCGCAGGATGCGGAAGACGTCACCCAGGAAGCGTTCGTCAAAGCGTTTCGGGCACTGCACAAAGTCGACACCTCACGGCCGCTACTGAATTGGCTGTTTACCATCGCCCGCCGCACCGCCCTCAATCACTTGCGAGCCAAGCGTGATTGGGTGGAGTTGCCGCCTGAGCCGTCGAGCGACGCGCTTCATCCGGGTGAGGAAGCCGAACGCCGGGAGTCGGTCGCCCGCATCTGGCAGCGCGCGCGAACTTGTTTGAAGGCGGCGGAATTCGAAATCCTTTGGCTGCGATTTGGGGAGGAATTGAGCGTGCAGGAAACTGCCGAGGCCACCGGTCGCTCCTCGAGCAGCATCAAGACTCTGCTGCACCGCGCCCGGCAAAGACTATTAGCTGGAAAGGAAACACTGCGATGAACACTTCCCCCGACCCCTCCCGTCCTAGACTGATCTGCCGCTTGGTGCGACGTTGGCACGATCCGGACAACCCCGCTTTTGCCTGGATGTCCCGGCACGCCTCGGAATGTGGTGATTGCTCGAAGTATTTTGCGCGATTGAACGACCTGCATACCGAGCTCCGGGAATCCTCACCGACGGCGCCCGCAGATGTCCCGGCCGGCTTGGAAGATAGGATCTGGGCGGCCGTGCAGGCGGATCAATCTTCCCGCCAATCGACGGCAACACAGTCCTCACGCCGAGGATGGAGCCGCTGGTCGCTTGTGCCGGTGGGACTGGCGGCCGTGCTGGCCTTGGTGGTTTGGAATCAGCCCGGGGAGTTGTCCGTTTCGGAATCGGAACCGGTGGCGGTGGAGTTTTCGGAATCCGACATGCAGCAACTGGTCACCAGCCTGGGCGAGGTCACGGCCGAGTGGTGGATCCCATCCCGTGACGAGGAGTCCGCGCCGGCGCCCAATCCCCTGGCGGAGGAATGGACGGCGCTGGAGAACGATGCGACGTCGGCTCTGCGGTTTCTGGAGCGGAGCTTTTTGCCGACCCAGCGATCAGCCTCCTGAGCGCATTGGATTAAGCTAGGGATATGAAATCCGGAGTGGTTGCCGCCCGCGGAAATACATCCGAATTGCGAGGCGGATCCGAAGATTAAAAACCCGCGTTGGATGCTGACATCGACCATTAAATCCGGGTCTCGCCGATCAGGCGGCGCAAATATCTGCAACTTTCGCCGGACTGAGGGGGTTGTTGTCATATCCACGCGGTCTTCTCCGCAGCGTTTTTATTCCCTCAACTTCGAATTCCATCATGAAAAACACCCTCAAAAATCTCACGGCGGGCGTTGCCGCTTTTTCCATCTTCACCGCCTCCATCGTTGCCGCCAACCCGGCGGGCTACATTGACTTTGGTTCTTTCAGCCCGGAAGTGGGCGAGGAATATGTTGAAGTCGATATCAACAAAGGACTGCTGAAACTCGCGTCCACGTTTGCCAAACATGAAGACCCGGAAGTGGCCGAGATCATCAGCAACCTCGAACGGGTGCGGGTGAATGTCTTTGGCATGGACGACAGCAACCGTACCGACGTGACGAACCGCATTGAAACCGTGCGCACCAAGCTCGACGAACAAGGTTGGGCCCGGGTGGTCACCGTGCGGGAAAAAGGCGGCGACAACGTTGCGGTCTTCGTTAAACAAAACGACGACGAGTCGATTCACGGTTTGGTCGTGACCGTCATTGGCGGCAACGGCGAAGCGGTGCTGGTCAATGTTGTCGGCGACGTGAAACTCAATCAGATCGCCAAGCTGGGTGAACGCCTTGACATCGATCCCTTGCGCGAGCTTGGGCTCGAGAAAGAACCCATGGAGATCTGAACTTGATCGAACGTAACTCTCAACCCGAAGGAGCTTTGCCATGACCTCACCCAAGCCGAAGCCGCGGTCGCGTTTTCGACCTCTCCACTGGTTCTTGATCGTTGGTGCCGCGGGCCTGTTGGTGATGACCTTCAAGGTCGCCGGGATTTTCTTCGTCTCGGATGAGGCCCGCGACCTGCAGATTGCCTTCGCCGATGCGACCCATGCGGATGCCGATGCCCATATCCAAATCTCGGTAGGACCGGGTTTGATGTCGGTCGCGCGGCTCGTCCCGATGTTCATCGATGACATGCCCGCGGAAGCACGCCACGCGATCGCCGCGCTGCAGGAGGCGAGTGTCGGGATTTATCGGCTGGAACACAACCACGCCAAATCCGATCGGGCTGCATTGATGGCGGCGGCGGACCACCGGCTGGGATCTCGCGGATGGTCGCGCATTGTGACGGTTGCGGACGGGAGGGACACCGTGTTGATTTACACCCCCGCGGATTGGCAGGATCCCGATGAAGTTGAAGTGTGTGTTGCGGTAAGCGACGGCAGCGAACTGGTTGTGGTTTCGGCCAAGGCGAAAACGGCCCCCTTACTTGAGATCATGAAGCAGCACCTGCCCGACAGGCGGGCGATCTGACCGCCATTTTGGAACCTGACTTGAACGCCGAGAGGCACGAGACTTTGCCGAGTCGTGCCCCTTGCCACCATTGTCCACCTTGATGCCGATGCGTTTTTTGTGTCGGTCGAATTGGCCCTGAAGCCCGAGCTGAGGGGCAAAAAAGTGGCGGTCGGCGGACGAACACGCGGGATCATTTCATCGGCAAGTTATGAGGCCCGGGCCGCCGGCGTTTACACGCCCATGCCGACCCAGCGGGCGCTGCGCGTTTGTCCGGATTTGATTCTCCTGCCGCACGATGGCGACTATGGCAGCGTATCCCGGCGAATGTTCGACCTGTGTGAAGACCTTACGCCGTTGGTTCAGCGCAATTCGATCGACGAGGGGTATCTGGACTTGGGACCATGCGCGTTCAAAACGGCGGCGGCCGTCGAAGAAACCGTGCGAGGCCTGCAGCAGAGAATCTGGGACGAATTGCAGATCCCGGTTTCGATGGGCGTGGCGACCAATCGGCTGGTGGCGCAGATTGCGAGCAAGCTGCGCAAACCACGGGGTTTTGTGGTGGTGTTGCCGGGTGATGAGGCGAGTTTTCTCTCGCCACTCGATATTAAGGAAATGCCGGGCATTGGCCCCAAATCACAGGAACGGTTGCGCGCCGGCGGAATCCATACGTTTGGCGACGTGGTCACTCGGGATGAGACGTCCCTGGCGGCGCTGGCAGGTTCGGGCTGGCGCGAGTTGAGGGAGCGTTGCGCGGGAATTGACGAACGACCGGTCAAGACGGAACGCGGGGAGGCGAAGAGCTATTCACACCAGCGGACGTTTGCGGCCAACATCGGCTCACGCGAAGAGATTGGCCTCATTGCGAAGAGCCTGATTGATGACCTGATGGCCAAGGTGCGGGCGGATGGGAAACGGGTGCGCACGCTGACCATCCTGGTCCGATATCCCGACTTCACCCAGGAGTCGGCAGGACGCAGCCTGCCGGAAGCTTCGGATCTCGAGACCGCATTTTATCCCCTGATCGAGACATTGCTGGATAAAGCCTGGCGGGATTCCCGGCCCCTGCGGTTGGTAAGCGTGCGGCTCTCAAATGTTGAGGACGGCCCCACGCAAATGGACATTTTTGCGGCCAAGGATGAAAAGCGCCGGCGCTTGGCCGGGGTCATGGATCGGCTTAATGCGGCAGGCGAGGGGCCCGGGTTGATGCGGGCGCACCAGTTGAATCAACGCGCGGAAAACGACCGTCGCAGGGAGCGGGAACGGCGAAATACCCGGAGCTGATTCCCCTTTTACAACTTCTCTACAATTTCTATCGCCAAGGGTTGGGGGACTTCAAATTATCCGCCGCTACATGCTGCCTACGCATCCCCAACCTGTCTTACCGCGATCGACTGGAATGTCGCATTGTTTTCGCGGAATGCTGTTGGGACTGGGGCTTCTGTTGGCCCATGCGGTGCAGGGCATCACCATCAACGGTTTTGTCGTCGACGATACCGCAGTGCCGGTGGAGCACCTCGTGCGGGCAGCCCCGGCAAAAGACAGCATCAACTCGATCGACAGCCCGATCATGGTGCCGGGAGAGACGGGTGATGATTTCATGCAGCCGGAGGATGGGTTGATCAGTGTCACCATCGACGGGATCACCCATGCCTATCCACTGAGGATCCTGGTTTGGCACGAGGTCGTGAATGCCAAGGTGGGTGAGACTCCCATCGTCATCACCTACAGTGCGCTGACCGGATCCGCCATGGTGTTTGATCCCGGCGCCAACCGCGCCGGTGAACCCCGGTCGTTCGGCGTATCCGGACTACTCTACAACAGCGGATTGCTCTTCTATGATCGCGAGACCGAAAGCCTCTGGTCCCAGTTGAAAATGATGGGCATCTCGAAGGACTTTGTGGAGGAGCCGTTGGCGTCCTTGCCTTCGCGGAGGATGACTTGGGAAACCTGGCGGGAGACTTATCCGGACGGCCTGGTGCTCTCCATCGATACCGGGTTCGACAACGACTACATGGGGGAGTGGCCCTATGGCGATTACGCAGAGCAAAAGGAAACCATTTTTCCGTTCGATATCAGTCCCGACCGCAACGAATTTGAGACCAAAGAGCGCATGATCGCCATGGCCCGTGGATGGGCTGCGCGGGCGTGGCCGCTGGAACAGCTCAAAAAGCGCGGCCAGCTTTTCGATGCGATCGGACCTACGCCGATTCAGGTGACCTATCGGGAAAAAACCGACGATGTGGTGATTACCGACATTACCACCGGCGAAGCGTTGCCACACGTGTCGGTTTTCTGGTTCGCCTGGCAGGCGTTTTATCCGGACAGCTCGGTTTGGCGACCTCTGGATTGATCCGGTGGACCCGATCATCCGAGACTTGCCAAGCGAGGTCGGAGACGTGAATTGGGGAAGTCCGTCAAGCCATGCCGATCTACGAGTATTATTGTCCCGACAACAACACGGTCTACCAGTTCTATGCGAAGTCCCTGGCCCAGGGGGAAACCATTCCGCGTTGTCCCGATAATCCGAAGTTTCGGATGCACAAAATGGTTTCGGGTTTTGCCATCACCAAAGGGGGGGCGTCTGACGAGCCGCCGCCCAGTCCCGCGGGTGATACGGGCGGCAGCGAAGATGACCAGCGCATGGAGGCGGCGATGGTTGCGATGGAAAGTGAATTTGCCCACGTCGATGAAAACGACCCGAAAGCCATGGGCCGCATGATGCGCAAAATGGCGGAAATGACGGGCGAAAAGCTCGACGGCGAGATGGAGGAAGTGGTGCGCAAATTGGAGGAGGGGGCTGACCCCGATTCATTGGAGGAGCAAATGGGGGATTTCGATGACGAGGGGGGAGGAGATCCTTACGGCGATTCGATGGGCATGGGCGGAATGGGTGGGCCCGGCGAAGGGGATGCTCCGGATTCGAAGGAGCCCAAACATCGCTTCAAGGCCCGCCGCCTACCCCCGCGTCGCGACCCGAAACTTTACGATTATGAATAATCGTGTCGTGCGGGACTGATTTTTGATGCGTAGCGGGCGGACGGCGTGTGAAAGTCCGGTCATGTCCGTCCTTCCGACTGATCATCAAATCGCCGCTATCCAAACCCGCATCACCCGGGGCAAAACCACGGTTTTACGTCATAGCGAACGCCTGCATGCGGACCTGGGGAGAGTGGCGAGCGATTGGAAGGCCGATGGAAGTCGGGTGACCAAAACGGATCATGCGATATCGGCCGGTATCCTGGCTGACTTGGCGCAGAGTTTTCCGGAAGACCAAGGACTCAGCGAGGAGCTGTTGGTGGACGAACCGTTGGAGGTGAGTGAAGACTACGTGTGGGTTCTGGACCCCATCGATGGCACCAACAATTTTGCGGCCGGACTGGCTCAATGCTCGATATCACTGGCCCTGTTTCATGCGGGTGAGCCCGTGTATGGAATTCTCTATGACGCCTCGCGGCGGCAGCTGATTCACGGCGGACCGGGATTCGGCGTGTGGGATGGCGATCGCAGTGCGCAGGTGCGAGACACCAAGTTGCACCCCGCCGCGATGGTGGGATTTCACAGCCCACATGAGATGGGTAAATACCCCGGTCACGGCGAGGCGATGGTGACCCACAGCAAGGTGCGGGCGATGGGCAGCAGCGCGCTCCATCTCGCTTATGTGGCCGTGGGGCTCCTGGAAGGGGTGGTCGATCACAACGTAAAGTTATGGGACATTGCGGCGGGAATTCCGTTGATTCGGGCCGCGGGGGGGGAGGTGCGTTTCCGGGTCAATAATCCATTGCCACTTACCCGTTTTGATTTGGATATGCCCAGTATAGTCTACGTGGGAGGCTGCCCCCGGATGTGTGATGATCTGGAGGCGCTGCTGGATGAGGTAGATAGGGATAAGCCCACACGATAAACTTGAGTAGCGGCAAATAGGCCTGCCAGCGAAGTTTTGCATTGCTAGACCGCGGGCGAGAACGATTGGGTGTTGGCCGTCCTTCTTCTCGTAGTTCCCTCGCCACTACCCAGCCATGGCCAAGAAAGCATCCCGTCCTGCCTCACCCCTCACTTTTGACCTGCCGGTCTCCTTGATCGACAAGATTGCCACAACCCAGTCCAAGCTCGGCTTGGCGTCCACGAGTGAGGTGGTGCGACTTGCGTTGGCGAAATTCAATTTCGACCGTTTCGAGTCCACCCGGGAGGAGCATCGCCAGATTTCCGTACGCCTTCCGGCTGACATGAAGACCGTGCTCACGCGCCAATCCCGGAAGAAGAAGGTGAGTGTGGGTGAATTGCTGCGAGCTTCGTTGGATGAGTTGGCCGCGGCCAAGCCGACCAAGACAAAGACGGCCAAGGGCAAGAAAAAGGCACCGGCCAAGAAGGCGGTTGCCAAGAAAGCCCCGGCGAAAAAAGCCGCCAAAAAGACGGTTAAAAAAGCGGTTAAAAAGACGAAGCGCCGCCGCTGATCAATTTGGTGGAAACGGCCCCGCCGGGCTCCCGTTCCAGCAATGAGCAAGCCACCGCTGCCCGGGGCTTGCTTTTCGTTTTGGGGGAAACTTAGGTCGGCTCGTTTTGACCATGAGCCAACCCCCCGCCTCTCTTTCTCCCTGGGCCCTCAACGTATCGCCATCCCCGACGTTGGCGGTCGATGCCAAGGCCAAGGCTTTGAAAGCCGCCGGCGAGGATGTCTGCGGACTCGCCGCCGGTGAACCTGATTTCGACACTCCCGTTCACATCAAGGCTGCCGCGGCCCGCGCCCTTGACGAGGGCAAGACCAAGTATGCCCCGACTCCCGGCATACCACCGCTGCGTGAGGCGTTGGCGCAGAAGTATACCGATACTTACGGAATCCCTGCCGAGCCTGCCCAAGTGGTGGTCAGTCCCGGCGGAAAGTTCTCCTGCTATCTGACGGTTTTGGCCCTCTGCGGCGCGGGGGACGAAGTGATTATTCCCGCCCCGTTTTGGGTGAGTTATCCGGAGATGGTGAAGCTCGCGGGAGCCACCCCCAAGCAGGTCCTCGCGACGGATAAAACCGGCTTTAAACTCACTCCGGAAATGCTGGAGGCAGCGATTACGCCGCGCTCCAAGCTGCTGATTCTGAATTCGCCCTCGAACCCTACCGGCGCAGTCTACACCGCGGCTGAGCTTGAAGCGATCACGGCCGTCGCGGTGAAGCACAACCTCTACATCATGTCGGACGAAATCTACGAGCACCTGCTCTACGATGGCGTGCGACATGTCTCACCTGCCTCGTTTTCATCTGAAGCCCGGGAGCGCACCATCATCGTGTCGGGGTTTGCCAAAACCTTCTCCATGACCGGCTGGCGGTTGGGGACAATCGTCGCTCCCGTTGCGATCGCCAAAGCCGTTGCCGGCATGCAGAGTCAGATGACTTCCAATGCGACCACCTTCGCCCAGTGGGGCGCCCTGGCCGCTTACGCCGAATGGGATCAAACCAAGGCTGCCTTGGATGAGATGCTTGTGGCGTTTGATCGCCGCCGCAAGTTGGTGCACGCCGGACTGAATGCGATCGACGGCATTGAATGCCTGCTGGCGCAGGGCGCGTTTTACCTCTTCCCCAATATTTCGGGTTTCGGGATCGATGACATGGTCTTTTGCGAGCGTCTGTTGGAAGAGCAGAAGGTCGCAGCCGTGCCGGGTTCGGCTTTTGGTGCGCCGGGGTTTTTACGGATCAGTTACGCCACGGCCGACGTGACCCTGCAAAAAGGCCTGGATCGTTTAGCGACGTTCTGCGCCGGCCTTTGACGGATTCAGGCCGGTCGGGCAGGCGGGCGAAGAGTTCCGCTTCCAGCCTGAGGGGCTCGGAATGAGTCAGTGCTTCAGTCGCTGGCGGGTGAGTTCAGCGGTCGCCAGGGCACAGTCTGCGACACGTTGCCGAATGGTCTCATTGCTGATGCCGTCGTCGCCAAAATCGTGTGGAGTGGTGTAGACGAACCGCGGCACGATCACGCAACGAAAATCCAGCATCAGGCTGCCTGCGAGGGCCATGATCGACATATAGGAAGACGACCCGCCGGCGGCGTTGAGAAACGCGACGGTTTTGTCTTCCCAAGCTCCCTTCCCAGTGAGTTCAACCAGATTTTTGAGGGCCGCATTCACGTCGTAGTTGTAGATCGGAGAGGCAACGATCACGCCATTGGCATCAGTGATGGCCCGGGAGACAATTGCGACCTCGGGGGCGCCGTAGGCCGCGCCACCATCACATATCGGCAGCGGATGGTCGCGCAGGTCGAGCAGGTCGTGCGGGATCGCGTTTTCGGCGAGAGTAGCCACCGCGGCTTGGGCCAGGTGGCGGCTTTTGCTGCCTGGGTTCAGGCTGGCGGAAATGACAAGCAGTTTCATGCGGTCGGGTCAGGTGGCGAAAAACCACGGGCCATGTCCATCCTAGCTCTCACGTGGCTGCCCGGGCGCGCAAGGCCTCCGCCACGTTGGGCGGGACAAAGGTGGAAATGTCACCGTCGTAGCGGGCGACCTGTTTCACCAAGTGCGAGCTGGTGTAGCTGTAGGCGGCGGCCGGCATGACAAAGATGGTTTCGATGTCGCCGTTAAGGTGTCGGTTCATCAGCGCCATGTTGAATTCGAACTCAAAGTCGGACAGCGCGCGCAGTCCCCGAATGATCGCGGAGGCGTTTAACTCCACCGCGAGGTCGACCAGCAAGCCGGAGAACGTGGTGATCTCAACATTGCTGAGGCCGGCGATGGCGGGGCGAACCAGCTCCGCCCGTTCCTCGGGGGTGAAGAGCGGGCCCTTGCCGGGATTGTGGGCGATGGCCAGCGTGACGTGATCGAAGAGTTTGGCGGCCCGTGAAAGCACGTCGAGGTGACCGTAAGTGATGGGATCGAATGTCCCCGGGTAGATGCAATGACCCATGGCGCGAGAATGAGACGGAAGCGGCCGGTCGGCGCGAGTTCAAATCGTGATGTTTCCGGAGTTGCCTCGGGCTCGTTCGATCCACCTCATGCGAAGCGATGCGCTGGAATTTACCCAACATCGTGACGGTTTCCCGGGTGCCCATGCTCTTCCTTGTGGTGGGGCTGATGTATGCGGAATTTCCCTATGCGGCGACGCTGGCGTTCTGGATGTTTATCATCGCGGCGATTTCCGACTGGCTCGACGGTTACCTGGCCCGGCGCTCCAACCAAATCTCGACCTTCGGCCGTTTTATGGACGCCGTGATCGACAAAGTCATGGTGCTGGGGCTGATGATCGCCTTGGTTAATGCCGACTATTTTGGAGGACTAACCGTGGCCGCGATGATTGCGCTGCTGGCGATTCTGACCCGGGAGTTTGCCATGTCCGGCCTGCGCATGATGGCGGCTTCCAAGGGGCTGGTGGTCGAGGCGGACACCAGCGGGAAAGTGAAGACGTTCACCCAACTCAACGCCATTGGTTGGCTGATTGGCTCCCGCATGTTTTCACAGGATTTTGGCGATGCCTTCGGCACCTCAGACATGGTCATCATCCACGTGGTTTATTGGATCGGGGTAACGCTTTATTTCTTGTCCGCGTTGCTGACGGTCACCTCGGGTATCTCGTATTTTAAACGGCACATGCACGTGATGGCGGATTAGGCGATGCAACTGCGACAACCCATATGGCCGCGCTTCCTGCCTTCGCAGATGGTGCTGAATTTTGCCACCCTCGGGCCCATCGGCCGCATTCCCAAAGCTCCGGGCACATGGGGTTCCGTGGCAGGGTTGCTGTATTTTACGTTGTTCTTTTACCCGCTCGGGATCTTGGGCACGCTTTTTTTTGGTGCCTTGGGAATCTATCTGGCGGTGGCAATGTGCGGGGAGGCGGAGTTTAGGTTGGGCAGGCGGGATCCGGGAGAAGTTGTGTTGGATGAGTTCGTGGCCATCCCGTTTTGTTTCCTGGGCTGGCAACCGCTGCTGCAGGTGGCCCCCCCGTGGGCCATTTTCCTGGCCGGTTTCGGACTGTTTCGACTTTTCGACATTTGGAAGCCACTGGGTATCCGCAAACTGCAGGATCTTCCCGACGGCTGGGGTGTGGTGGCCGACGACATTGCCGCCGCCTTGGCCACCGCGGTATGCCTGCAGTTGATCGGTGCTTTGCTCGTGCGAATGTAGCTACCGCCGCCGCGTTGCACTCACCAGGGTCACTGCAGGGGTGATCCAGCCTTGGCCGCAGGTGATGATGGCGGCATCCTTTTCGGCCCCCCATTTGGCGAGGACCTTGCGGGCGGCGGTGATTTCCTCGACGGCTTTCTGTCCCTTCATGGCGAGCAGACGTCCGCCCACTTTGGCGTGGGGGAACGACCAGGGAGCCAGTTTTTTAAGGGCAGCTACGGCGCGAGAGGTCACGATGTCTGCTTCCAGAGGGTTGATCTCCTCCGCTCGTCCCCAGATTACGGATACACGATCGACAAGATCGAATTGCGCCATCATCTCCTCCAAAAATTCGCAGCGGCGTTGCAGCGTGTCCACGAGCACGATTTCGAGATCGGGCCGGATCAACGCGAGGACAAGTCCGGGCAGCCCCGCCCCTGTGCCAATGTCCGCTACACGGCTCTGGCGCGGCACGGCTTCGGCCATGGCGACGCAGTTGAGCAGATGGCGATCCCACAGGATGGGCACTTCACGGGGGCCGATCAGACCACGGATGACTCCATCAGTGGACAATGCCTCGCCGTAACGAGTGAGTCGTTCAATGGCATCCGCGCTCAGGCGTTGGGATGCATAAGATGGAACGGGAGGTAGCGGAGCGAGGCTATCTGACAAAGGATTTCCCATTAGCGGGGGGGAAGAGAATGATAACAAGAACGAGTAGGATACTCCTGCCCCTACTTGGGTAAAACCTTGAGGTCATTGAGTGGCACCGCGATGTGCAGGCCTTGTTGCAGCACGTCCACCGCGATGATGATGCCCGTGGGGTCTTCAGGCTGATCGATCACTCCTTCGAGACCACGCAGCGGTCCCGACGTGACCTTGACCACATCCCCTTTGCGATAGAGCGGGTGCAGGGCCGTCTCCAAACCCGAACTGACGACCCGTTGCACGTCGGCGAGTTGGCGCAGAAGCGTGGGTTCGTCCGGTGCTTCTATGGCCCGAACGAGGAGATCCTGCTGGTAGATCCGGGCCTTGCGCTCAATGGGCACCCGGGCAAACACGTAGCTGGGAAAGAGCGGCAGTTCCGACGTCCGGGTGCGGTTGCCGTAGCGCCGCACGTTGGTGACGGTTGGCAGGTAATGGGCCATGCGTTCGGCCGTCAGCAGGGCGGCGAATTTTTTTTCGCAGCGGGGTTTGGTGTGGCAAACGTGCCACAGTTCACCTTCGACCGAGGCGAAGGCGGCAAAGGTTTCAGCGGGGGCGGTGCTCACGCTTTCAGCAGATAGCGCACCGCGGCGTAGTAGCCCTCCAATCCGAGGCCGGTGATGACGCCTTCGCAGGCCGGACCGGTGAGGGATTTGTGGCGAAATTCTTCGCGGCGATAGATGTTGGAGATATGGACTTCAACCGCGCGAAGCTGCGAACCCAGCAGAGCATCACGCAGTGCGACACTGGTATGGGTAAGGGCGGCCCCGTTGATGACCAATCCATCGATTTTGGCAGTGGCGAGCTCGGAGATCTTATCGACCAAGGCGCCTTCGTGGTTGCTTTGAAAAAAGATGAGTTCGGTTTGGTCGGCGAAGGCGGCGGAGAGTTGGGACTCGAGATCGGCAAGCGTGGTATGGCCGTAGATCTCGGGTTCGCGTTTACCGAGCCGGTCGAGATTGGGGCCGTTGAGAATGGCGATGCGTTTCATGGGCAGGAAAGTTTGGTTAACCGCAGAGATACACAGATAAACACGGATTTTTAGTTCAAGTCTTCCTCAGACCATCTGTGCAGATCTGCGGAATCAGTGGTTTACCACTCTAGAGTGGATTGTCGGTTTTAATGAACTCCCAGGGGAGGTCGAACTTGGCGGCTACTTCGGCTGCGAGGGCCTGGACGGCGTGAACCTCGGTGGCATAGTGGCCGCAAAGGAAGAGGTTGAGACCGCGTTCCTGGGCGACGTTGAAGTGCTCCTCGCGTAGCTCGCCGGTGACCATGGTATCGATGCCCGTTTTAACGAGTTCCTTGAGGGCGCTGTTTCCGCTTCCGCTGCAGAAGGCGATGCGGGTGGGGCGGTCGGATCCACAGGTGACAGGAACCACACGTTCATAGTGCGACTCGAGAGCGGCCTGCAGGTCGGATCGCGAGCCGGACCAGGGTGCGGAGCAACCGACGGCTTCACCTTCGATTTCCATAAAGGGCTGGTCGGGAGTCAGTCCCAGTTGTTTGGCGAGCAGGGCGTTATTGCCGATCTCGGGATGGCCGTCGAGCGGCAGGTGGTTCGAATAGAGGGCGCAGTTCGCATCGAAGAGCGTTTTTACGCGCTGGTAAACCGGTCCCACCAGCAGCTGAGGCATGTCCCAATACATGCCGTGGTGCACGATGAGGAAATCGACACCGACGGCGGTGGCTTTTTGGAATGGAATCAGGCCCGCGTCGACGGCGGCTCCGATTTTCGTGACCGTGCCGTTGTTGGCGACCTGCAGGCCATTACGGGCACCCGGGGCATCCGTGAAGGCGGAGAGGCGGGTGCGTTCGTTACAGAAGCGGACGAGGTCGTCGAGGGAGGCCATTGGGGGACGAAAGAGGATTCTGCTGGAGCTTTCGAGGTGGATTTTTGGGCGGAGGCGATTAGCGGTGGAGTGATGTCAGGACCGTCGACCGAAATCGATATCTCATCCCCGGTAGATCTTATCGCCGCCGCGACTGAGAGCTTCGAAACCCGACCCAGTTGGGATGAATATTTCATGGCTACCGCCGTGCTGCTGTCGACGCGGTCGCCGTGTGAGCGACTGCACGTGGGGTGCGTGTTGGTGAGTGGTGGTGAAACGGCCAACCGCATCGTGGCGGCGGGCTACAACGGCTTTCTGCCCGGCACCCCCCACGTGTCCCGGGTGCGTGATGGGCATGAGCAGGCAACCGTGCACGCGGAACAAAACGCGGTGGCCGATGCGGCGCGGCGCGGCAGCTCCATCAAGGGCTGTGTGGCTTACGTGACCCATTTTCCCTGTATCAATTGTGCAAAAATCCTAGCCGCATCGGGGATCGCGGAGATCCGTTACCGCACCGACTACCACAACGACCCGATTGCGTTCGAGGTGCTCAGCGACGCCGGAGTCACCGTAACGCAGTTGGGCAACGCCACCCCTCCCGCCGTCGAATGAGAAAGAGGTCATCCAATTTTACGAGTCTCGCAGGTTCCCTGCTGCTGGCGCATCCGGCGATGAAGGATCCCAACTTCAACCGGGCGGTGGTGTTGCTCTCCGCCCATGACGACGAGGGGGCGCTGGGAGTGGTGCTGAATCGGCCGACTGGCCAGACTTTGGGAGATCTTAGTGATGATTTTGCCGCCACCAGTTTGGGGGATGTGATTGTGTATCAGGGCGGGCCCGTGCAAACGGATCGAATGATCATCTGTGGCATCAGCCTGCATCCGGATGGCGAAGGCCTGCGACTGCACTTTGGCCTTGAGCCGGAAAAAGCCGAGGCCTTGCGCAATGCCCATGGCGAGGAGTTGGAAATGCGCGCATTTTTGGGTCACTCCGGCTGGGGGGCAGGGCAGCTCGAAAACGAATTGAAGCATCACACATGGGCGGTGAGCGCGATTCCAGGGGATTTACTTCTGCGCCCCGCGGATGAATCACTGTGGCGAGGTGTGATTTCAAACGTCGGCCCGGAGTGGCAGCTCTTGGCCAACGAGCCCGACGAACCGGAGCGAAATTGATCAGGAAACTGGGGTGAGGCGGGCGTGAGAGTTTTCGTGTGTAAGGGAATTAAACGCACTTGGGTGAAATGCGAAAAGGTCGAGAGTTTCATATCTGGGGCTTCTCTTCATCCCCCTCATGTTCAAGTTGCGGTTGTTTTATGAGCGTAACGATACGCACATCCGCGGGGTGGACGGGAGGGTTCTCAAGGACCTAGTTGCGGTCGAGATGCTCAGCCAGAAATGCGGCCACGCGTTCGTAGTATTCGATCCTAGTTTTGCCCCTGAAGCCATGTCCCTGCCACTCGCGGTAGTAAGTTTCATGAGGCACTCCCTGTTTTTTCAGCACTGCTTCCAGTCTCTTCGACTGCCGAACCGAAACGTTTCCGTCTGCCTTGCCGTGGGCGATTAGGACCGGGACCTTGATCGCTTCGGCATGCCGGATCGGAGATATGGTATCGTAAGCTTCCTGGTTTTTCGGATCGCCCAGCTCCTCCACAAGTTTGTGATGTGAGTAGTAGTTTCTTTGTCGCTTCCGGGCTTTCACCATCTCCGCCCAGTCGAACACGCCGACGTTGGTCACAGCGCAGCGGTAGAGGTCAGGTTCAAATGCAACACCAGATAACGCGGCGTAGCCTCCGAAACTTGCCCCCATGATTGCCACGCGATCGGGGTCGATCACCTTTTGTTTAATCAAAAGCTGCGTCGCTCGTGTGATGTCGTCGTGCATGGCGCGGAAATCGTAGGCCGGATCTTCCGAAACTTTTTTGCCATAGCCGGACGACCCGCGGTAGTTCACCTGGATGACGGCGTAGCCCAAGCTGGCGAGGTATTGAGCCTCGGCGTCGTAACCACCCAGATCTCGAACCCACGGGCCGCCATGGACCAGGTTGACTGCCGGGTAGGGTGGTTTGCCAGTGCGCGGAGTCGTCAAATATCCCTCAAGGGTCAATCCATCCGCAGTGCGAAACTTGATCGTTTGCGACGGGCTCAGCTGGCTTTGATCAATCCAAGGGGCCGACCCCGAGATCGGTTTAAACTCCTTGGTCGTCAGATCGAGCAGGAGATAAGTGACCGGGGAGGTCGGCGATTCGGTGGCAATCAACAGGCGGGTAAAGTCGCGATTCCAGTCGAAGACCACGTTGATTCTCCCGGGGAGAGATTCGTCGATGAAGTTCTGCACCCGTTCGATGCCGTCGTTGAACCAAACGGTGACCGGGTGGTCCCGATGGTAGGTCAGACCAATGAGGGTATCCTGAAAGAACTTGAAGCGACTGGCTTCGTCGCAGTCGTAGCGTTCGTCACGCAGCAGGGTCTCGCTCATGACTCCTGACTTGAGGTCATAGAGGTGCAGGCCGCGGGTGTCCTTGCCGTCATATCCCGTTACATACACCGACTGGTTATCGGAACCGAAATCGATGATTCGCCAGTCTTCCGGATCAAGGGGCAGGGGCGCCCACGTCTCTTTGGCGTGGTCGCGGTGCAGGTAACGCAGTTCACCGTTGCGAGCATTCAGGATGATGCGGGCCGCGGAATTGTGGTCGGCATAAACCCCGAAAGTTTGTCCCGCGGGCAGGACGTCCCGCCCGCGCAATGTCTTGGTATTGGCCGAACTCGTATCCGTCATCGACCGGGACGAGGTCCTGGTCTTTTTCTTCAAGGTGGCGAGGGCGGGTTTGCCTTGGTATTCCGCTCCGATCCAAACCAAGGAATCCTTGGGATGATCCACCATGGGATCAACGATACGCACTACAATACGGTCATCGAGCAGAGTCTCGATATCCCCGGCCTTGCGATTGGCGCGATAGAGTCCTGCTGCATACATGCCCCATTTAATGACACTAAAGACCACGTGCTCGTCGCTGACCCAGCGGATGTCGTAGATGTCATGGCCGCCCCTCCACCGGAAACCTTTGGGCTCCTGGGTCTCAACATCGATGATCACCAACCCAATTTCATTGGAGTCACCAATGGGAGCCAAACCGGCCACACTGCGGCCGTCCGGCGACATCTGCACTTGGGATATTCGCGCGGGTCGAAAGAAATCCTCAGCCGTTTGGGCGGCGGGCAGCGACGGGATCAATATTGGGGCCAGTCCGGTGGTCACCCATGCTGCCAGCGACCGCCCCATGAGGTTTTGGCTGAGCAAAGCTCGGTGAGGCGACATGCATCCATCCAAAAGTGACACCGTCCGTCGTAAAGGTGAATGCGCACGCAGATATTGACCTTTTCTTATCGGGAATCGCCGGCTCAAATGCCTAGGGCAGTCCGATAGATTCGCGGGACGCGCTTGGTGACCGAGCACAGGGTCTCCCAGGAGATGGTTTTCGCCCAGGTGCTGAATTCAGTGACGTCGATCTCGGCGTCTTTTTGACGACCGATCAGGACCACTTCGTCGCCCGGGGAAGGCGTGCTCAGGTCGGTCACATCCACGATGGTTTGATCCATCGTAACACGACCCAGAATGGGACAACGTTGGCCCGAGATGAGCACTTCGCCGACGTTGCTCAATTCGCGTGGAATGCCATCGCCATAACCCGCGGTGAGGATGGCGACAGTCGAGTCCCGCGTCAGGCGGTGCGTTTGAGCGTAACTGATGCCCGTGCCGGCCGGGAGCTGCTTCACCAACCCAACCCGGGTATGGAAACTGAACACGGGATCGGGTTCCACGTCGGCGAGCAGTGAGTCGCGACGGGGCAATACCCCGAATTGCAGAAGCCCAACCCGCACGGCGTTAAACGGCCCGGCGCGTTCGATCGTCTCCAACCCCGCGCTGTTGTCGGCGTGGATCAGCAGGTTCTTCGTATCCAGATCAGGGATACTCGCAAGGGCGTGCCGAAACCGGTCGCGCTGGGTGCGCGTAAAGGCGTCGTCTTCATCCGAGCTGGAGTAGTGGGTGTAAATGCCTTCCAGCTGAAGTTCCGGAGTCTCCCGGATGCCGGCAAACAAGGCGGAGGCGTGCTCGTGCCACACCCCAACCCGCCCCATGCCGGTATCAATCTTCAGGTGGACGCGAACCGGCTGGCCGGCCGCAGTCGCGACGCGACGAAAGCGTTCAACTTCTTCGCCGCTGGAAACGGTCACAGCGACATCGTAGCGTGGAATCAGTTCGTCCTCCGCGGGCACCAGAGGGCTTAGCAGGAGAATGGGCCATCCCGGACCCAGTTCCCGCAAGGCAGCGGCCTCGGCCATCGTAGCCACCGCAAAAAGGTCGGCCCCGGCATGCATGAGGCGGGCCGCCACTTGATGCAGGCCATGCCCGTAGGCATCGGCTTTTACGACCGCGACATAGCGGATGTGGGCGGGCAACGAGGCTCGGATTCGCCGCAGGTTACGCTCGAGGGCACCCAGATCAATCTCGGCCCAACACCGTAGAGGAAGATTGGGAGAGTGGATCATGGGGACGGCGACTGATGGACTCTGGGGGTCCATTGGGCGTAGGTGGGGCGTTCCGGTTGAAACGCATCAGGGTCGTCGGTTTTCCGCAAGAGGGGCTCGTTGGCCAAATCGGTGGTGAGGACGCTGGCATCATACGGAACCTCTTGGGGGGCGGGTTGGGGTAGCTTGGTCCACGAACGAACACCGGCGAGGGTGTAGACGGACCCAGCGGGCAGATCTTCGGTAGGCAAGCGTTGGATCTCACTCGGTTTGCCCCCTTGATCGAGCGTGAGGGTGTGCCAACTCTGCCGGCGGGCGTCGGCGATCAGGGTGGCACCGGGTTTACCCAAGGCATAAGCGGCCAATTCCAAACTCAGATAACTGTAAACGGAACGGGGGCGCAGGGCGGTCCAAGTGCGGAGGGCTGTCGCGATGGTGCGGATTCCCAGCATGGAGCCCGGCCCCTCGCAGAAGACGAAACAAGCTGCATCATTGGGGGAAACCGCCAACTCCGCCAGTGCCTGGTAGAGGCCCGTGCCTGCTTCACTCGAAAGCTTGATCCAACACGGGGAAACGTTCGGTTCAATCCAACCCACCTGCAGCACCTCGGAGGCGGCATCAATTACCAGCAAGTTGCCGTGGTTTTTGCTCAGGGAACTGAAAGAAACGGTGGCCAAGGTCGCGACGAAACGCCCGCGCCGGAGGTGGTGCAAGTCGCATCCGGTTACATCGGCCTACAAAAAGCCGAGCCGGTCAAACTTTTGCCCCAACACCGTGTCGGCGTCGGCTTCCAGCCAACGGTCGATCAAGGTCGCATAAACGGAGCGAAAGTCGGTGGTGTGCTGGAGATCCGCCTGCTTTTCAGGCAGGTCGAGATTGGGGGTTCTGCCCACCAGCGTAGCCTGCAGCTTTGATCCCATCACGAACAGCGGCGCAGCCGTGCCGTGATCGGTGCCGCGGCTTTGGTTTTCGGCGGGGCGCCGGCCGAATTCAGAGAACGTTGCCGTGAGCACCTGATCTTGGAGACCATGCGCGATGAGGTCGTTTTGAAAGGCTGCCAGTCCCTGGCTGAGGGTGCGCAGGAGGCGTTGGTGAAGGTCGGCTTGATTGGCGTGCGTATCGAAGCCGCCCAAACTCACGAAGTAGACCCGCGTGGAGAACCCCGCCGCGATCATTGCCGCCACGTTGTGCAGTGACCGGGCAAACGAACTGGTGGGATAGGTCGCCTGAGCGCGATAGGCTCCGATGACCTCCATCACCTTCCGTTCGGTCACCAAGGCGTTCATGGTGGTTTGCTGGAGGAAATGCTGGTTGGGGTGGACCGCGTCATCGTCATCGGCAAACGCAGCCATGATGGTCATGGGATCAACCCGGCGTTCGCGTTGGCGGCGAGTATTGCCTTGGTTGGGTCGCATGCCGAAAACAGAGTGAACTTTGTCTGCGTTGAAGGCCTGGGGCGTTTCAGGGGACACGTGCAGGGCGACGGGCTGGTCCGTCATGCCGGTGCCGTCGCAGGTATTGTCAAGGTAGCGCCCGAGCCATCCGGTGGCGCTGAACTCATTGGCATCACTGGCAGTTTCCCAAATTTCCGACGAACGGAAATGGCTGCGGTTGGGGTTGGGGTAGCCGACGTTTTGCACAACGGACAACCTACCCTCGTGGAACAGATCGTGCAGCTCGCCGCAAGCCGGATGCAGGGCCAGATGGTCGTCAATCGGCAGCACCTCAAGATGCTTGAGCCCGAGGTTGGGCCGCAGGCGGTGGTAGTGGTCGTCGGTGTAAGGCACGACCGTATTCAAACCGTCGTTACCGCCGGCGAGTTGGACCAGGACCAGGATCGAGCGATCACGTTCCGGGATGGGCGTGGATCCGCGCACGGAGTTGACCAGAAACGCCGGGGCGAAGGAACTGAAGGCGAGCAAACCGATGCCGGCACCGGAGTGGTGCAGAAACTCGCGTCGGGTCGTGGGAAGATCGGACATGGAGGGTGGAGATTCAGCAGAGGTTGTAGTCGGGCACGGAGAGGAGGATCTGCAGGGCTTGGCGCGAAGACTCCCGCCGGCCGCGCCGCAGGAGTTGGGTGATGAGGTTCAGCCCCGAGGCGGGCACGGGATGGGGGAGAAGATGCATGGCGGCATTGCGGGCGGTGGCGGCGGGATCGGAGTCTCCCCATTGCTCCAGATGCTCCGCCGTAGGGCTGAACGGGCCGATGCCAGCGGCTTCCGCTTGCTCGATGGCAGCTTGATCATCGGCATTGAGGATTCGGTTGGGTGGGCCATTGATGGCGAGATTCACCGCGTTGCGCCGCGCCGCCAGGGTGGTGGAGTTGATCCACGCCTGGCCGCCGACCCAGCCGCGCACATTGGGCGGATTAAACAGGGTCTGCCCCATGCCGCGGAGATTGTTCAGGGTGAACCGGGGAACCGGAAGGGGATCGGTGCCCAAGTCCTGATTGAGGCCGAGGAGGAACTGGATGGGGCTCTTGATGTAGTTTCCCCGGAACGACTCGGCGTAGAACATTTCACTGCCAAAAAACCGATGCAGCAGGGCGCGCAAATTATAGTCGTGGGCATGCCAGTAATTCGCCAGCGGGGCCAGGGCCGCGTCATCAAGGCCATCGCTGGTGAGGTAGAAGCGGACCATTTCGGCAGGCAAAAAGGAACGTGCGGCCGGCTGGCGATAGGCGATGTCGATGACGTCGTCGCCCTCCAGTCGGCCTGATTCACTCAAAACCGTTTTGGATCCGAGATCGGCCTGTCGGCGGAGGAATCGGAATTCGCCCTCAATCTGGCGGTAGCCGACAAAGGCCCGGGCAGCTTCCTTGACATCGGTCTCGCTGTAGTTGCCTTCGCCCAGGACAAAGAGTTCAAAAAGCTCACGCGCAAAATTCTCATTGGGTTGCGCGCGGCGGCTTCCCTGCAAATCGAGGTAGATCACCATCGCGGGAGAACGAGATACGGCCTTGGTCAAAAGTGGGGCGGGTCCGAGCGCGTGGCGTCGCAAGGTGGCCTGGTGGCGGTGCAGAAGGGCTGCATTGGCGACCTTCTGTTCTCCGACCACGTAGATATCCTGGAGAAACAATACCCACTTCTCGAACGCAGAGTGCTGGGGATCATGGGCATGTTGCATCCAGGCCAGCGCCATTTTCTGGGTCACGGCCCGGGATTTTTGCCGAATCTCATTGCGCACCTTCTGGCGGTCCTCGCGGGGGCCCGACCGCAATTCAGCAAACCGGGCCCGGATTTCGTTTTCGAGTTCGCCCACGGATGAGGGGGGCTGCCATCCTACCGGTCGGCGGGGAAACAGCCGGTCGAGGGTGCGGCGCAGTCCCTCGTCGACCGCACGATCCACCTGGTCCGGTTGGGCAGACCAGCCGGCGCGTCGCAGTAAATGCCGCGCATGATCGACATCCCAGCTTTCGACGGGGAGGGGGTTCCAGGAGGCGAGGGGCGGCGGCAGGGTTTGGGTGACCATCGGCAGATGCAGAGACGCTCGGCGGCGGTCGAGGTTTCAATCGGGCATTGACCGCGCTGATTTTCGATCCGTAGGTTCGCGGATTCTTTCAATAAATCCTTCTTTGCAGACCCGGTTGTGAACATCGAAACCCAAGACCTTTCCGATACCCGCAAGACCCTTGTCGCGTCTTTTGATGCCGAGGAAATGGCCACCGAGCACAAGGCGATTGTCGCCGAATTTACCAAGCTCGCCAAAATGCCCGGTTTCCGTCCGGGCAAAGCTCCGGCCGCGATGGTCCAAAAGCGCTACGCCAAGGAAATCAATGAGGAGTTTCGCAAGAAGGTGATGGCGAAGGCCTACCAGTCCTCCATCGAGGACTCCAAACTCGAGGTCCTGAATGTGGTTGATGTCCAGGAGGGAGAGATTGCTCCGGATGCCCCCGCAAGCATCACGGTGACCGTCGATATCGCTCCGGAGTTTGATTTGCCTGAATACGAGGGCATCGCGACCACCATCGAACCGGCGGAAGCCTCCGATGAAGAAGTCGAGAAGGTCATCGAAAACATGCGTGCGGAGCGGGCGGACTTCAAGGCGGTCGAGCGCGAAGCGGTCAAGAGCGACTACGTGAAACTTGCCTACGAGGGCACGGTGGAGGGAAAGCCCATTCTCGAGCTGGCACCCGACAAACAGATTTACGGCAAGGTGCCGCAGACCTGGGAAGAGGTTGAAGGTGAAAACGAAGGTCTCATTCCGGGGCTCGGCAAGCAGCTCGCCGGTCTCAAGGCCGGGGACAAAAAGGATGTCGATGTGGAGTTCCCGGCGGAATTCAGCGCGGTTGAGGCCTTGGCTGGCAAAAAGGCCGTCTACGCAGTGGAGGTCCTGGAGGTGCGTGAGCGTGTCCTGCCGGAAATCGATGAGGAATTTCTCAAAGCTCACCAGGCCGATGACCTGGAGGGCCTCAAGACCAATGTGACCAATCACATCAAGATGCAGAAGGAAGGTCGCAATCGCTCCGAGCAGCGCCGCCAAGTCACGGAAGCCTTGATCGAGAAAGTTTCCTTTCATCCGCCCGAATCATTGGTCGAAAGCGAAACCCAAAGTGTGCTGCGTCAGTTTATCGACCAAAACATGCGCCAGGGGGTGACCCAAGAGCAGCTGGAATCCGACAAAGAGGCGCTTTACGCCAATGCCCGCAAGGCGGGCGAAACCCGCGTCATCAGCCAGCTCATCCTGTCCAAGATTGCCGAAAAGGAAAAGGTGAAAGTCGAGGAGGCCGACATGAACCAGTTCATTTATCAGCAGGCGATGCGTGGCGGGCAGGACCCCAACAAGTTTGTGAAGGAATTGGCGAAAGACCGTGATCAGTTGCGTTCCATCCAACAGTCGATCCTCTTGGACAAGACCCTTGATCTGGTGGTTTCCAAAGCCACTGTGACCGAGAGCAAGGCGGCCGCGAAGTAATTCCGCTCCCCGGTTGGCCTCGCCGATCTAATTCCCGTGAGCTCATACTACGTTCCCTACGTCATCGAAAACACCGGCCGCGGTGAGCGGTCGATGGACCTTTACAGCCGATTGCTGAAGGACCGCATCATTTTCATCGGATCTCCGATTGATGATGGTGTGGCCAACAGTGTGATCGCCCAGCTGCTGTTCCTGCAGATGGAGGATCAGAAAAAAGATATCCACCTCTACATCAATTCCCCGGGAGGAGTGGTGACGGGTGGCATGGCCATCTACGATACCATGAAGTTCATGCAATACGACGTGAATACCTATTGCATTGGCATGGCTGCATCCATGGCGACGGTGCTGCTGGCGGCCGGGACGAAGGGCAAACGTTTTGCCCTGCCGAACAGCCGGGTCATGATTCACCAACCTTCGGGTGGGGCCGGCGGCCAAGCGACCGACATTTCGATTGCGGCCAAGGAGATCCTGCGCTGGCGCGAAACCTTAAACACGACGATTGCCAACCACACCGGCAAGACCGCCGAGGAGGTGGCCAAGGACTCGGACCGCGATTACTACCTCAGTGCCGAGGAAGCCAAGGACTACGGTCTCGTCGACCAAGTGGTCGAGTCCGGGGCGGATGCAAAACCGGTTCCCCAGGAGGCTACCGCCTGACCAAGCGGTTGTGACATTCTCATGAAGCCCTCGTCCGTTCCGGTTGAGGGCTTTTTTGTAATCGGCGTTCTCACCTCGACAGGTGGGATTTCGCCCGTATCGCTTATGTCATGGCCAAATCGTCCCGGATGACGCTCTGCTCTTTCTGCGGCAAATCCCAAACCGAGGTGAAAAAAATCATCGCGGGACCGGGCGTCTACATCTGTGACTCCTGCGTCAACGTCTGCAAAACGATCATTGATCGCGAAACCAAGCAGAGCCCGGTCGACGCCAAGCCTGATTTTCGCCTGCTCAAGCCAGCCGAGATCAAGGCCACCTTGGACGAGCACGTGGTCGGACAGGACCACGCCAAGAAGGTCCTCTCGGTGGCGGTCTACAACCACTACAAGCGCATTGCCTTCGACCAAGGCCTCTCAGTGGCGGATCGCGACAATACCCTTGCCCCTGAGTTTGACGGCGTGGAGGTCGAGAAAAGCAATATCCTGCTTACCGGTCCGACGGGGTCGGGTAAGACGCTGTTGGCCCGCACCCTGGCCCGCGTCCTCGAGGTTCCCTTCGCGATCGCTGATGCAACGACCCTGACTGAGGCGGGTTACGTGGGTGAGGATGTGGAAAACGTGGTGCTTCGCCTGCTGCAGGCGGCCAATTACGACGTGGCCAAGGCCGAACGCGGCATCATCTACGTCGACGAAATCGACAAAGTCCGCCGCACGACGGAAAACGTGTCCATCACCCGTGATGTTTCCGGCGAAGGTGTGCAACAGGCGCTGCTGAAGATTTTGGAGGGAAGCGTCTGCAACGTGCCGCCGCAGGGAGGTCGCAAGCATCCCAATCAGGAATACATCCAGATCAACACCGCCAACATCCTCTTCATCTGCGGCGGAGCATTCGTGGGGTTGGAGGATATCATCAAGAAGCGGCAGGGGACCAACTCTCTGGGATTCCAGCGCGACGATCACAAAACGCTGAGCTCGGTGGAGCTCATGCATCAGATAGCGCCGGAAGATTTGGTGCGCTTCGGCATGATTCCGGAGTTCATCGGCCGTCTGCCGGTTGTCTCCGTTTTGGATCAATTGCAGCTCGCGGACCTGCAAAAGATCCTCCTTCGCACAAAAAATGCATTGGTAAAACAATACTCCAAACTGTTCGCCATGGACGGTGTGGGACTGCGATTTACCGACGATGCGATCAAGGCCATTGCCCAACGCGCGATCGACCTGAAAACCGGGGCCCGGGCTCTGCGTTCGATCATGGAGAAGCTCATGTTGGAGGTCATGTATGATCTCCCCCAACGCTCAGACATCCAAGAGGTTGTCATTGATGCTGGTGTGGTGGCGGGCCGTCGCCGCCCCAGCTTGCGTCGCCGCCCGAAGCCGGTTTCGAAGAACGCGGCCTAAGGTAACCTTCTCTCAGAAAGGGAGAAATGGATTTCCGGTGATTAGCGGGGGTAGGTGAACTCGTTTTCATGCTAATAGTTACATACCCAAATCTTTAGGGGTGGAATTTGGTTTACTTTGGAAAATCCGAAGGGTTGCTTCAGCCCGTTCGAGTCCTATCAACCACTGTGAGCCAGCCAGAAACACGAAAGTCATTCTTTGGCCGGATCGGGGCACTATTTGCTGCTTCGACCCTGGCACCTAAAGCATTTGCGAAGTCCGCGACCAAGGCGGTGGCGCATCCCCAGACCGGTGCGCGTTTCCGGCTGCAGCCTGATTCCCGGGCTGTTCCCCGCGACGGCGACTCTGTGTAAGTGGGCTCGAATCTTCCAGTTTCTCGGTAAATGTCGCATCTATTCCCTAAATCGGCCAACCGGCTGCCCCTGCAGATTATCACCTTCCTTGTCGTATTCGGCGGGATTGTGACAGCAGCCACCACCTACTATGCTACCCCCAAATACACCAGGGTGGGGTATGCACCGATCCAACCCGTTCCATTCAGCCACGCACTGCACTCGGGAGAGCTTGGGATCGACTGCCGCTTCTGCCACTCCACCGTGGAAAAGGCGGGACACGCCGCTGTGCCGACCGCACAGACCTGCATGAACTGCCACAGTGCGGTCAAAACGGACAGCGCATTGCTCGCCCCCATCCGGGCCAGTTACGAATCCGGTGATCCCGTTGAATGGGTGCGGGTGCACCAGGCACCGGACTACGTTTATTTCAACCATGCGGTTCACGTGAATCGTGGTGTCTCCTGCGTGGAGTGCCATGGCCGCATCGACCAAATGGAAGTCGTGACCCACAGCAAATCCCTCTCGATGGGCTTTTGTTTGGATTGCCATCGCGAGCCGGCACCCAGCCTGCGTGATCCGGCCCTGGTGACCCAGCTCGATTGGCAACATCCGCTGGGCAAGGAAGGCCAAATTGCTGATGGCGAGAAGTTTATCCACGACTGGAACATCAATCCTCCCCAGAGCTGCTCTGGCTGCCACCGATGAAACGCAAAGTTAACCATCCCGAACCCTCTGCCCGTGAGCTGAGTGGTCCGCGCTACTGGCGGAGCCTTGATGAGCTGGTTGAAACTCCCGGATTCAAAGACAAGCTCACCCGTGAGTTTCCTGAAGGCGCCGACTCCTTGACCGGAGTTGATCGTCGCCATTTCTTCAAGCTCATGGCGGCGTCTTTTGCCCTGGGAGGCATGGGCTTGGCCACTGGTTGCCGCCGACCCGAGGCGCACATCCTGCCGTATGGCAAATCCGTCGAAGGGGTCATTCCCGGCATGCCGCGTTATTTTGCCACGTCGTTTCCGCTGCGGGGCGAAGCGATTCCCTTGTTGGCTGAGACCCATCAGGGCCGTCCGACCAAACTTGAAGGAAACCCATCCTACAAGCCTTACGGGGGGGCCACTTCATTGGTCGCCCAGGCGACGGTGCTCGATCTCTATGATCCGGATCGGGCGACGACCCACACGCGCGACGGTGCCGCGGTCGACACGGCCTCGGTTCGCGACGACCTCGCGGCGATCCATGGTGCGGCCAAAGCCAACAATGGCAAAGGACTGGCCATTCTCGCCGAAACGTCTTCATCCCCCAGCCGGGCGCGGTTGGTAAAGGCGATGAAAAAGAAGCTCCCGCAGGCGATGTGGGCGGAATACGACGCCATCAATGAAACGGCGCCGATGGCTGCGGCGAAGGCGGCGTTCGGTAAAAACGTAAAGCCGCTCTATCATTTCGACAAAGCCAAGCGGATCGTCTCAATCGACGCTGATTTCTTCCACGCTGAAGGTGGCGCCCTGGGCTATTCCCGCGATTTTGCTTCAGGCCGGAAGGTCCTCAAGAAGGACGATCCCATGAACCGCCTTTATGCGGTCGAGAGTCTGTTTACCCTGACAGGGTCGATGGCGGACCATCGGTTGCGCCTGGCTTCCAGTCACATGTTGGCGTTCGCCGCGGCGTTGGCTGGCAAGCTGACCAGGCAGGGGGCTTACTCACGTTTGGCCCAAGGCTTGGAGTTCAAGGACCAGGACGCCTGGCTCGCGGCATGTGCGGAGGATCTGCAGGCCCACGCGGGCGAGTGTTTAGTCGTGGCGGGTGCGCATCAGCCTGCCCAAGTCCATGCGATCGCTTACGCGATCAACACGTTCCTGGGCAACGTTGGCAAAACCGTCGAGTTTGTTGAAGTCCCGGCGACGAAGGCCGCTTCGATTGCGAACCTCGCGGCAGCCGCCAAGGCGGGCGAAATCAATACGCTGGTCGTGCTGGGGGGGAACCCCTGCTACAACGCCCCGGCCGACGTGGAGTTCGACAGCATGGTTGAGAACATCAACCGGGTGGTGCGTTACGGTTACTACGTGGATGAGACCTCGGCCGTCGCGGACACTCACATTGCGGCGACCCACTACCTCGAGTCGTGGGGAGATGCCCGCACGGCGGACGGCACGATCGTGCCGATTCAGCCGATGGTTCTGCCCCTTTTTGATGGATTGACCGAGTTGGAAGTCGTGGCCCGTCTCGCCGGCGAGGATACGACCGATCCTTACACGATTGCCTTCGAAACCATCACCGCGATGAAGAGCGGCGATGCGGAGGCGACTTTCCGGGCCTTCCTGCACGACGGTCTGCTGAAGGGCACCGCCTACCCGGTAGCGAGTGTCACCTTTGACCAGTCGGGAGCCAGCGGACTTTTTGCGGATGCGCCGAGTTACACCGCTCTTTCCGAAGGTAACCTCGAGGTCCGCTTTGCGGTCGACCACAAGGTCGACGATGGCCGCTACATCAACAACGGCTGGCTGCAGGAGTGTCCCGACCCGATTACCAAGATTTCCTGGGACAATGCGATCCTCGTCAGTCCCCGTCTCGCTTCAGCGATCGGCATCGAACCAGAGGGTGCGATGCTTCAGGTTGCGCGGAAAGACAATGCGGAGTATCCGCTGGGCAAGGAAGCCGCCCCGGTTGTCGAGATCGTGGTCAACGGCGTGACCGTGCGTGGTCCGGCGCACATCCAGCCCGGACTTTCCAATTGGACGGTTGTTCTGCCACTGGGTTATGGGCGCGAGGTGACCGGCCGGGTCGGACACGGATCTGGCTTCAACGCCTATCCCGCCCGCACCTCCAGCACGATGGACTTTGCCACCGGTGCGACGATTACGGTTACCGACGACGTCTACTTGTTGGCCAATCAACAAGAACACTGGTCGATGGAGGGCCGTGACATCGTGCGCGAGGCCAACAAGGGGGAGTTCGATGAGAATCCGAACTTCGTCGACAGCTTCGGCATCGAATCCCACGCCCCGGCCAATCTCGGCCCGGCCAAGGACGAACCGCTGCAGGAAGTCTCCGCCACGACGCCGCGCGGCAACTCGCTCTACGAGAATCCTGATTTCACCGGCGTTCACCAGTGGGGCATGTCGATCGACCTCAATACCTGCATCGGCTGCAACGCCTGCGTGATCGCCTGCCAGGCGGAGAACAACATCCCGATCGTTGGCAAGGATCAGACCCTGCGGGGCCGCGAGATGCATTGGATCCGGCTCGATCGTTATTACTCCGACGGGAAGATTTCCGGCGGCGCTTTTGGTGGTCCCGGCAACAAGATAATTCCCGAGGATCCCCAAGGTTCGATCATGCCGGTCGCCTGCATGCAGTGCGAGTTGGCTCCCTGTGAAACGGTTTGCCCGGTCAACGCCACGGTGCACGACGAGGAAGGCCTGAACACCATGGCCTACAACCGCTGCATCGGCACGCGTTACTGCGCCAACAACTGTCCCTACAAGGTTCGCCGCTTTAATTTCTTCGATTGGAACGACCGGTCGCTCGACAAGCTTTACATGGGGCCGATTGCTGAGAAGGGCATGCCGGAACTCGTCAAGATGGCGAAAAACCCGGACGTCACGGTGCGCATGCGGGGTGTCATGGAGAAGTGCACCTACTGTGTGCAGCGCATCCAGCAGGCCAAGATGGCCCAGAAGTCCAAGGCGCGGAATTCCGACAGGGTGGAAGTGCCGGATGGCACGATCAAGGTGGCCTGCCAGCAGGTTTGCCCGGTCGACGCCATCGAGTTCGGCAACATCAAGGATCCGAACAGTGCCGTTTCGAAGGCGAAAGCCCGCGAGCAGGATTACTCGCTCCTCGGCTACCTTAACATTCGCCCTCGCACCACCTATCTCGGCAAGCTGCGCAACCCGAATCCGGAAATGCCGGACTATGCGGACCTGCCGCTCAGTCGCCAGGAATACAACGCGAAGAACTATCCACCCGGGCACAAGAAGAACAAAGGCCACGGCAAGGATCACCACGACCACAACGGGTCCGATGACCACGCTTCCATCATGAACCACGCTCTGCGCACGGGAGGGCTTAGCTAATGTCACACGTTGACTCCTCGGCGACCCAACCCGCCATCCTGAGTGAAGTTAAGCCCGCGGAATTCCCGCGTGCCACCCTGGTTGAGCACAACCGGGGCTTCGATTGGATCACGGACAAGATCTGTGGCATCATCGAAGGCAGGACTCCCGGATGGTGGTGGGCCTGTTTCGCTCTCGCCTGTTTTGTCGCTTCGTGGACGGTGGGCGGAATCACTTATCTCGTCGCCACTGGCGTAGGGGTGTGGGGACACGCCAATCCCGTCAACTGGGCGTGGGACATCGTCAACTTTGTGTTCTGGATTGGTATCGGCCACGCCGGCACGTTGATCTCGGCGATTCTCTGTCTGCTGCGGCAGAAGTGGCGCACTTCGATCAATCGCGCGGCCGAGGCCATGACGATCTTCGCGGTGGTCTGTGCGGCGATCTTTCCGGTCTTCCACGTTGGTCGCGTATGGTTCGCCTGGTATCTCTTCCCGATTCCCAACGCCAACTACATTTGGCAGAACTTCCGTTCTCCACTGGAGTGGGATGTGTTTGCGGTTTCGACCTACGGCACGGTTTCGGTGCTCTTCTGGTATGTGGGCCTGATTCCGGATCTCGCGATCCTGCGTGACCGTTTCTACAAGGCTGGCAACAAGGTGCGCTCCTGGCTCTACGGTGTATTTGCCATGGGTTGGCGCGGTGCCAACCGCCACTGGAGCAATTATGAGATGGCCTACCTGATCCTGGCCGGCGTCTCCACCCCGCTCGTGCTCTCGGTGCACACCATCGTTTCGTTCGACTTTGCGGTCTCGCTGTTGCCGGGCTGGCACACCACCATCTTCCCGCCTTATTTCGTGGCCGGCGCGATCTTCTCCGGCTTCGGCATGGTGCTCACGCTCATGCTGCCGCTGCGCTCCATCTACAAGTTGGAGGACCTGATCACGCAGTATCACATCGACTGCATGTGTAAGATCACTTTGGCGACGGGCACGATCGTGGGCTACGCCTACGGCATGGAGTTCTTCATCGCCTGGTATGGCGCCAACCCCTACGAGGGCTTCGCGTTCATCAACCGCGCCTTCGGCCACTACGCCTGGGCCTACTGGATCATGATCTCCTGCAACGTGATCACTCCGCAGTTCTTCTGGTTTAAGAAGATCCGCGAGAACACGTGGCTCGTCTGGGTGCTCTCCATCTTCGTCAACGTCGGCATGTGGTTCGAGCGCTTCGTGATCATCGTCACTTCACTGGCTCGCGACTTCCTGCCTTCCAGCTGGGGTTACTACAGCCCGTCGATTGTCGAAATCTTCACCTTCTTCGGCACCTTCGGCGTGTTCTCCGTGCTGTTCCTCCTCTTCATCCGCTTCCTGCCCATCATGCCGATGGCGGAAATCAAGGCGGTCACCCCGCAAGGCGACCCGCACGCGGGTCACAACGCCCACTAAGCCACCCGGAACCCTGTTTATTCGAAAATGGCTGCTTCAAATCATGGCGTAATAGCTACCTTCGACACCGCGGCGGATATCTTTCATGCCGCCGAAAAGGTCCGGGACGCCGGCTTCAAGAATTGGGACTGTATCACCCCGTGCCCCGTGCACGGCTTGGATGGAGCCATGGGCGTGCGCCGCTCCAAGGTGCCGCGCTTTTCCTTCATCGGCGGCGTCATCGGTTTCTTCACCGGCATGTCCCTCATCTGGTGGACCGGAGCGGTGGACTACCCGCTCATCGTGGGGGGCAAGCCGCTGTTCAGCCCGATGTTTGCGTTTCCCGTGGCTTACGAGCTGACGATTCTGTTCACCGCTTTTGCCACCATCGGAGGCATGTTCTTTCTGAACAACTTGCCGATGCACTACCACCCGGTGCTGAAAACCGACCACATCGTCCGCGGTTTGGACGACAAGTTCCTCATTGTGATCGAAGCAACCGATCCAAAATTCGACGCGGCCGAAACCAAGGCCATGCTCGAGTCGATCGGCGGCTCGGAAGTCACCGAAATCGAGTCCTGAACCGATGCGCTACGTTTATCTCGTTCTCTTCTTTGTGGTCGTGATGACCGTGGGAGCCCTCGGGTTCCGCGGTTCGATCTCGACCAAGCCTCCGTTGGAGGTTTTCCCGGACATGGATCGGCAGTCCAAGTTCCACCCGCAGGGAGACACGGCGTTTTTTGCTGACGGCATGACTGATCGTCCGATTCCGGCCGGCACGGTGGCTCGCAACATGATTGTGGGAGACGACCACCTGTTGCTTGGCCGGGACGCTGATGGTGAGTTTGCCACGACTTTTCCGGCATCATTGGACGTGGATCGCGATTTCTTCAATCGCGGCCGCGAGCGCTACGAAATTTACTGTGCGCCCTGCCATGGCTTGGCGGCCGATGGAAAAGGCATTGTGACCCAGTACGGCTGGGGTCTTCCCGCAAACCTTCACTCGGATCTGATCCGCAACCAATCGCACGGTGAAATCTACAACACCATCGCGAACGGCAAGAACACCATGTATCCGTTGGGCGACAAGATTGATCCCGATGATCGATGGGCGATCGTCGCCTACGTTCGCGCCCTGCAACGCTCTCAAAATGGCCGCATCGAAGACGTGCCGGCCTCGCACCAAGGAGAACTGAACTAAGATGGAATCCTCCGCGACTGCTCAACCCGGCGTGGCTCCGGCCAGCGCATCCAGCACCCCGGCGGGCAAGGCCCTTGCCGTCGGACTCATCGGAATCGCGCTCACCGCCGCCGGCATTCTTGTCTCAGGTGGCTCCAAGGTGGCCTTCGCCTGGCTTTCGGCCATGGTGTTCTGGATCGGGATCGCCATCGGCATGCTGCTGCTGATCATGATCCACCACATTTTTGATGCGAACTGGTCGACGGTCATCCGGCGCCAGTTCGAACACGGGGTTTCGGCCTTCAAATGGCTGGGACTACTCTTCATCCCGCTGGTCGTGGCCTCGGTGATCGAACCCGCGACTCTTTGGAAGTATTTTGATCCCAACTACGATTTGGCGAACGTTGGCGGCCACGGCACGGTGGGCGAAGATGTGCTCTGGACCAAGAAGTCCGGCATGTTGAACTTCAAATTCTTCCTGGGAGCGACGGCTCTTTCGTTTCTGGGATGGATCTTCCTGGCTAGTCGATTCCGCCGCAACTCATTCACCCAGGATACGGACGGCGACATCAAGTGGACCAAGAACAGCCGGGTCTGGTCGGCGGCCGGTCTGGTATTTACCGCGCTCACTCTCAGCCTGTGTGTCATCCTCTGGGTCAAGGCTCTCGATTATCACTGGTTCTCCACCATGTATGGCGTGTGGTATTTTGCCGAATGCGTGCGGGGTGCCCTCGCCATGGGCGTGCTGATCATGTGCTGGCTGACCACCCGTGGTGATTATGTGGGGGTGCTTAACAAGAACCACTGGTATTCAATCGGTCTGCTCTCCTTTGCCTTCACCGTCTTCTGGGCCTACGTCACCTTTTCCCAGTATTTTCTGATCTGGAACGCGAACATTCCGGAAGAGACCTTCTGGTATAACATCCGCGAAATCCAGGCCAGCACGGGTGAACCCAATCAGTGGAAGTGGGTCGGCATGCTGATTCTGTTTGGCCACTTCTTCTTCCCATTCTTCGGGCTGATCAGTTACCCGGCCAAGGTAAACATGAAATGGATGCGTTTCATGGCCCTGTGGATTGCCGCGATCGTTCTGATCGACGTGATCTACAACGTTTGGCCGGCCAAGAAGGAAGATACCGGCGATCCCTATCCGTTCTTCGCGATTCACCAGTTATGGACCCTCACGGCGGTAATCGGGGTGGGAGGAGTCTGCGTGTGGGCTTACCTGAAGAGCTTTGCGACCCAAAAATTGATCCCGATCCGTGACCCGCGCATTGGCGAGTCCCTGACCTATCATGAGTAATTCGAGCTCCAATCCTGCTCCCGTGATTTGGCCACTGGTCGTGGCTGTGTTGGGTGTATTCGCGATTTTCCTGATCATGGTGGGCTTGGCCCGCACCCCGGTCACTCCGATCACATCTGCGGTCAATGTTCCCGAGGACCAGCAATGGCGCCTCACGTCGGAAGGCCGCAAGGATCGACTGGCCGAGATGCAGGGCAGTGCCCAGTCCGCTCTCGAGGATGGTTCCTACGCTTGGATCAACGAAGCAAACGGTGTCGTTCGCATCCCCGTCGAGCGCGCCATCGAGCTGACTTTGGCCGAAATCAACGCCGAGCGCTAGAGCATGGAATGGTTCTGGTATGCCGTGGCCCTGCCATTTGGGGCTCTGTTGGTCGGCGTGGCGATTTGCGTGCTGTCCTGGCTGATTAAGCAAGGAATGCTCAAGGGAGTTGCCAAAACGGCCGGTTCGTTCATCGAAGAAGATTCGGTTCGGGCGAATTCCGTCTCGAGTGATGCCGTTTCCCGCTAGTTTCATCATTTTCCATGGATTCCCCCCCCAGCACATCTTCCCCCACTTCCCGCCTTCCGGAGTGGGCTGAAATCGACGCTTCGATCAAGGTTCCGGTTCTTTTCTTTGTCTACGCTGCGGTCGCTTGGCTGGTCACCGCCACGATTCTGGGCTTCATCGCCGCCGTTCAGTGGGTGCAGCCGGCATTCCTCGCGGACTATGCCTGGACGACGCACGGCCGCATCGTTCCCATGGCCCGCAACGCCTTGATCTACGGATGGGGGTTTAATGCTGCCTTTGCGGTGCTGATTTGGATGTCGGCCCGCCTTTGCCGGGCCATCTCTCCCAAGTGGGGTTTTACTCTGGTTGGAGCCGTTTTTTGGAACGCCGGCGTCAAGCTTGGCCTGCTGGGTATTATGATCGGCCATTCGACCGGCCATTTTCTCCTCGAGATGCCGGG
Organism: Opitutaceae bacterium; assembly: GCA_028280945.1. Taxonomy (GTDB): domain Bacteria; phylum Verrucomicrobiota; class Verrucomicrobiia; order Opitutales; family Opitutaceae; genus Actomonas. The sequence continues at coordinate 99,012 of JANQKV010000030.1, forward strand.
TTACGCCGCCGCGTTGTTGTTTGTTTCCTACGGCATTGTTGGAGCGTCCGTCGTGGTGCTCTTTTCCCGCTGCCGCGAAGGCAACCTGTTCGTCTCGCAGTGGTATGGCTTGGCCGCCCTGTTTTGGTTCCCTTGGCTGTTCACCATCGGACAGGCCGCGGTGGTCTTTGGTGACATACGGGGGACAGGCCAAGCGGTGGCGTCGGCTTGGTATGGCCACAACATTTATGCCCTGTTCCTGGCACCGATCGCGCTGGGGGCGATCTACTACCTGCTGCCCAAACGCCTGGGCCGCCCGATCGCGGGATACACCTGGGCATCATTGGGGTTTTGGTCATTTGCCCTGTTCGCCACGTTTGGCGGTCTTGCTTTTCTGGCCGGCACGCCGGTTCCGGGGTGGGTGCAGGCTTTGGGGGTTTCCGCCAACTTCATGATGTTGGTGCCCCTGTTCATTATCGGCTACAACTTCCTCTGGACGATGTTTGGCGGCACGGCAGCCGGTGGCTCCGGTCCTGCACTTCGTTTCATCAAATTTGGCGCCATCTCATTTCTGGCGGCGGGACTGTTGATCAAGGTTTTCTCCGCACCGCAGGTCTATGTCACCACGCAGCTCACATTTGTCAGCGAAGCGATGAACTACGTGCATTGGTATGCCTTCGTGACCATGAGTTTCATCGGGGTGATTTATTTTCTGGTGCCGCGATTGGTGGGGCAGCCTTGGCCCTCCGGTGCGTTGGTCACCGCGCACTACTGGTCGAGTGTGGTGGGCGTGGCCATCGTGGTGGTAACGTTGATTCTGGCGGGCTGGGTGCAAGGCAGTGCCATCAACAACGTGGAGGCCTATCCCGCCTTTGCTGATATCGCCTCACAGTACTCCGGATACCTCGTTGGAACGGTGCTGGGTCTGTTGACTCTCATCGTCGGCCAACTTGCGTTCTTCGTTAATGTGCTCATCGCGCTTTACCAAGCCTGCTTCGGCAAACCCGAGTCTGAGATCGAAACGCTCTTTCCTCAACCTGCGGCCTTGGAGGTGAACCCATGAATCGCGGGCCCTATATCTTTCTCGGCGCTTTTGCGCTGTTGGCTTTCTCCTGGGTCGCCGGCATTGTGGCGAACCAAGCGGGCTACGGCTCCTTGACCCCGCATTACGACGAGATGGAGCAGAAGTCATTTCCTCAGCCCCAACCCGGAATCGTGGCCCGCGGAGCCACCGTTTACACCGACTTGGGCTGCGCCGCCTGTCACACCCAGCAGGTTCGCCGGGCCGACCTTGGGGGCGACCTTGCCCGCGGCTGGGGCGATCGAGCCAGCGTGGCGCGCGATTACCTGTTTGATGAAACCGTCCAGCTCGGCACCAACCGTGTCGGTCCGGATTTGCGCAACGTGGGTTCGCGATACGAAGATGAAAATGTCTTCTATCAAATTCTCTATGCTCCCGACCAGGCTTTGCCGGGGGCCAACAAACCCGCCTACCGCTTCCTTTTTGAAGAGACAAAGATTGTGGGTGAGCGCTCAGACCTCGCGCTCAATGTGGCCGTGCCGGAAGGTTACCAAGTTGTGCCCACCGAACGCGCTCGGTCACTGGTGGCCTACCTGAGCCATCTGCACGACACTTACGAATATCCGGAAACCAAGTTTGTCCCTCCCGCGAAAGAAGAGGAGACCACCGAGGAGGAGGGCGAATAAAATGAGTCAGCACGAAAACAATGATTCTCGACGGGAGATGTCGGGAGCTTCTGATCACGACATCCAAACCGTTCATGGCGATATTATCGCCAAGCAGAAGGAGCCCAAGGAGGGCTACCAAATCATGCCGCTGTTCATGCTGGCTTTCGTGTCGACCATGGTGTTCGTCGTGGCCGTCTACTTCATCCACAACCGTGCGGGGCTGGACGAAGGATTGGGACTGGCGACCACCATTCAACACAAGGGCTACAATCCCGATAAGCATGCGGTGGAAGAGGGACCTGTAATCGTGGATCCGATCGCCATGGGCAGGCGCCTTTACAACAACTGCGCGGCCTGTCACCAACCGACGGGCATGGGGCTGCCGGGAGCATTTCCACCTTTGGTGGGAACCGATTGGGTGACCGGTGATGAAGAACGTTTGGTGAAGATTCTGCTCCATGGCCTGCAAGGTCCGATCGAGGTCAATGGCAACACCTACAACGGGGCCATGCCGGCTTTCGGATCCAGCGGAGCTTTCAACTGGAGTGATGAGCAAATATCCTACGTGCTCACCTACATCCGGCAGGAGTGGGGTAACGCGGCGGGGCCCATCGTACCCGAACAGGTTGCCGAAGTGCGCGCGGCCACCACGGATCGCACCACCCCCTACACCGTTTCCGAGCTATAACTGTCACCGGAGCTTCTTTTGATTCCCGACCGCCAGCAACAAAGCCGACGGTTTTTATTTGCCGGACGCCAACTCTTCCGAACGTGTTTTGGCGGCGGCAACAACTTCACGCATGGTTGCGCGAAACTCCCTGGCCTTCAAAACCTGCAAACCCGCATAAGTGGTGCCGTTCGGGGAGGTGACTTGGTCGCGGAGCTCTTCCGGTGAAGCATCCGTGCGGGCCATCAATCGAGCCGACCCCAGCACGGTTTCCACGGCGAGAGTTTCAGCCTCTTCAGGCGTAAGTCCGGCTGCGATGCCTGCGTCGCGCAAAGCACCGGTAAACTCAAAAACAAAAGCAGGACCGCAACCGCTCACCCCCATCAAAGCATCAATCTTGTTCTCCTGAATCTCCAGCTCCTGCCCGATGGCGCCGAGTGTTCCCACCACGATCGATCGATCCGACGCGGAGAGCGGGGTGCGGCTGCACCAGCCGGTGATGCCGGCCCCGATCGCACTCGGAGTGTTCGGCATCGTGCGGACCAGGTTGCGGGCGTGGGGAAAAACGGCGGCGAGATGATCGATGGTCTTGGCGGCCAAAACGGACAAGACCAGTTTGCCGCGGGTCAGCGCCATCAGCCGGTGATCCGCCGTGTCGAGGTGTTGGGGCTTGAATGCGATGATCACCAAATCGGCGTCGGTGCAGGCCTGCTCAAGTGTCTCGGCTTTTTGAATGTGGGTCCGAGCCGCGAGAGCAGCCGCAGTTGTCCCGCTGGCACTGAAACAGACGAGATCGGTGGGCTTGGTCCCGGCGGCGAGCAAACCATCAACGATGGCTGATGCCATGCGTCCCGCGCCGATGAATGCGATCCTAGGCATGGCCCTTCACCGGGTTGATCGGGTGTTTGGCGATGGCCACAGTGCCGCCTCCCGGACGATCCTCCAAAATCAAATCACCGCCCAGGTGGCGCATGGCATGGCGGGCCATGGTCAGCCCCATGCCGACGCCCACCGTGTGTTTGGAACTGATGAACGGTTCGAACATGTGATCACGAATGTCGTCCGGAATGCCGCGTCCTTGATCCTCGATGTGGATTTCGATCATCGGGACATCACCTCCGTCAATGATCGCCACGGAAAGCCCCACCGTCCGGGTGCCCTCATGCGTTTCCCCGTAGGATTCCCAGGCGTTGTGCAACAGGGCGGCCATGGAGCTTTCAAATACCTCCACGTGGCTGGCGATTTCCAGGTCACCGGCGGGATTGTCAATAAACACCGCCTCCTGGAGATTGCGTTCCATTTCAAATCGCTGGATGGCGCCTTCGATCAGTTGGGAGAGGGGAAAACGCTGTGTCGCCAAACGGGTCTTGGTGACCACCAGGTTGAGCTGTTTGATGATGTTGACGATCCGATCGATCGCCTTCTCCACGTGCTCGGTGTTCTTGCGCACCGCATCGGGATTCTCCGCCACGGTTTTGATGAGATCGAGATAGCCGATCACCACCCCCAGCAGGTTGTTGAGGTTGTGGGCGATCCCTTGCGTGACGGCCCCAATCGTGGCGCTGCGGCGGGCCTCGACCAATCGGCGCTGCAGGTCGACCATTTCACGGTTGATGCTGACAAACCGCAATTGGGTCTGCACCCGGGCCAATGTTTCATCCAGATCGATGGGTTTGGTGATGTAATCAACGGCTCCAACGGCCAGACCCTCTATTTTGCCCTCCTTGGTGTTTCGCGCCGTGATAAAGATGACCGGAATCGAACGGGTGTCTTCGCGAGCCTGCAGCCGCCGGCAGACCTCGATCCCGTCCATTTCGGGCATCATCACATCGAGCAGAATCAGGTCCGGTTTTTCGGCATTCACCGCGTCAAGCGCTTCCTGTCCGGAATAGGCGGAGATCACCATCATGTTGTGCCGCTCAAGCTTGCGCTTGAGCAGCTGCACATTGATGAGCTGGTCATCAACAACGAGGATGCGAGGCACGGACATGGGCGGTAGTAATGCGCTGCGTTAGCTTTGATGCAACCGATAGGCTTTGACGGTGTTTTTCATCAACATCGCGACGGTCATCGGGCCCACGCCTCCCGGCACGGGCGTGATCTTGGCCGTTTTGGGGCTTACCGCGTCGAATTCCACGTCGCCAACCAAGCGGTATCCGGATTTTCGAGACGAATCGGGCACCCGGTTGATACCGACGTCGATCACTACGGCACCATCCTTGACCATGTCGGCGGTCACGAATCCGGCCCGGCCGATTGCCGCGATCAACACGTCGGCCTGACGGGTGATGGCCGGCAGATCGCTGGTCGCGGAATGGCAGATCGTGACCGTGCCGTTGGCGCCGGCTTTCTTTTGCAGGGCGAGTAAAGCGACAGGTTTTCCCACAATCAATGACCGGCCCACGACCACGACATGCTTGCCGCGTAAATCCACTTCGCTTCTTGCCAGCATCTCCATGATGCCTGCCGGCGTGCAGGACGCGAACCCGGTGTCGTCCTCCTGCGCGAGTTTCCCGATATTGACGGTGTGAAATCCATCCACGTCTTTCGCGGGCGAAACTCGCCGGAAGATCGCGAGTTCATCGAGGTCGCCGGGCAGGGGGGACTGGACCAAAATACCATCCACCCCGTCGTCAGCGTTTAAATCGTCGATCAGTGTCTCCAGCTCGCTTTGCGTGATCGTTTCGGGAGGCAGAATGATGCGGCTCTCCACCCCGATCTCAGCAGCGGTCTTCTCTTTCTTCTTCACATACGACACTGACGCCGGATCGTCGCCCACCCGGACCAAGGCCAGGCAGGGTTTGCGACCGGAAAACGAAGCAACCTCCGTTTTCAATTCATCGATAATATCGGCAGCTATCTGATTTCCGCTGATGAGTTCCATGGTGGTGAGGGAAGGCTTATCGGAGTTGGAGCGATTCGACCGTAATGACGATGTCCTTGGTGTCGGGAATGGGCCGGGCGACACCGTAGACGACAACGTCACGATTCAAATAGTTTTCCACGGGGGTTCGGAGTAGAATCCGGGACAGGTTCAAGTAAGCAAAGCGGGTGCCGTCCGCGGTTTCCAAGGCAAAGTCATACGGTCGACGGGGACGCAGCGGCACGCGGGTCGAAGACAGCACGCCTTCAAAAAGTCGAGGCAAGTCAGCGAGACTCTCGCGTTCCTCGGCCGTGCGATCAACCGGTTCTCCGGCGGTGGGACTGGGGGGAAGGGCGGGCGTGGTGGTGGTGGAGACGTCTTGGACCGGGGTGGAGGTCACGAGCGGCGCGGTCGTGCCGCTGGCTGCGGCGGGGGCACCAAAAATGTAGCCCGTCACGGGTTGGTCCAGCGAGAGCTGGGTCCACCGTCCCCGCAGCCCCGTGATCTCGTATTTGTCGTCGACGGCCGCGTTGGTGAGAACCGGCGAATCGGCATTCGCTTCCGTATGCAACGGCGAGCCGGGTTTCACATCCAGATCCTTGGTGATGTATTTGTTGTTTACGAACACCTCGTGCGGGCCGGGCACGCTGACCGCACTCCAGCCCGCCGGAACGCCGCGAATGGGGGCGGGCTCAGGTAAGCGCTCACCCGCCTTGACCAACACGATCACCGCCGAGCCCGAATCCGGGCGCGTGTGCACGGTCGTGGCACGGGTGGCAATCTCCGCCTGGGCGAGAAAGGTGGAGAACAGGAGCAAGCAAACGATTCTAGCGATCATGGCGGGGAAGGGTTGGCTTTATGACGATGGCGTCATGATCCGGTCGAGGAGCGGTCGGATTCTGGAAAAGACGGGCGATGTCTTTGTTAGAAAGCTGCTTCACGGCGCGCAATGGGATTCCCCGCAAAGGGAAGCCCCCGATTTGATAGCGCCGCAGTTTTTTGACGGGGTGTCCGAGAGCGAGAAAGAGTTGGCGAATCTCCCGCTTCTTGCCGTGGTGCATCCACACATCCATTTCGACGGCGGCATCATTGCGGGGACGGATCAGGGAGGCGCGCTCGACACGATACCAATCGTCCTCGATTTTCACCCCCCTGATCAACCGTTGGAGACGGGACCGGGGGTAGGGCTCTTCCAAGCGGACATAATAGCGTTTCACTACCACATTGCGAGGATGCATCAGCCGATTGGCCAGGTCACCGTCGGTGGTGAGGATCACCAGTCCCTCGGAATCCTTGTCGAGCCGGCCAGCGCAGAAAAAGCGGCGATGGGCCAATTGAGGGGGGAGCAGGTCAAACACCGTGCCGGGATTGTGCGGATCATCGTTGGAGCAAACCAAACCGCGCGGTTTGTGCACCGCAACCGTGAGGGGGGCGGCCCGGGGAAGACGGATGCGCCGGCCTTCGACCTTCACCTCGTCAAACCCGGGCACAACCTTTTGGCCGATTTGGGCAACTTGGCCGTTTACCGTGATTTCCCCTGCCGCGATCAACGCTTCGGCGGCTCGACGAGAGCACACCCCGGCCTCAGCGATGAATTTTTGCAGGCGAACTTCCTCGGGCTTCACAGAGGGGCGAGTTGGTTGCAATTCGTGCCTTGAGGCAAGCGAGCATCGGCGGATTTGTTGGTTTCACCAGTCCACAAACTAAGGCTTGCCCCCGGGCCCGCCGGCCTTGCTCAATCGGGCACACATGTCCGCATCCAACGAAGCCTCTCCTTACTCGAAGACGAATCCCTATCCCGCCCGGATCTCGGAGAACCGGCTCCTTAACGCCGAGGGCTCCGCCAAGGAAACCCGCCATTTCGTGGTGGATATCGCCGGCAGTGGGCTTTCCTATACCGTGGGCGATTCACTGGGGGTGTTTCCGACCAATCGGGTGGAGGAAGTCGAGGAGTTGTTGCGGGCGGTGGGAGCCAGCGGCGACGAGTTGGTTTCACCCGCCATGCTCAAGCTTGAGCAACCGATTTCCCTGCGCGAGGCCTGGACCAGTCGCCTGGCCCTGGCCGGACCGACTCCCAAGCTCCTCAAAGCCGTGGCGGAAAAGGCCACCGATGAGGTGGAGCAGGCTCAGTTGGCCGACTTGCTGAAGCCGGAGAACAAAGACGCGCTCAAGCCGTGGCTCGAAGAGCGGCACTACATCGACATTCTGCAAGAGTTCCCCAGCGCCAAGTTTACCCCGCAGGAGCTGGTCGACCTGCAACGTAAATTGATGCCCCGGCTCTACTCCATTGCCTCCTCCCCAAGCGTGTCGCCCGAAGACGTGCACCTCACCGTCGCCATCGTGCGCTATGAGACCAATGGCCGTGATCGTGTTGGCGTGGCCTCGTCGTTCTTGGCCGACCGGGTCAACGTCAACGAGACGCCGGTGCCGGTTTTTGTTTCCAATTCCCACTTCGGCCTGCCGGAAGACCATGCGGACAAAGACATCATCATGGTCGGTCCGGGCACGGGCATCGCTCCGTTTCGGGCGTTCGTGCAAGAGCGCGCCGGCCAGCCCGGCGAGGGACGCAACTGGGTGTTTTTTGGCGACCAGCATGAAGCCACCGATTTTCTATATGGCGACGAGTGGAGGGACTATCTCGCCAACGGAGATGTCGACCGGCTCGACCTCGCGTGGTCCCGTGACCAAGCCGAAAAGGTTTATGTGCAGGACAAGATGCGCAAGGCCGGGGCTGAGATGTGGTCGTGGCTGCAGGGTGGTGCCATTTTCTACGTGTGCGGTGACGCCAAGCGCATGGCCAAGGACGTGGACCGGGCGTTGCATGACATCGCCGCGGAGCACGGTAACATGTCCGAAGATGAAGCCGTGGCCTTCGTGAAACAGCTCAAGAAGGACAAGCGCTACCAGCGTGACGTTTACTGAGCAGTCCCGGTTCCGCCATCCACTCAACCCGATCAGCTGGAGGCCTTGAGGAAGGCCCCGCCCATCACGAACAGGATGGCGGCGAGCGTCAGGTAGGCAAAGGCGTTGGCGCCGCCGTAGAGGGCAAGAAAAACCAGCGGCACGACGGCCAGGCCGACGGCGCTCCACCCGATGATGCGATTGGGGCGGCCCTCCTCAAGGTTTTCGCCGACCTCGGTTGCGACGTCGACCGGGCGCGCGATGCGTTTGTAGAAATCGGCGGTGCGTTCGGGCAAAGCAGTGATGTCGCGGCCGTAGACCGGCGTGAAGAGAAAGCTCAGCACCGCGATCCCCACCGAGGTGATGCCGAGCCAGAGTGCGGTCGCCTCGCTCCCGATGATGCGCGGTACCCAGTTTCCGGTCATGTCATGGGTGGAGACCATGCCCAGGCATAAGAACACCACGCCGCCTATCGCCGCACAGCCCAATGCCGCGTGAAGGCGACTCTGATTGTGCAGACTGCCTAGCCAACGTGAGAGCATCAGGACGCCAAAGGTGGTCAGCACAACGGCGATGTATTGCGGGCCCAGTTCCCAATTAAAATCGAAGCGCGTGAGTGCGGCCACGGCGATGCCGCTGAGAATCGAGGGGATGGCCGCCCAGGTGGACGGGATCTTGGTGATGACACCAACAAGCAGTGGCACGCTCACCGGGATGCCGACCAGACCCAGCACAATGTTGGCAAAGGTAAAGAGACCCCACGTGCTGTTGACGATGATGATCGCCATGGCGATGGCGGCCAGGGCGAGGCAGACCACCACGATGCGGCCGACCCACAACAGCTCCTTTTGAGAAGCATCCTTTCGGAAGTGGCCCTTGTAGAGATCGATCGAGATGATGGAGGAGAGGGTGTTCCACACGCTATCCAGAGCGGACATCGAGGCGGCGATCATGGCGGCGATGAACAGTCCCACAATGCCCGCGGGCAGGTAGTGCACGACAACGGCGATGAAGATGGATTCCTCGGGTTTGGAACTGCCGGCGAAGGCCACGAGTTGGCTGATTTCCGGCCAGAGGAATTTGCCGACCAAGGGCGGGAGACCAAAAAGAAAGGGTGACATGGCGTAGAGCGCGATGGTCATCCAACCGGTGCGCTTGGCTGCCTTTTCATCCTTCACCAGGAAAAAGCGCTGAGCCTTGTCGCCCACCGCGTTGCCAAAAATGGCATGAGCGACGAGTCCGATAAAATAAAGGGGCGTGTAATACGCCCCGTTGGGCAGGGTATGTTCCCAGGTCAAGGGCGGCAGACCCGCCACCAGCTGCGCCGGGCTTATGGGGGCGGCGCCAAAAAAGACCACCAGAAGCAGGACCACGCAGACCGAGAGCAGCACAATGAACTGCAACACATCGGTCATGCTCACCGCCCAGATGCCGCCGGCCACGGAGTAGAGCAAAACGAAGAAGCCAAAGAAGATGATCAATCCGTCGACTGCCCAGGGCACATCCGGGAAAAGGGCGGGTGCGGAGATGCGGGCGACAGCGGCCAGGTGTTGTCCCGGCCAATATAGCATGCTCACCAGCAGGACCCCGCCAATGACGAGGCGCGTGGTGTGGTTGTAGCGTTCCTCCACGTATTCAACCGGTGATGACAGGCGGGCGCGCCGCCACTTTACAGCGGAGAGCAGGAAGCCGATCACAAAACCCAGCGGGTTGGCCACGAAGAACAGGATGCCGAACCAACTCGTGTTGTAGACGAAACTGGCGGCACCGGTGAACATCCAGGCCGAGAAAGTCGACATGTAGAGTGACACGCCTGCCGCCCACCAGGGGATGCGATTGCCTCCAACAAAGAAGTCTTTGCCCGACTTGTTGTTCTTGGTGAAGAGAAAGCCGGCGCCGAAGACGGCGATGAGATACAGCGCCACCACAAAATAATCGGACAGGTCGAGGCCGGAGAAGCTGGGTTCGGGAGTTTGCAAAACGGATGGGGATCTGAGGAGGAGGAAAGGGATTCGATCTCGCGAACAGCAGGCACGAAGATCTAGGAGTGGAGAGACTCAAGACGGTTCGGACTGAAAAATCTGCATGAATATTTCTGAAAAATTCCCCGAGAATTGGTCGTTCGTTTACGTTGCGGACATTCACGTCGGATCACCGCGGTCATATCGTTATCAGCCATCGTGGAACGAGAACTGGCAAACCGCCCGCCGACAGATAGTTGATTTGGCACCGGATCTTTTGTTGGTGGGAGGCGATCTCACTCGGGATGGCGCGACGCACACCGAGGAGCTTCAGTCCATCAAAACCGACTTGAGCAACCTGCCGATGGAATCGCTGGTGATTCCAGGCAACCATGAGGTGGGCAACAAGTGGTCGGCCACCTCACCGGTCGCCATTAACTCTCGCTACCTTGAGCATTACCGCTCTGTCTTTGGTCCCAGCGAATGGACCGCGCTTCGTGGTGAAGGCCTCAATCGCGTCCGGTTCACTGGCATCGATGCGTTTAAGCTGGGCAGCGGATTGCCGGAGGAGGCAGACCTGAAACGATGGTTGGAGGCCCTCAGGCCGGAGCCGGATTGCCCCCACCACGTGTGGATCATTCATCCGGCTCTGTTTGCCGATCACTTCGATGAGAATGACTACGACCCGGCCGATGATCGGGTTGCGTGGTATTTTGGACTCAACCGGGGGGACCGCCTCTACCTTTGGGAAATCATGAAATCGCTCGGCGTGACCCATGTGGTCAGTGGCCACATCCACTGTCGACGGGTCGTGGAGGTGGATGGGGTGCAGATTCACCTCGCCCCGGCCACGGCGTTTCCCCAATGGGGCGACCGCTGGCCCGATGGTGATGATACTTTGGGTTTTCTGCGGTTTGAGGTGGCCGATGGCCGGATAGGTTCGGAGTTCGTGCCTTTGGACCGGCGATCTAGCTTGGTGGGCTATGGCCCGGGCGGCAACCCGCCGGTCAAAGGCCGGGACTATTCCGTGGCCTGGGAGCAACCGCCGCTAAAACCGGTTGTGGATGACGGGTGATTTTTCCCTCGCCCCTGCTCCGGGATGTTTCGCACCTTGTCGGCTTATGACGTTTAATGATCGCACTGCACTCGTGACCGGAGCTGGGCGTGGCATCGGCAAAGCCATCGCGGAGAACCTTGCAGCCAAGGGCGTGAAGCTCATCTGCGTTTCCAAAAACCCCGACAGTTGTGGTGCTGTGGCTGATGCGATCACGGCGGCAGGTGGTTCGGCGGTGGCACGGGCGATTGACGTGTCCGATGGCCCGGCGGTCGAGGCTGCCGCGGCCGACCTGCTCAAGGAATTCAAGCAGATCGATATTCTCATCAACAATGCCGGCATCACCCGCGACGGGCTGCTCGCCCGCATGTCCGAGGAGGACTGGAACTCCGTGATTCAAACCAATCTGTCCAGCGCCTTCCATTGGACCAAGGCCATCGGCTGGCCCATGTGCCGCAACCGTTGGGGCAGGGTGGTTAACATTTCTTCAGTGTCCGGGATCATGGGCAATGCCGGCCAAGCCAACTATTCCGCAGCGAAGGCCGGCTTGATCGGATTCACCAAGACCGTGGCGAAGGAGTTTGCCCGCCGCAATGTCACCGCCAACGTCGTTGCTCCGGGCTTCATCCAGACCGACATGACGGCCGAGCTGAACGAAGAGGTTCAGAAAGCGGTCACCGAGTTCATCCCCATGCGTCGCTTCGGTCAGGTTGACGATATCGCCCATGCGACTTCTTTCCTCTGCTCCGAAGAAGCATCCTATATCACCGGTCAGGTTTTTACCATTGACGGCGGTATGGCGATGTGAAGCCTCCTCACTTTTAGTAGAACCTCCACATGTCCGACCAAAAAACTATCGACCAACGGGTTAAGGAAATCATCGTTAACCAACTCAATGTGAACGAGGAACAAATCACGCCGGAGGCGTCATTCCTCGACGACCTTGGTGCTGATTCTCTCGATACTGTCGAGCTGATCATGGCTTTCGAGGAAGAGTTCAAGGATGAGATTCAGGGAGAAATCCCGGAGTCCGATGCCGAGAAGCTGCAGACCGTCGGTCAAGTCACTGACTACATCAAAGGCAAAGCGGGTAGCAGCTAAGGCGCCCGACCAATCAGTTTAGGGCGTCCTACCCGGTCTCGTGAGAGCCTGTCGGTAGGGCGCCTTTTTATTTCATCAATTGCTTAGGTTCTAGCGATGTCTACATCCCTGCCTGATTCTCAACGTGTGGTCGTAACCGGTATTGGTGCCATTCACGGCCTCGGACACAACGCCGACGCTTTTTGGTCCAGTCTCAAGGCCGGCACCCCGGGTATCGATCGGGTTTCCCAGTTCGACCCGGAGCCCTTTGCCTGCCAGATAGGTGCCGAGGTGCGCGACTGGGATGTGACCCAGCACATGGATCCGAAGGAGGCCCGCCGGAACGACCGCTATACGCACTTCGGTTACGTTGCATCGCAGCAGGCGGTGACTGACTCCGGTTTGCAGATGGACCAGGAGAACCCGGACGAGATTGGTGTTCTGGTGGGATCGGGCATCGGAGGCATGCAGACCTACGAACAACAGCTGCGCCGGCTGGTGGAGTTTGGTCCGCGTAAAGTCTCGCCGTTCACCATTCCGGCGCTGATCGGCAACATCTGTTCGGGCATGGTGGCGATTCACTACGGTGCGCGGGGGCCCAATTTTGGGGTGGTTTCCGCCTGCGCCACCGCCACGCATGCGATTGGTGAGGCCATGCACATGATCCGTCGCGGTGATGCCCGGGTCATGATCGCGGGTGGTGCCGAGGCGTCGATTACACCGTTTGCCTATGCGAGCTTCTGCTCGATGAAGGCTATGAGCACGCGCAACGACGATCCCCCAACCGCCAGCCGGCCCTTCTCCCTGGGACGCGATGGTTTTGTGATGGGGGAAGGAGCGGGGGTGCTCGTGCTGGAAGCCTTTGACCGGGCAAAGGCGCGGGGTGCCAGGATTTATGGTGAGGTCGCCGCCTACGCCGCGACGGCCGATGCCCACCACATCACTATGCCGGATCCCGAAGGCAAGGGTCTGGGCATGGCCATGAGTCGCGCGCTTCGAGGAGCCGAGTTGGCGCCCGGCGATATTGACTACGTCAATGCTCACGGCACTTCCACGCCCTACAATGACAAGTTTGAGACGCTGGCGATCAAACGGCTCTTCGGTGATCATGCGGCTCAAATGCCCGTCTCATCCACAAAATCGATGACCGGTCACCTCTTGGGAGCGGCGGGAGGGATCGAAAGTGTCGCCTGTCTGAAGGCGATAGACGATCAGGTGCTGCCGCCTACCATCAATCTCATCGAACCCGACCCGGAGTGTGATCTCGATTATGTGCCCAACGAAGCCCGCGAGGCCAAGGTGGACGCTGTGTTGAGCAACAACCTCGGATTCGGAGGCCAAAACGCGGCCGTCGTCTTCCGCAGGGTGTAAACTCGGCCAACAGGCGCCGCGGGCGCCGGCGAGCGTCCTTTCGATTGGAAATGAAACACAAAAAAGCCGTCCTTCACGAGGACGGCTGGAAGTGGATGAGAGGTGGGCTTTGGGACTCAGACCTTCTGCACGAGGCCGGCTTTAAGAGCCTTCACCGAAACCCAAACGCGCTTGATGGAGCCATTGGGCAATTTGACGCGAACCCGCTGCACGTTGGGTTTAAAACGGCGTTTTGTCGTCTTGGTAACGTGCGTGCCGATGCCGCCGCTTTTCTTAGCGACACCTTTGCGGTGAATGATGCGACCCGTGGTCGGGCGTTTTCCAGTGATGGCACAGATTCGGGACATGGCGTTTTCTCGTGTTAAAAGGACGGGAATTAAGGGTTTGGCGAAGGGCGGGGCAAGGGGAATCTCAGGATTTGTCCCGCCACGCGCTCAGCACTTGGAATTTCTGCCCAAGTGATGACGGATGAAGGAGTTGCATGAGTCCTGCCTTTCGTGGACTCATTTGGCCCGCTTCTGCAGTCATGATTTTTGACAAGGTTTGATCGGCATTTTTGACCAAAAAAGCCTCTTGGAACACCACCGGCTGACTGAAAAAGCCTGCGTTCGTGAGAGCTTCGGTGAGGTGGTCCCAGCAGATGTGACAGGTGAGATCCTGCTGCCCCATGTTCGCGAGCACGTCGGTGGATTGGCGATGGTTTTGGTAAGCTCGGACCGTGCCTTGAGGCGTTTCGCTCAGGAGTTCCTGCCGGGACTTTCCGTAATCGAAGGCCAGAAACAGTCCGTGCCACGGGTCATGGGCAAGTCGTTTGATCAGCTCGCGGGCACCGGTTGGGTAGTCGACATGGTAACCCGCGGGGCCGCAGGTGGGCAAATCGGGAGGCAGGTCGATTGCAGTCACGACCGTTTCCGAAATTCCCTCTTCCGTCAGGCCAACGCCGATTTCCTGCCAATTTTCACCATCGCCGCGAAAACGGCGGCAGGGTTGGGCGTCAAACAGCTCGTTGGAAAAAACGATACAAGCCCCCGAGAGTGCTGTATCGTCGTCCGGACCGCGGGTTTCGACGGACTCAAACGGGTGCGTTACGCCATCCAACACGCTGCGACCGCCCTCTGCGCCGAGTTCGATGAATCGAAACATCGACGCATCATTCGGTCCCAACAACTTTTCGACACTGGCGGCCACCAACTCCCCAAAAACGGGACCGAACGACGAGCTGGTGAAAAAGTCGGTTTTCGGGTCGCGCCCTATTCGATCCCGATTTCGCCGGTAGTACCCTTCGGTCGGGTGGTAGAGCGCCACCTCCATAAACGCATCAAATCCGATGAAGCCCTGCTCATCAGCGTGCGTTTGAAGGGCTTCCCGTTGGGCCGGGGAAACCGGGCTGGTTTTGGATGAACCCATTTACATCTGCGATGCATTGTCCACAGTCTCCGGGTGCACAAACGCATTTTATCGATCTTGCTGGGAATGTCGGTCGGCAGCCTGCTGGCGATGGGCCTGCTGCAACTCGCGCAGTTGATCGGCTGGGTGGGCGATCGGGAAGTCTCCTCTTCCGCCCGCTACTATCGCGAGGTCATGAATCTGGTGCGGGACCGCTATGTGGATCCCGAGGCGGTGCAACCCAAGGCCATGACCCGCGATGCGCTTCGTGGCATGATGCGCAGTCTCGACGCCAATTCGGACTTCATGGCGGTCTCCGACTACGAGCATTTGCGTGAGGATCTCGAAAGCAACTTCGGCGGGATCGGGGTGCAGATTGAGTTTCGCGATGGTTTTGTGGTGGTGATTGCTCCGATTGCCGGAACACCCGGTGAACGGGCGGGCATCCTGCGGGGAGACCGGGTCATTGCGGTGGATGGTGAATCGATGGTGGGAGCGTCGATCAACCAGGTTGTGGAACGCATGCGCGGCATACCCGGCACGGACGTTCAGATTACCTTTAACCGGCCCGGTCAGGAAGAGCCCATCGAGGTCACCGTCACCCGCGAAATCATCGAAGTGGAAAGTGTGGCCAATATCGAGATGCTCGATGGGCAGATTGGCTACGTGCGAGTGGTGCAGTTCGCCGAGCCGACCGCCGATGAGTTTCGTGCCGCCATCGAATCGCTGATCCTCCAAGGCATGCAGGCGCTCATCATTGACGTGCGCAACAACCCGGGGGGCATTCTCACCGTGGCCAAAGAGATGTTGGAACCGTTTTTTCCTGAGGGGGAGTTGATGGTCTATACCGAGGGACGTGACTCCCTGGACCGGGAGGAGTTTCGATCGACCAACACCGGCGAGGTATGGACCTTTCCCATTGCCGTCCTGATCAACGGCGGGTCAGCCAGTGCCTCGGAGTTGTTGGCGGGTTCGCTCAAAGACACCGATCGGGCGGAAATCATCGGCGAGCAGTCATTTGGCAAGGGTTCGGTGCAGTCACTGATTCGACTGCGTTCCGGCGAGGCCCTGCGATTGACGACGGCACGGTTTTACACCCCGTCGGGCCAGACTTTGGACAAGGTGGGCGTGACTCCTGATATTGAGGTGGTGATGACTCCGGCTGATGACTTTAACATCGCCCTGCAGCGCAATCGTCCGGATTTGGATGATCCGGAGGAATTCAATGAGCGTTTTGGGTCCTACCCGGTGGATGACGAGCCGCTTGAGGCCGCCGTCGCCGCGCTGACCGAAAACATGGCGGGCGTCGCCACCCCATGATTCTGGCCGTCGAGAGTTCGTGTGACGAAAGCGCGTTGGCGTTGTTCGACCCCGCGGTGGGCCTGGTGGGGGAGTGGATTCATAGTCAGATGGAGGTTCACCAGGACTACGGGGGGGTCGTGCCGGATATCGCAACGCGAGAGCACTTGCGGACTTTTGCGCCCATGTTGACCCGGGTGCAGGCTGAGCACGACTTGAACCGGGTCACTCGAATCGCGGTCACCTGCGGTCCCGGGCTGGCCGGTTGCCTGGCGATTGGCGTTGCTGCCGCCAAGGCCCTGTGCGTTGCGCTGGAAACAGAGTTGGTTGGTGCGAACCACCTGCGCGGCCATGCCTGGTCACCCTTCATTCCTGTGCACGCCGAGGCCCCGGCCGGGTTTGACGCTCGGTTGGCCGAGCTCTTGCCCCACTTGGGTTTGATCGTTTCGGGAGGGAACACACTCCTCTGCAAGATCGATGCCCAGCGCACAATCTCCGTGCTGTCTTCGACGCGTGACGATGCGGCGGGCGAGGCGCTCGACAAAGGGGCAAAACTCATGGGACTGGCTTATCCTGGTGGCCCGTTGGTGGAAAAACTGGCCCGCTCGGGCGATTCGGCGGCCTTCAATTTTCCACGGGGCATCGGCCGCAAGGCCGACCTGGATTTCAGTTTTTCCGGATTGAAGACCGCCTTACGTTATCAGTTGGAGAAAATGTCGCCGGAAGAAATCGAGACGGCCAAAGCCGACTTGTGCGCGAGTTACCAGCAGGCCGTCATCGATGCCCTGGTGCGCAAGACGGAGTCGGCGGTACGAACGGATGCGTTTCGCAGTGTGGGGCTGTCCGGTGGGGTGGCCAACAATGCGTCCCTGCGCCGAGCCCTGTCTGAATCAATGCAGCGCCGTCAGCTTCCGTTGTTGGCGGCCGAGCCGAAGCACACCGGAGACAACGCCGGCATGATTGCGTTCGCCGCCTGGGTGGACCCGGGCGTGCAGCCGAGTTCGCCGGCGCAATTGGAAATCGCGCCGGGGGCGCCGCTCGCCTGATTTAATCAGTTGGCGTTGAAATTGATCGGTTCGTCGACGACCAGCGGATCGGGGAAGTCAGCGGCCTTTTTGCCGCCCCGGGGGCCGAGTCGTTTGTTGGCGGAACGATGGCTGGGCGGATTGAGCGGGATCTCCATGCCACCCAGTTCGTCCATCATGGCGTAGAGTCGATCCTTCAGGTCGGCAGCGATGTCCGCATAACCGTCCGTGTAGAGCAGGTTGGTGGTTTCGTCCGGATCGGCCTGCAGGTCGTAAAGCTCATCCACATCCCAAAGTCCGTAGTAGTTGATGTATTTGTAGCGATCCGTGCGCAGGGCGAAGACCGTGGGGGACTGCGGAAAATTCTTTTCCCAGTAATACACGTAGAGGAAGTTTTCGCGCCAGGGAATGTCCTCGCCTTGGGCCAGCGGGATGAAGCTTTGGCCGTCCATGTGCGGCGGGGTGGCGAGTCCCATCGCGTCCATGATGGTGGGGCCGATGTCGATGTTGGCGACGACCTCGTCGACCACCGTTCCGCTCGCAAAAAGCTCCGGGCAGTGCATGAGCAGAGGCACCCGGATGGACGTGTCGTAGGCGACGCGTTTGTCGATCAGCCCGTGTTCACCGAACATGAATCCGTTGTCGCCCATGTAGATGACCAAGGTCTCGTCGGCGATGCCCATGGACTCGAGCTGCTCCATGACCCGCGCGATGCTGTCGTCCACGCTGCGCAGCGACTCGCAGTAGCGTTTATAGTAACGCTCGATGTCGAGGTTGCTGTGATAGGGGAAGTCCACGCCATGCCAGCTGTTGCGCTGGTCGCGCAGCCAGCGGGGGCGGTGGTGATAGTTTTCCGGAGTGTCTGCCTCAGTCGCGGGCCGGTCATAGGGCCGGTCGGCCAGGGTGTCCTCGTATTTTTCCTCGGGAGTGAAGTTGGCGTGAACCGCCTTGTGCGAGAGGTAGAGGAAGAAGGGGTGGTCGGAGTCGCGCTGCTCCTCCAACCAATCCACCGCATAATCGGTGAGTTCGGTGGTGATGTAGCCTTTTTGCGGAACGTCCACGCCGTCGACATTGAGGGTATTGCCGGTGGGCAGATACTGGCCCTGGCCCCGGAAACTCACCCACCGGTCGAAGCCGGGACGGGGATCGTCGTTGTGATCTCCCATGTGCCACTTGCCAACGTAGGCGGTCTTGTAACCGGCCTTTTGAAGATATTGCGGAAAATACAGCGTGCCTTCCGGCACCGCCCGGTTGTTGTCGATCACCCGGTGCCGAAACGTGTAAAGGCCGGTCAAAATCGAGGCGCGGCTGGGCGAACAAAGCGAGGTGGTGACAAAGGCGTTTTTCAGATGCACCCCATCCCGGGCCATGGCGTCCATTTGAGGCGTGATTGCCAGCGGGTGCCCCATGAATCCCATGGCATCGTAGCGGTGGTCATCGGAAAGGATGAAGACCACGTTTCGCGGTTCAGCCTGGGGCTGAAACTCGGGCTCAACGGTATCGGGCACGGGGACGATGCCGGCAACAATCGCGACAGCTGAAGCCGCCGAAGACAGGACAGATAAGAACGGTTTCATAGGGGAGGATTCTGGGACCGGTCAGGAGATCAGAAGTCTCTGGGCCCGTCCACCCCTGTTCCAGTTATCAGGTTAACCGGTGCGCAAAAATCAGGCGTATTCCCGCCGCAGGTTGCTGGGCAAAAGCCCGAGTTCCTCGCGATATTTGGCCACGGTGCGTCGCGCGATCTTGAGGCCCTTTTCCTGCAACTTTGTCACCAGTTCCTGATCGCTGAAGGGGCGGCTCTTATCCTCGGTTTCGATCAACTCATTGATCATTTCCTTTACGCTGGTGTTGGAAACCTGGGCACCGCCCTCGGACTGGTAGCCCGGCGTGAAGAAGAATTTAAAATCAAAAACCCCATGGGGCGTGCGAATGTACTTGTTGGCGATCGCGCGGCTGACCGTCGTTTCATGCACGCCCACGATGTCCGCGATCTGCGTCATGGTAAGGGGCTGCAGTTTGGATACGCCTTCCTCGAAGAAGGGCTCCTGCGCTTTGATGATCTCCCGCGTGATCCGCTCGATCGTCTGTTGGCGTTGCTCGATCGAGTTGATCAGGAAGCGGCCGCTGCGCATGCGTTCCCGCACATAATCGCGTTCCTGCCGGGTGAGCGATCCTTTGGCGATCATCTCCTTGTAGGTGTTCGATATACGCAGACGTGGAATGTAGTCGCTGTTGAGGTGGATCTTCCATTCGTCGCCGTCGCGCTCAACGGTCACATCGGGAACGACCACGCGGTTGTTGTCCTCGGCGAAACGGCGCCCGGGGGCGGGGTCGAGGGTGCCGATTTCTTCCACCGCGGATTGCACGTCTTCCAGCGGAGCCGCCGCCCGGCGGGCGATGTCGGGTATACGGCGGCGGATAAGCAGGGGAAACTGATTGCGGATAATGCGTCCGGCCAGGGATTCCCCACGGCCTTTGGCGACCAGCTGCAGCAGCAGGCACTCCTGCAGGTCCTTCGCCCCGATGCCCGCCGGTTCAAAGGTCTGGAGCAGGGCGTGGGCGGTCTGCACGGCCTCCAGTGGCAGAGCGGTCTGAAGCGAGATGTCGGGAATGGACTGCGTGAGGAAACCGCGATCGTCCAGACTGCCGACCAGAAAACGCATTGCCTCCATGCTGTCGTTGTCGAGGTCGGACATCTCGGCCTGACTCATGAGGTGCTCCTGCAATGACGTCTCACTGACGAGCGAATCGAAGAAGTGCTGGCGCTTTTCATCGTCTTCGACCGTGGGCGTCTGGTTGCCGCCCGCATTGGCCATATAATCGCGCCAGTCCTGATCGAGCTTGGTCAGGATCTCAAACTCCTTGGAGAAATCGAGCTCCTCGCCGCCGGTCTCGGTACTATCCGCGTTTGCCGGGGTGTCATTGTTGTCGGAGTCGGCCTTCTCCCGATCCAGGCTCACGCCTTCCATCGGCAGTTCCTCGAGCGTGGGGTTTTCCTGCAGTTCCTCTTGGATGACGGTGCGGAGGTCCAGAGCGGCCACCTGCAGGATCTTCAACGACTGGCGCAACTGCGGCGCCAGCACCAGCGACTGCGTTTGTCGCTGACTCAGCCCTTGGGAAAATCCAGGTCCAGCCATGATCAGAAGGCGCGTTGGGCGTCGTCAGCCTTGTTGCGGGTGGGTGGGCGGCACATTGATGGGGGAGCGGGACCCCGGGGGAGCATAGCCCATCAATTCACGCAGGTAGACACCGAGCTTTTCGTTGGTGGGCCCGTAGCCGTCCGAATAAAGGTAGAGTTCGAGTTCGGTGAGGACTTCGAAGGAGGTTTGGAATCGTTTGTCGCGGTCCCGCTTCAGGAGCCGTTGAATGATGTCCTCCAGCTTTTCATCGACCTCCGGCCGGAGGTCACCGAAACGCGGAATGGGCATCGTCAGAATGTTGCGGCGGGAGTCCAGGCGGTCGGGCGCGCGGAAAATGTTTCTCGAGAGGAGCTGTTCCGTGAGCACGATGCCGAGGGCGAAGAGGTCGGCACGACCATCGGTCACCGCGTAACTCGCCTGTTCCGGGGAAAGATATTCGTCTTTGCCCGCGATAACCTTGCCTTCTTCATTATACATCAGGTCGAGGGCCTTCGCGATGCCGAAGTCGGTCAGCTTCACGTCACCCTCCCAGGCCAGCATGATGTTCTTGGGACCGATGTCGCGATGCACGATGCCGAGAAGGCGGCCCTCGCGGTCGCATTTTTGGTGTGCGTAGGCCAGGCCGCGGGCGACCCGGGAGCAGATGAACACCGCAATATCGACGGGGATAGGCCGGTTGAGCTCGCGGTGTTTCTCCAGAAATTGATCCAGGCTCACTCCGTTCACGTACTCCATGACCATGAAATACTGATTGTTGGCCTGGCCGAGATGATAGGTCTGAACGATGTTGGTGTGGATCAAGTCCGCCACCAATCGCGCCTCACCGATGAAGTTCTTCTGAAACTCCGGGATGGATGAATACTCCTCCCGGATGAGTTTGATCGCCACGCTTTTGCTGAACTGACCGGCTCCCTTTTGCAGCGCCTCGTAAACCAAGCCCATGCCGCCGTCGGCGATCTTGCGGACCATCTCGTAGGAGACTTCGTTGGAAAGGTTTTGCAACGCGTTCACCCGAGCAGCAAAAAAGGGGAAAGAAGGGGAGGCAAGAAATCAAAATGCGGTCTAGCATGAAAACTGCTGTGGTCCGGCAACGATTTGACAGCGCCTTCAGGTGGCACAGGTTTTGCCTCATGATCACGTTGTCAGAACGCGCTGCTCGCAAAATCGAATCGATGCATGCCGAGGCTGCCGCCGGCGACAAGCTGCTGCGGGTTCTCGTGGAGACCGGAGGCTGTTCCGGCTTCCAATATGGCATGTCCTTCGACGAAGTGAAGGAGGACGACGAAAAGCTAGAGAGCCACGGCGTCACCTTTGTGGTGGACCCCGCCAGTCACGCCTACCTCGACGGCTGCAACATCGACTTCGACGACGGCCTGCAAGGCAAGGGGTTTGAAATTCAAAACCCGAACGCGCAAAGCACCTGCGGCTGCGGCAAGTCTTTTAACTAGGGCGACAGACGGAATAGAAGAGAGGTCGAGCCTCGCCATGGGGCGACGCGACTTGGCCGCCAAGACTTTGTTTCTGAGTAGTGTTGAGGTCTGGCGACAGCGCGGCATGAGCCGACGTTACCAGCACCGTCTTGTTCGAATTCACTCTGTTGGAAGAGGTAGACCTTGTGCTCTAAGAAATGTGAGTTGATCCCAATATCCTCGTTGTAGCTTTATCTTTGATCCTTGGAACTCGAAGAAACCGCAGCCTCTTAGACCGTTCGGATCTTTCCACTCGAGAATTCCCCAGTTTTCGTCGGAAAAGACGCTCTCAACGATGCAAACCATCTTTGCTCGTGAAAATTCGTCTCTGAACATTTTCCTTATGTTCTCCTTTCCTGACACCGGTTCCAATGCCACTTGGTGATTCACTGCGTCTTCGTGATACATTTCCGAAAGTGCATCGTGATCTGCTCGATTAAAAAGTTCTACCCAAGTCCGGATCAGTTCTTTGGGATTCATATCTATATTTTCGAAACGATTTAGCTCAGCCGCGAGCGCCGACGCGGAGCGGCAGTGCTTGTTGGCTCGGGCGATTGGTTAGGCATTTTGGGGATTACGAGTGTTATTCGGGATGCGAGGCCTATGGAATCACGTTTCTTAATTGGGACAGAGCTGGTGATTAACTGTCTGTTTATCGTAGTTCCATTTGTGGAGATCAAATCCGTGAGAAGATAGCACTTCTTTATAACTGAGTGCTGACTGCTGGGCGCTCAGTTCGCTTTGTGTCCGCCATGCAGTGCCACAATGCCACCGGTGAGTCGCTGCACGGACACCGACGCAAAACCGGCGGTTTTCATTTCTTCAGCGATGCCGTTGTGGGTGGGGAACTCCTCAATGGAGCCGCAAAGGTAGTCGTAGGCACTTTTGTCACCGGTAACGACCGCAGCGACCAGGGGCAGGATATGACGGAGATAGAAGTAATAGAAGGGACGCAGCCATTGTCGCGGTTGCGAAAACTCCAGAACCCACACGCTGCCACCGGGACGCAACACCCGGTGCAGTTCCGTCAGACAGCGGTGCCGGTCCGCCATGTTGCGCAATCCGAACGAAATCGTGGCGGCGTCGAACGATGCGTCTCCACAAGGCAGGTTCAGTCCGTCGCCTTCGCGAAAGGTGATGTGCGACGATCGCGGCATGTCAGGTTGTTTTTTCTCCGCTTCGTCCAGCATGGGCCGGCAGAAATCCATGCCGGTGATCGGCGTGCCTTCCGGCAGACCTTTGGCCAGGGCGAACGCGACGTCGCCACTGCCGGTGGCCAGGTCGAGCACATCCCGGGGTGATTCCGCGGCGACCGATCGGATCAGTCGTCGTCGCCACCACAAGTCGATACCGCCGCTGAGCAAACGGTTGGCCACGTCGTAGCGTCCCGCGATGCGGGCAAACATGGAATTGACGGCGGCAGGATCAGGCACGGATGCGAAGAAGTAACAAGTATCAGGAATCAAGTAACAGGAGCCACCGACTCAAATCGCCGAGTCTCCTTCGCTTGCTATGGAGTATCATCGCTGGCGCTCGGTGGGCGGTTCCGGTTTTGTAACCTCGGTAGGGTTGTTGGACTCGGTGGGCGTCTCACTGCGGAAACGATCCACGACCCAACGGGAGAGGGCCTTTTCGGGGTCGGCCACAACCTCCGCGTTGATCTCGAAGCTTTTTTCGGGATCATCCTTCGCAAGCAGAATCAAGCCATGATGGAAGTTGCGGAAACGCTCCTCACAGAGCGCCCGAATGGTCTTGTCGAGATCGAGGCTGCTCTCGATCAATGAGGTGACTGCGTCTTCGGTGAATTCCAGCTTGAAGCGGTAACTTTCCTGGAAGCGATCGGCAAACGCCTGCACCTCGGCCCGCAAAACCTCCCGTTGATCGGAAGCGTTGGCCTCAAGCAGTTCGCGCAAGGTCCGGCCGGGTTCGCTCACGGTGTCGGCATCGATTTTGAAGGAACGGATGGCGGTGGAGGGGAGTTCGAATTTGAAGTCCCGGAACACCTCCTCGAGCACGGTCATCAGACCGCGGGCACCTGTATTCTGTTTTTGGGCACGTTCCGCCACCTCGGTGATCGCGTCGGAGGTGATATCGAAGTCGATGTTGTAGCCGGCAAAGTCGGCCCGGTATTGTTGGAGAATGCTGCCTTCACTGGTGGTGAGGATCTGTTCCAAATCGCCAGCGGTGAGGGACTGGCAGGCGACGCGGACGGGGAGGCGTCCCACAAATTCGGGTTCCATGCCGTAGTCGATGATGTCACGGGATTGGGCGTGTCGCAGGAAATCGCTGTCGGGCCGGTCGTCGTCTTCCGAATTGGCGGCAAAACCAATGGATGCACTCTGCACGCGTTTTTTGACGGAGGCCGCCAGCCGGTCAAATGCCCCTGAGACAATAAAGAGAATGTGCCGGGTGTTGATCGTGCGTTTGCGGGGTTTGCCTCCGCGTTGCATGTCGAACATGGCCTGCATCTGGGAAGCGATGTCGTTTTGGCTCGTGAGCGAAACGTCGGTTTCCTCCATTAATTTGAGCAGGTTGATCTGCACGCCCCGGCCGGAAACATCGCGTCCACCCGCTCCGGTCGAGGACTGGGCGATCTTGTCGATTTCGTCGATGTAGATGATGCCGTATTGCGCGAGCTCGACGTCGCCGTTGGCGGTTTTCACGAGGTCACGCACAAGATCCTCCACATCACCCCCAACGTAGCCGGTTTCGGAAAATTTGGTTGCATCGGCCCGCACAAAGGGCACGCCGATCAGCCGCGCGATACAGCGCATCAGGTAGGTTTTGCCGACGCCGGTTGGGCCCAGAAGCAGGATGTTCTGCTTGGCGTAGTCCTGCCCGCGCAGCGCTTCATTTTCCAAACACTGCCGAACGTGGTTGTAGTGGTCGCAGATGGCGACGGAGAGGACCTTCTTCGCCTCGTTCTGTTGGATCACAAATCGGTCCAGATGATCGCGGATCTCGCGGGGCTTGAGATTGAAGGTGCGGATTTTTTCCAGGGTTTCATTGCGCTCCTTGTCGGTAGAATCCTCTGGCGTGGAGGGAGATCCCGAGCTGGCCGGAGTGGCCCCGGATGCAAACGCATTGGCGAAAGGTCCGGATCGCAGTAAATCCTGAAATTGCTTAGGTAGTTGATCGATAGGATCTTGTGGAGGTTTGTCGCTCATTAAAAATCGTGAAAAATCAGTGGATGGGATTGACCGGGGTGCTTTGTTGGAACTAACTTAAATCTATAACCTGACGTAACTTCTAAAGGATCGAATCAAATGCCCTCGAATCTACCCAATCTCACCAAGCGTGAAATCGTGCTGCAAATCTACGAAAAAACCGGTTTCCCGCAAAAAGAGGTCGTTTCGACCGTCCAAATGACTCTGGACATCATCATGGCGGCCTTGGCAGAGGGTCGCAACGTGGAGCTGAGGAATTTCGGAGTGCTCGAGGTGCAGCGCCGCAAGTCCCGCATCGGCCGCAACCCGAACAAGCCCGCCGCCGAGGTGGTCATTCCGGAGCGCGCGGTGGTGAAGTTCAAGTCCGGCAAGATCCTGAAGCAGAAGCTCAAGAACTTGGATATCGAGACCATCAACTGAGTCTGCCGGCGTTCAACCGCCATCTGACTTTCCGCCGGATCTTCGGATCCGGCTTTTTTATGCCCGGGAGGCGCGATCGGGTGAATGGGGTCAATCCGCAAAGTAACTTCAGCCTGCCAAGCAGGCCTATGTTCACACTTTTTGCGGCATGACCCCACACTTCTTCGCTTCGCAATAATTCAGCCGCCTGTCGGCCACGTGGCCTTGCTGATCTTCTCTGGGCGCTCTGTGTCGATACCGCACTGTTCCTTCTCTTTGTTTCCTTCTGTAATCCAATCAGTGGAGTGTTGGTTGACTGCTGAGATCGGGCCCCTGACCGCTTTCCGTCTTCAGATTTCGCTTGGCGCGGCGTGAGGCGCGGCACCAACGTTTTGCTTCCATGGCATCGTTCAAATCACTGCCCGGCTTCCGCGACTTCTATCCCGAGGATCTCATCCCTCGCACGCATCTGTTTCGCCAGTGGCGCCGGGCCGCGCATGCCTACGGTTTTCAGGAATACGATGCACCCGTCCTGGAATCGCTTGATCTCTACAAGGCCAAGTCGGGCGACGAGATTGAAGGCCAGCTTTTTAATTTCACCGACAAGGGCGACCGCGAGGTGGCGCTACGTCCGGAGATGACACCCACGGTCTGCCGCATGGTTGGCGCCAAGGCCAACGCCCTCAAGCGACCGATCAAGTGGTTCAGTATTGCCGAGTTCTTTCGCTACGAGCGCATGCAGAAAGGCCGGGGACGCTGCTTCGCCCAGTTTAACGCCGACATCTTTGGCGAGGCGGGGCCGGAGGCGGAGATCGAATTGGTCGGCCTGCTGGTGCAATGCCTGCGTGGTCTTGGCCTGACGGCGGAGGACTTTTATGTGCGTCTCAGCGACCGCAACCTCTGGTTCTACTATCTGGGAGCCCTCGGTTTGGACGAGATCCAGACCAAGGATATGCTGGCCGCGATCGACAAGTTCGAGCGATTGGGCGAGGACGCATTCAAGATCTACACCGATGCCCACGGGGAGTTGAGCGATGAGGTGCGCACCAAGGTGCTCGCATTGCTCGCCATCAAGTCGCTGGCGGATCTCGAGGCGTTGGTGGATGGGCTTGCTTCGGAGGATCTCACGGCACGCCTGACGGATTGGCGGCAATTACTCGACGGACTGACAGCGATGGGGCTGGCCGACTTCGTCAGTGTGGACCTCGGCGTGGTGCGTGGCCTGGCCTACTATACGGGTTTCGTCTTCGAAGCCTTCGACCGAAAGGGTGACTTGCGGGCACTGGCCGGCGGCGGACGCTACAATGACCTGGTGGGCAAACTGGGTGGGCCGGATTTGCCCGCGGTGGGTTTTGCCATCGGCGACATGACCATGGAGTTGCTCCTGCGCCAACGTGGACTGTTGCCGGAGATTCTCAGTCAGCCCGACGTGTATGTTGTGGTGGGTGGCAGCGACGAGCGTTTGGCGGCCTTTGGTGATATCGCCGAGCTTCGCAGTTTTGGCTATCGGGTGGACTACCCGATGAAGGACTTGGGCTTCGGCAAACAGTTCAAGAATGCCACCGAGAGCGGGGCGAAGCTTGCGCTCATCTACGGAAGTGACGAGTTGGCCAAGGGTGTGGTTAAACTGCGCGACCTGGCCAAGCGAGAAGAAGTTGAGATCCCGCGCGATCAGGTCACTGCGGCTGTCGCGGATTTTCTCAGTGGATAGGGCAGGGTGAATGGAGCCTTTGCGCTACATCTGGTTGGCAGAACCACTTGCGGTTTGCCGGATGCCGTCCACCGCGGCGGTGCCGGGCTGGCTGCCTGCCGAGGGCTTCACGACCGTGAGCCGCACGGCGGACGAGCTTTCCATCGTCTGCTCCGAAGCCGCGGTTCCGGCCGGTGTGCAGGTCGAACCTGGTTGGCGGGCGCTGCGGGTGTTGGGTCCCTTGTCGTTTGATGCGGTTGGTGTGCTGAATCAAATCACGGGTCCCTTGGCGAGCGCCGGGATTCCCATCATCGCGATCGGCACATTCGACACCGACTACGTGTTGGTGCGGTCGTCCGATCAGATCCGCGCCGACGAAGCGTTGCAGGCGGTTGGATTGGTATCGTTGGGCTGAGGCAGCGGTTGATTCGTATTCTCTGAATACGATCTCGCGGAGTGCTTCGCACTCACCGTTCGGTGGCTCCCTTACCAGCGATGATTTTACCACGAAACTTCTCTATTCTGGCCCTTCGGGTGACAGATTTCTTCGCCGAGTTGAGGTTGATTACATAACTTCTCTGACGTCCCGGAGTGAGAAGCTGAAAGGCTTCATTTAACTCGGAATCCGCCTGCAGGGCTTCGGATAACTCATCCGGCAGTTCGAGCTGGTATTCTTCCTTTGGCGGTCTGAGCCCGGCGTCCGCATAGCCCATGGCTTCCTCCAAATAGGCTGCGATGACCGGTCTCAATTCCACGACCTGGCTGTTTTTCGTAAAACGAATCATGTCGGGGTGCCGGGTATTTGGACCCTGCTTTTCAAGGATGCCCGCCGGGTCCTTCATCAAGGCGGCGTCAAAGAAACTCAGACGAAAATCGGCCCGAAATGCTCCCATGATCGCGATATTGCGACCACCATGTGAGTAACACGGATGTCCCCATTTGACCGCCTCGGAAAGTTCTGCCCCCCGGCAGATTTCGCGCAGCTCGGCCAAGCCTTGGATCCATTGACGCGTAGAGCAATCCTCGGTCGCGAATCGCTCACAGCGCCCACAACCCTTGGCGAAGTAATCCTCTATTTTAGTAATCAACGCGAGAGAATGAGTTGCATACTCCTTGTCTGAGCCGGCCGGTTCGACTGAATTGCACGTCGCTTTGTTTTGCTCACGGGACTGACTTTTTCGCAGTTAGCCAACCGGTGAGGACGAACAACGGCGCTTGAAACAGTAGATACAGACTGAAAATGAACCGCTGCCTCAGGCGAAGGTGCACCCAAGTTTCTCCCTCTTTTCGGGTGATCCAATACACGTAGATTCTGTCAGGCTCTCCATCGATCCCCATGATTTTCAGATGCAACTCTTGATCAGGTATGAGCTTGGTGAGCTTTGCTTCAACCGGCCGACCACTCATGATCCAAGCTCCTTCGAGCGAAGAACCTTCAGCAGGCGGGGGATTGACGAGTTTGATCGCTAGTCCGGGAAGTCCAGAACTCTTTCCTGGCGAGGCGCCTACAAAGTCCATGAGGTTGCGCCAGTAGTCTTCCAATGATCCGGTGACTCTCTTCTTTGCTCGGGCGTCAGCATACATAACGGTGAACTCCGGATTGTGCCAACGTTAGAGGCGAGGCACGGCGGCTAGCGACTGTGAAATCATGATCGGATTCACTGTGGGTGACGCGACAACGGCGGCTCTGGCTAATGTTGTCTCTAACGGTTGGTTAGCCTCTTTCACTCAGTTCCTTTCTGATCCACGCCGGGTAACGCCGCATATCCAAGATGGCGGCGACGCGGATAATCTCGTCAGTGACGTCATAGTAGATGGCAAAAGGGAAACGCCGGGATAGGGCCCGGTGAAATCCGAAGTGAATCGAATGGATCCCACCGTAGAGTCGAAGCGACTCCAGATCGGAAATCAGGCTATCGATGAAATAGCGACCGATGCCGAGTTGTCTTTCGTCGTAAAAGGCACGACCCGCCTCCAAATCTCCGGCGGCCTCCTCAAGGACAATGACCTCCCGGCTCCGCATCAACGGAACTGGTCGCGAATTTGGTCGAGCGTGTAGAAATGGGCTTCGGAGGAATTCATCCGCTTACGCCGCTGCTCCAAGACATCACGATGCCAACTGGGTGAAGCTGGCTCCTGTCCCTCGTGGCAGAGTGCGTCCCAAAGCTGTTCCATGGCGGAGAGGCGTTCACTGGTGGACATCTTCTTAATCTCTGCGGTGCTCATGACAGCAAATGTGGGGAAATCCGACGGTTTCGCAAGCGGGTGGTTTCTGGCTATAGTTAGAGGCGAGGCACGGTGGCCAGCGAATGTGAAATCAAGACCACATTCAGGACGAGTGACCCGACAAAGACGGCCCCGGCCGACTTTGTCTCTAGCGGTTGGTTAGAGTCTTCTTTCTGCATGGTTAACTGCCTCCCGAAGCTCTCCATCAAAGAACTCCGTATCGTCATCAATCTGATCCCTGACCCTCTTCCTCGCTATCGGTAACAGATCGGCGACAGCGATATTCTGGCGGAGCAGAGTCGCTAACTCTTGGTTGTTCAGTTTGGTGATCGGCTTGGCCCAAGCCCGCTTACACCTCTCGATTAAGCCAGAATCGAAATCAGAATCCTCCCAGGGCCCTTCGATGTCAGCGACTGTGCGATGCGCGTGCTCCATTACTTCTAACGATTTAGATGAAACGCGGCTGCGTTTGAGTATAGGTTAAACGTGAATCCGCCGGAGTGGCGTCTGATGAAAAAGGTAACGGAGCAGCCGTTGTCTCGACTGGCTGGTTGGACTCTTCTTCCAGCTCTTTTTGACGCTCCTCCAAACGATCCAAAAATTCATCTAGACTCACAGCATCCTTGTTCCACTTCAGCTCACCGGAAGACTCCACTGTAATGCTGTAGGACGGCTCTGAAGCGAAAACCCAAGATAGAACTAGCACAGCGAAGGGGAACAAAAGTGCGGCATAACCGAGCCTGAGACTGTGCTTCGAAATCACTGGGATGCAGAGCAGGCAGGCGAGGAGACTGACGAGACTCAACCAGTTCAAAGGTTCAAAACTCGCGAGAGGCTCGGACAACAGCTGGGCGATCGAACTCAATCCGAGCAAGAGATAAGGGATCACTAGCAGTCGTTTGTTCATTTAACGCACGCCCAACGTTAGGGGTGAGGCACGGCGGCTAGCGACGGTGATATCATGTTCCTCGGGGGCGGATGCTGCAATGTTATCTCCGTTTCCTTCTGTAAAGATACGGAGACTGATGGCTCAGTGGCCTTCTGTGATCACCTCAGTGCACTCTGCTTAATAACTACCCTGGAGTAGTCTAAATAGTGTTCTCCGCGTCTTTGCGCCTCCGCGTGAGTTGATTGCGGTGGCTGGGTTCCCAGTCTCAGAGGATCAATTCACGTTGGTGTTCGGTGATGTGATCGCGGGGAGGCGGTAAAGTCCCCGCGATGCCGTTGGGTTCAAATCTTTTGCTGGCGTAGAGGGCGATGGCGGGGGCGTTGTTGTCACCGACGTCGAGCAACACCTTGGCGTGACCTTGTGACTCTGCCCAGGCCACGACTGCATCGACCAAGGCTCCCCCGACTCCGACGCCTCTCGCTTCCGGGGCCACCCACATGGAGAAGAGTCCGGCATGACCATCATAGGGCGCACTGCCGATCAGGCCCACGTCGTCACCGGCCTTGGTGGTGGCGAGAAAGGTGATCCGGTCATCACCGTTGAGGCGCTCACGCCAGTCGGTTTCGCCAAATGCCTCCTCCCGCGCCAATGTCGATCCAAACGCGTCGGGCGTGTCAGCCAACGCCCGCAGCCGGACGGGTCGAACGCGCTCCCAGTCGTCGGGCTGCATACGAATGATGGAATACGAGAGGCTGGCGTGGGACATGCAAGAAGGCGGTCGGTCGGATGAGAAAAGCGCGCGGATTATTGCAAATACCAACGGCCGCGGTGGTGCGCTTGTCTACCAAAGGAACATCCCAAAATACGGGTGGAGCGACTAGGGGCGAAACTCGAACAACGCGGCAAGGCGGGTCAGCAGTTGTCCCTGCTCATCCGGGGCCGAATGGAAGTAGCGGTGTTGGGATGTGGTCAGATTTTGGTCCCACCGTAGTTTTCGATCCGCTGAGATTGAGAATCCACCTTTCGTTCGAGTCACCGTTCCCGGTGCATTGCCGGACCGATCCATCACGGTGAAAAACACACCGAGGGGATCGCCGTAGAGGCTGACCGCATCGGGCACTTCGGCGGTATCCCGCCAGGGCGGAGGCGTTTGTGTGTAGTAGTGCACATAAGCCATGGTCACCGGATCGGTTTGGCTGGTTTCCTTGAGCTTGGTGGGAACATGGGCTTCGGCCGGCGCGGCCGTGTTGCCGGTCACCGTGCCCGTGAAGGTTTTTAGCCAATTTTCCAGTGCTGAAGGTTGGGACGATTCGACATTGGTCCAATCGGGACAGTTTTCTGACACGCCCCCGTTGGGCAGGCACGGCGTGTAGGATACGATCTCGTCGATCTTCGCATCGACCAGATCCGATCCGGGCAAGTCGCTGATGGCATCGGCGGGGGATTCCCAAAGCGCGTCGAAGCAAAGATACTCCCAATGTGCAATGGTATCGGCGTGCACGTAGATGATGGTGTCGGTTTCGGAAGCTGCGGTCAGGATCTTCCGCAAGAGCCAGGCGGCGGCGGGAGCGGAGGCACTGGTCTGGTCGTGGGCAAACTTCGCGGTGACGAGACGGGCATAGCTGTTTTGATCAATGATCAGGTGGTGGTTGCCGCCTTTGATACCGATCGGAACGTCGGGATGGCCGAACGTCGTGTTCATCACGTCGATCATGCCTACCACGGTATCGGAGCGCGTACTCGTCACTACGGCGAGGATTTCGCAATATCCCTGCGCGGCGAGGGCATTGAGAATGGTGAGCGCTCCAAGATCATCAATGTCGGAAGCAGAGGTGCCGTCCGCTGCCACACGGGCGATGTCGGTATCGAAAATAATCTTGGGCGGATCAGCCGGAACGGCGAATAAGCCGAAAGCCAATCCAAGGCAGAACGTGACTTTTAGTGCCGTCTTCAGGGGGTTGAGTTGTGGTTGCGCTTCAATTCCACCAACGCATGGAAGGCGCTCTTGGGTTGGTTTTGGCGGTCAAAGATGACCGGGTAGTCGGTGCGGCCGCGCATCGGCCAGTTGTTTTTCCAGCTGGAGCCGTCGTTGAGGTTCCAAAACGTCACCCGGCCCATCACGCTGCGGTGGCGCAGGAAGACGGTGAACAGGTCCCGGAAGTGAGCGTCCTGCTCGGCCTGCACTTCGGCAGGCAGGCCGTCGACGTAGGGGTTCATTTCGGCGGAGAGTTCAAAGTCGACGGACAGGTCGGCGCCCCACAGGCCTTCTTCGGGGAAGGGCAGCACGGATACGTCGAGCTCGGTGATCATGACTTCCACACCAAGCTCGCCGAACGCGATGATCGCGTCCTCAAGCAGGTCCAACGGTGGATGCCCCAGTCCGTAGTGGCCCTGGATGCCGATGCCATGTACGGGGATGCCGCGTGCCTGCAGGTCCCTGACCAATGCCACAACGGCGTCGCGCTTAGCCGGTTTGTAGAGATTGTAGTCGTTATAGTAGAGCTTCGCCGACGGATCGGCGGCACGTGCCATCGCAAAGGTCTCGGCGATGTAGTCATCACCAAGGATTTCTCGCCAACGGGTGTCTCGCCAGGAACCATCCTCGTTAAAAGCTTCGTTAACCACATCCCAACCGTGGATGCGCCCGGCGTAGCGACCCACCACGGTTTTAATGTGGGTGTGCAGACGTTGTCGGAGCAGTTCGCGGCTGGCGGGTTGGCCATCCTCATCTTCAAACACCCAGTCCGGCGTCTGATTGTGCCAGAGCAAAGTGTGCCCGATGACGGTGGCATCGTTGCGTTCTCCCAGTGCGACCAAGGCATCGGCGGACGCGAAGTTGAATTCACCTTCCAGCGGCTGCATGCGCTCCCACTTCATTTCATTTTCCGCCGTGTAGGAATTGAAGTGCGTGTTGATGACCTGCCGATCCGACGAGACGTCGCCCGCGATCTGGCTGGCATTGAGAGCAACGCCGAGTCGGAAACTGTCGGCATAGAGTTCGGCGAGGGAGGGCACGGTTGAGGGAGTTACGGCCCACAACAGGTTCGCCGCGAGCACCATTCCGCCGAGAGCGAGGGGTAATCGTTTCATACAGAAGGGTCCCCGCCGCCGACCCGGCTAGTAAGCCTGCATCAGTTCTAACAGTTTACGGTCGAGCTGGTGCCCATGGTAATCTTCGTAGGCGACGTCGGTTCTTTCGCTGTCGAGAATGCCAAAGCTGCCGCGCAGGTTCCACAGGCCGAAGCCCCAGCCCGCCCGCTTCCATTCGGCAAGGTTGTCCTCGAACCAACTCAGGAACACGTCGTGCGGCGTTTGGTTGTAGCAGCCGCATTCGCCCACGTGCACACCCACCCCCATCGACTCGAGTTCCTGCCAGGGTTCAATGTTTTCCTCGCGCAGGTTGGCGCGGTCCAACGGACCGGGTGGAGTGGGGTTGGCGAAGCGGGGTTCGTAGATGGTGTTGGCGGAAAATACACCCCGCAGGCGTGCCCATTCGGCGGCCTTGGACTCAATCGTCTGGCCTGACTCCATCGGCCAAGTCGGCACATCCCATTCATCGGAGCCACCCACCCAGCTGGCCTTGTAGTGGGTCAGTCGATGCGGGTGATAGCCGCGGGTGCTCTGAGCCACGTTCAATTCGGCCAGCATGGGAACACCAACACGTCCCCAGCCGAGCCCATCGGCGATGATCAGGCGCTCGGGGTCGTGTTCACGAATCGCCTCGACCAGCGCTTTGACCACGCGGTGGTAGGTCACATCGTCGAGCCACTCACCGGTGTCCCAATCCATGACGGCGGGCTCGTTCACGAGGTCGAAACTCAAGTGTGAGCTGGGGATGCCTTTAAACCGTTCGGCAAAGGCCGCCCAGTGATGCACGCAGGCGTCGAGGGCCTCCTGATCCTTCCAGAGGTTAAACGGCTCGGTCTGGCCGCGATCCACGGAGTAACCCGGAGCGCGATGGAAATTGATGGAGATGTGGACATTGTGCTGGCGTCCATACTCGAGGGCCTGGTCGATTTCCTGCAGCACACTCTCATCCATCTCCTGCCAGTTGTCCGGGGTCGACCAGCAGCGGTAGGACATTGGCAGGCGGGCGAAATCGAAACCGAGGTCGGCAATCATTTCGAAGTCCGATTCAAAATAGGCGCGGTTCAGGTCCGGGACCCGGGCAATGAATTTTTCGAGCAGATTAAAACCGCGCCAACGTGGCAGCTTTGCTGGTGAGGGCATGGGCAGGCCGGATTCGGTGGCAGGGGCGCAACCACTGAGTCCCACCAAGCTGGAAGTCGCGGCGGCGGCCGAACACGTTTTGATGAAGTCGCGTCGTTTCATGATGAGGAAAGGGGTGTTCTCGAAACGGATGAAACCGTCTCATCTTATCACCTCATCAGAGGCCGCTGCCGGGACGAAAACAAGATCACTCGGCCGTTGAAGTGGTCAATTGTAGATGAAGGTTAAGCCGTTGCAGTTAAGGCGGACGTGATGCTCAAATTCACGACCGTTGCCACGGCTCACCACAGCACGGCGGCGGCGATGAATTCGCCGGCCACGATAATAAAAACCAGCACGATGATCGGAATGTATTCCCACTTGGTTTCAGGCTCGGCATTGGCCTCATACATCTGCAGGGCATCCGGCTCCGCTTCGTCCTGATCCAACAGACGAAGGAAAAAAACCAACAAGCCCACCAATCCGGCGAAAGCGGTAAACGCCATCACCGCAACCCGCAGATCCTGGGAACCAACATAATAAAACGTCGCTTTGATGCCGCCGAACAAAGCCGGTGCAAAGTAGGGGTTCATGCGCCGCCTGGCCGTCGCAAAGACGACAACCAGCAGCACCAGATTCACCAAGACGCCCATGCGTCGCTCTGCTGCTTACGTGACACCGGTCTCGCCGAGGTTATCCGGACCGAAGGAGTCGGGCAAAAGTTCGGACAATGTGGTTTCGATCCGCTCGGGTCCCTTGCACGTGGCGATGATTTTGATGTCGGTACCGAACTCGCGCATCACTTGGCGGCAGGCTCCACAGGGGGCCGTGGGTTTGAGCGTGGGCGTATGGATGGCCACGGCGGTGATCTTGGTTTCGCCCGCGGCGACGGCGGCAAAGATGGCGGCGCGCTCGGCACAAATGGTGAGGCCGAACGAGGCGTTCTCGACGTTGCAGCCCGAAAACTGGGTGCCGTTCGCCGTCAGCACCGCGGCTCCAACCGGGAACTTGGAGTAGGGGGCATAGGCGTTTTCGGCGGCGCGTTGCGCGGTCTGTTCCAGGGCGGCGAGCGAGAGGGGGTTCATGGGGATTTTCGAATTACGATTTACGAATGACAAATTCTCAACCTGCGGAGGCAGGTTCGCCGTCGCTGTAAGAGTGGTTGGTGAGGCCGATTCAGATGCCGAATTCGGCTTTCACTTTCGTGAAAGCGGCGATGGCGCGGTCGAGTTGATCGCGGGTGTGGGCGGCGCAGACCTGGGTGCGAATCCGGGCCTGACCGCGGGGCACAACCGGGAAAAAGAATCCGATGGCATAGATGCCGAGCTCGAGCAGTCGGGCGGAGACTTTTTGCGAAAGGGCGGCATCGCCGACCATGACCGGCACAATCGGGTGCTCCCCGGGTTGCAAGGTGAGTCCGGCTGCCTCGAGGCCGGCGCGGTAGTAGCGTGTGTTTTCCTCAAGACGATCACGCAGCTCGGTAGAGGTAGTGAGCATCTCCAGGGCCGCCAATGAGCCGGCGGCGATGGTGGGAGCGAGGGTGTTGGAAAACAGGTAGGGACGGGCGCGCTGGCGCAGCAGGTCGACGATTTCCTTGCGACCACTCACGTAACCACCACTGGCCCCGCCGAGAGCCTTGCCCAGCGTGCCGGTGTTGATGTCAATGCGGCTGACCATGTCATGGTGTTCCGGAGTACCGCGCCCGGTGCGGCCGAGGAAGCCCGCCGCATGACAGTCGTCGATCATCACCATGGCATCGTAACGCTCGGCAAGGTCGCAGATCTCGGGCAGCGGCGCGATGAAGCCGTCCATCGAGAACACCCCGTCGGTGACCACCAATTTGAAGCGCGCCCCGGCCGCGTCGGCGGCCTGCAACTGGGTCTCCAGGTCGGCCATGTCGCGATTGGCGTAGCGGTAGCGCTGAGCCTTGCAGAGTCGAATGCCGTCGATGATCGAGGCATGGTTGAGGGCGTCGCTGATCACGGCGTCCTCCTTGGTGAGCAGGGTTTCGAAGACCCCGCCGTTGGCGTCGAAACAGGACGAAAACAGGATGGTGTCCTCAGTGCCGAGGAAGGCGGTCAGGGTGTTCTCGAGTTCGCGGTGAATTCCCTGCGTACCGCAGATGAAGCGCACCGACGCGGCGCCGTAGCCCCAGCGGTCGAGGGCGGCATGCGCGGCCTCGACCAGGCGGGGATCATTGCCGAGGCCGAGGTAATTGTTTGCGCAGAAATTGAGCACGGTGCGGCCATCATCGAGTTGAACCTCGGTGCCTTGGGGGGAGCCGATGATCCGCTCCGTTTTGTAGAGCCCATCAGACTCGATCGTCGCGAGGATCGATTGCAGGTGTTGGCGAAATGCGTCGTTCATAAACTTGGATTTTTTAACCGCAGATGGACTCAGATAAAAAGGAAGGCTCCAGCTAAGCACCATTCACTGAAATCTGATTTCCTCCTTCTGACTTCTTACTTCCTTTATCCTCCTTCTTCCCAGTCGAGGATGATTTTGCCGGATTTGCCGGAGGCCATGAGTTCAAAGCCGTAGGCAAAGTCCGTGCAATTGAGGCGGTGGGAAATGACCGGGCTGATATCGAGACCGGCCTGAATCAGGGCGGTCATTTTATACCAGGTTTCATAAATCTCGCGGCCATAAATGCCGCGCAGGGTCAGCATGTTGAAGACAACCTTGTTCCAGTCGATGGCGGCTTCCCCGGGCATGATGCCGAGCAGGGAAATCCTTCCGCCGTGGGCCATGTTCGCGATCATGTCGCGCAAGGCGACGGGGTTGCCCGACATCTCCAGGCCGATGTCGAAACCCTCCTTCATACCGAGGCTTTTTTGAACATCGGCCAGGCTGGCATTTCGCACGTCGACGGTGGTGATTGCCCCCATGGAATCGGCGATGGCGAGCCGGTCGGGATTGACGTCTGTGATGACGACATGGCGGGCGGCGGACTTGCGCGCAATGGCGGCGGCCATGCAACCGATGGGTCCGGCGCCGGTGATCAGCACGTCTTCCCCCACGAGGTCCCATTGCAGGGCAGCGTGCGTGGCGTTGCCCAGTGGATCGAAACAAGAAAGCACGTCGAGCGGGATATCGGGATCGACCTTTACCACATTGGTGGCGGGAATGCAGAGGTAGTCGGCGAATGCCCCATCCCGATTCACGCCGACTCCCTTGGTGTCGTTGCAAAGATGCCGCCGTCCGGCGTGACAGTTGCGGCATTGCCCGCAGGTGATGTGGCCTTCGCCGTCGACCAAGTCACCAACATCCACTTCCACGACTTGATCTCCCTTGGCCACAACTTCCCCAACAAATTCGTGACCGATGATCATGGGTGGTTTGATCGTCTGTTGAGCCCAACTGTCCCACTGGTGGATGTGCACGTCGGTGCCACAGATCGACGTGCGTTTCACGCGGATCAATACATCCGTCGGACCGGGCTCGGGCACGGGAGCCTCGATCATCTCGAGCCCGGGAGCGGGCGCGAGTTTGGCCAGAGCGCGCATGCTGGAAGGGAGAGTCATGCCTGCAGGCTATGACGCCAACCGGGCCAAACAACGGGAATTCTGAAAATAAGTCATCTTTTCTCCTGAAATTTCAGAGACAGGAGGAGGGTAGCGAGCAGGCGTTGCGAGTGGGCTGACAGCTAGGCACTATCCGGCAGGTCGGTCTTGAGGGAGCGCCAGAGATACCAACAGGCAACGCTGCGCCACGGGCGCCATTTCTCGGCATGACGGATTAGCTGAGTGGGCGTGATTTTGCGGCCGCGGCGAAAGAACCGGCTGAACGCGAGGCGGATGGCGAAGTCTCCGGTGGGCAGCACATCGGGCCGGCCCAGTTTAAACATCAACAGCATGTGCACGGTCCACGGACCGATGCCGCGCACTTGGGTCATACACTCGACCAGTTCATCATCAGACATGCGGGCGGCGGCCCGTCCGGTGGGCACGATGCCCTGTTCAGTTTTGGCGGCGAGATCGCGAATGGCGCGCAGTTTTGCGGCGGAGAGCCCGGCGGCGCGCAACGGTTCGTCATTGAGGGCCATGATCGCCGCGGGTGTGGGCGGTGTGCCGGTCAGCGCGAGCATGCGGCGATGAATGCTGCGAGCGGCTTTGCCATGGAGTTGTTGGCCTACAATGGCACTCAACAAGGATGGGAAAAGCCCGCTGCTGCGATGAAGCTGGAGTTCAAACGGACCGCAACGATCGATGATTGCGGCCAGCTTGGGATCAGCTTGCCGGAGATGAGTGATCGCTACCGAGCTGTCATAGCGGGGTTTCACACCGCGAACAGTTGGTTTCCTTCGATGGCGAGCAATTTGAGTTTGGTGTCGATGCCTCCCGGGGCGGAGAACCCGGTCATTTTGCCGTTGGCCCCAACAAAACGATGGCACGGCACCAGGAGTGGCCAGGGGTTTTGCCCGAGGGCCACGCCTACCGCGCGGCTGACAGCGGGTTCCTCGCCGATCGCCTTGGCGAGATCGCCATACGTGGCCGTGTGACCGGATTTTGTCTGCAATGCCGCCTGGTAAACCCGCCGCTGAAACGGGGTCACCGCGGTCCACGCCAGCGCGACATCGGCGAAGTCCTCACCTCCGGTTTGCAGGTGCTTTTGCACCCGGCTGATGACCGGCTGCAACCAAGCTGGTGGGTCGACGGAGTCCTGCTCCGTCGTAAGCAGCATGAATCGGGTGACGGATTCTCCGTCCCACCAAATCGAGCAGGGACCGATGGCGGTCGGGAAGGTGTGAACAAGCATGGGGTCAGGATGTCGGCCGAGGCGAACTTGTCCAGATGCGCGACCGCTGATTTTCAGGCAGGGATGTTTTTGAAATACGAGGGACGATTTACGAAAGATAAATGCGGTGGGGCAGGCGGGAGATGCGCGATGCCGTTTATCCTGCTGGCTTAGGCAAGAAGGTCGCGAAGAATGCCAAGAGAGATGAAGCCACTCTTTCGATAAAGGAAAGGTTGGGGTATGCTTCGCTATGGATGGGTAATTTGCAGCATCTCGTTGGCGCCAATAGCGAACTCGTAATTTACCGGCACAATGTTGGCCTGGAAGTGGTGTGTCGCCAGCGATTGCACAACCGGTTCCAGCCAGGCTGATCTTTTGCCCTGCAGGTCAAGCAGCGGGAAGATGCGCACTTCACCCGCAACCCGGCACAGCTCTTTTACTGACCGGAGATGAAATTCGAGACCGAGCATTGAACTGTAGAGAAACAGAAGGTGGGAGGAGAGGGCCAAATCGAACTGGGCGTCTTCGAAAGGCAGATCCGGCAATTCACCCTTCACGTAACGCGTGGTGGCATCGGGACTGCGGTAGTCCTCCAAAAACCGGTCCATGGTTTGGCGTCGCTGGTGGCCGAGGTCTTCCACAGACGAGAATTCGGTCCATTTAAACTGCTGCTGATTGAGTCGGGTTTGCCCCAGGACTTCATCGGCTGTCGCTTTGATGCGGGTCGTGATTTGATCAGCGGAGAACGCATAGATCGGATCAACCGAGATGTAGTTGCCGGCTTTCCCTGTGACCTCGGCGTTCACGCTGGCGGGACCATCGCCACAGCCCACGATCTTCTTGGCGAGGTCGTCCCCGGTCAAAGCGAACATCCGCTGGTATTCATCGAGCGAGCGGCCCCAAGGCACTACGTCTGACAATTCAAAGCTCATCACATGGGTGTCGCGGTCCATGAAGGGAACGGACATCCCACTTGTCTTTACAAGACTGAGAGAAGGTTTGGCTAAACGGATGGGGTCCCGCCGGGGCCAAGGCGGATGTGTGCACAACGCGGTGCGTTGAGCCGAAAGGGGATCATGCCGGAAAAAGTGAACTACGCCTGCGGTTTCGTTGCACCTTTTAGCGGCATGACTCCGTGGGTTTGGAAACCCTTGTTGATTTCGTTGCCTTCTGTAAAACCACAGGCTGACGGCTCCGTGCGTTTTGGATAAAGATGCCGCAGCGTCGCAGGCGGTCACTCCACCGGTTGGCGCAGGATGGTTTTGAGGCGGGCGGGTTCGACACGGCGGGGGTCGGAGATATAGATCTCGTGGGGTGCGCCGGTCACCGCCAAACCCTCGGCCTCCGCAAATTCAGTCATGATGGCGAAGGATGCCGGTTCGTCCTCATAAGGCCCCACGTGCAGCATCTGCACGCAGCGGCCTTCGTGGAGCGATTCGAGTGCCACGTCGTTCACGGTCGGGGGTTTTTTCTTGGCCAGCAGGGCGGCCACGGCTTCGTCGCGATGGGCCGCCGTAACGAACTCCGGGACCCGGATGAGCAATTGCCAGTGCCAGCCTTCGGTGGCCTCCCGGGTTTCGGGCAGGCCGTGCCACCGGCATTCCAGTTTGGCCACCGTGTAGTCGACGTCGTGGTCGCGTTTGTAGCGCATCTTGGTGGTGTAGGCGACGGCGTAGAGGGCGCCGACCCGATCAGAGAACGAGTCTCCCCCGGGCATGCCGTCGCCGGTGATGCTCAGGTAGTGCCCCGGAGTCGTCTCGATGAGAGCGGGAACCGGTTTGGCGGCGTATTCAGATTTCAGTGACTTGAACAGGTCGATCTTGGCAGGCATGGCAACGGTGGATCAGGCGAGGGGAATATAGATGTCGGTGATGAGATCTTCCGGCTCGGTGGAGCCGGGGTCGTTCAGGTATTCCTCAAAACAGGGCGTATCGGCGACTTCGCGGCCACTGCGCGGGATCCATTGGCCAAACAGTTTTTCGTAAGCAGCGGCGAGTCCGTCATAGGATCCCTGGTGAGTGTAGACGGCGTAGTCGCCGGAGGCGATTTCGCGCATGGTAATACCATCCGGAGCGACAAAGTCATCGGATACCGTCACCGAGGCATCGTAGCGCAATTGATCGGCGGGCACGGCGGCGGGATCGTCGTAGCTGATACCAAGTGTGCGGGTGCCGGGTCCGAGGTCGCCTTCGGCGCCGAGTTTGGCCATGAGTTCTTCCCAAGCTTCGCCACATTCGTTGTAGGGGCCAATGTGGCGGATGGAGGCGACTTTTAGGGTGGGGATGGATTTGATGGATGCGTTCATAAGATAGGGGGGTGGAGGTTGAGGGTGAAATTGAAGAGGAGACTGATCGGGAAGATAGTGGATACCGGAGGTGTTGGGCAGAAGCGGACGGCTGTCGGTATTCTGGCGGAACGTGCGCGGGTTGGTGTGAAAGTGTTGACTGAAGCTTCGGCTGAACGATTCCGGTGTTTGGTAGCCTGCGCCGAGGGCGATTTGTACGACGGACTCCGTGGTTTCACGCAGTTGCCAAGCGGCGCGTTCGAGGCGAAGCCGCCGCACCAGTTGATGCAGGGATTCACCCATCATGCCCGAGAAGATCCGGTGGAAATGAAACCGGGAGAGCGACGCGATGGCGGCGAGGTCGTCGAGCGCGAGTTCCTCATCCAAATGCGCGTGAATGTGCTGCAGGACCCGCAGGATGCGGGTTTGGTAATCCTCAAGGGTGGAGGTCTTTGCGGGCATGGATACGTTTTAGCAGATTCGGTCTTACGCATCTTGATCGTTCTTGCGGAATTGAACGAAATTTTCGGGGTTCTGTTTTTGTAGAGGGCGTCTGAGGCGATCCAAACATCGGTATGACAAGGCGGTATGTCCTCGGCTCGCTGGTTTAAACACGCAGGTCGCGAAGAGCACGAAGAGATATGAAAAGGAGGTCTGGGCAGAGCGGAAAAACCGGCCGGCTTTTCGGTTTCTTACAGGCTGACGGCTCGGTGTACTCAGTGACCACCTCTGGGCTCTCTGGGACAAAAAAGCGGTGGAGTAGTTAGTGATATAAGAAGGGAGGGCAGGCCTGTTCCGGACGAAGCCTTGGGTTGATTGCGAACGTTCAGGTTTGAGAGATTGGATTTCGACCAGAGTTTGTTTTGGTCGGAAGGATGCTCCGAAGAACTCTTGTTTGTCTGGCAGTGATGCTGCTGAGCGTGACCGGGATTGCCGCGCAGGAAACCGCGACTCCACCCAACATCATTTTTATTCTGGCCGACGACCTGGGATATGCCGAGTTGGGTTGCTACGGACAGGAGACGATCAAGACACCACGACTCGATCAGATGGCGGCGGAAGGGATGCGGTTTACCCAGCACTACACCGGCTCTCCGGTCTGTGCGCCGGCGAGATCCGTGCTGATGACCGGACAGCATAGTGGCCACACTTACATTCGCGGCAATGGCCAGCGGCGGGATGGATCCGGTCAGCTACCGATTCCACTCGAAACCGTCACAGTCGCGGAGTTGCTCCAGGAAGCCGGTTATGCGACGGGTATGTTCGGCAAATGGGGTTTGGGCAACGAGGACACCACCGGGGATCCGCTCAAGCAGGGATTCGACACCTACTACGGCTACCTCGACCAGGTGCTGGCGCACAACTACTACCCGGAGTATCTCATGCGAGATGGTGAGCGGGAGTATCTCGACAATGTGGTGAAGTATCTCGACCCGGAAGCGTGGCACCGGGGGTTGGGCAGCTATTCCACCGGCAAGAACATCTACTCCCACGACCTGATTTGGGCTGAGGGAATGGCATTTGTGGAGGCTCATCGCGACCAGCCGTTTTTCCTCTACCTGCCGATCACGATTCCGCACGACAACGGCGAGGCTCCGGAAGGCGAGAAGTTTGAAGTGCCGGACCTGGGGATCTACGCGGATGAGAATTGGGACGGTGAGTCAAAGGCATACGCCGCCAAGATCACCCGGCTTGATCGCGACGTCGGTCGATTGCTCGACCAACTTGAAGACCTGGGCATCGCCGAGAACACCCTGGTGATCTTCACCAGTGACAATGGTCCCATGCCGGAGCGCGTCGTGCCGACCAAACGGTTTGACAGCAACGGACCGCTGCGGGGGGCCAAGCGCGACCTGTTCGAGGGCGGGATTCGAGTGCCGATGATTGCGTGGTGGCCCGGGACCGTGGAGGCGGGAAGCACCTCCGAACACATCAGTGCGTTTTGGGATTTCATGCCCACCGCCTTGGAAGTCGCCGGTGCGAAGCCATCTGAATTGACCGACGGCATATCCTTTCTGTCGGAGTTAAAAGGACGGAGGCAAATGGTGCACGAATCGCTCTATTGGGAGTTTCCTCTCCAATGGGCAGGCAATGGCTACGGTTTCCAGGTCGCCGTGCGGATGGGTGACTGGAAGGGCATCCGCACCAACTTGCGGGAAGCCCCGGATGCGCCGATTCAGCTCTACGATTTGGAAAACGATCCAAGTGAGACGAACGACGTCGCTTCCCTTTATCCGGGCATAGTGACGCGGATGGCCAGGATCATGCGCGCGAGCCATGTGCCGTCTGGGCACTTCGCGTCTCCGCCGCCACCGGTCGAGTGATTGCCCGCGCATGGGCAGAGCGCCCGTTCCTGCTATCCAACCGAGTAAGGCTTCGTCGCGCCGGCTCTAGCGGACGTCTTCAGCGGCCTTGAGCATTGCGACGTAGTTTTCCACCGGCACGTAGTCGGTGATGCTGTTGCCGGCGCCGAGGGCATAGCCGCCGCTAGGCATGGTTTTTTCCACGATGCTCACACAGCGACGGTAGACTTCGTCCGGCGTCGACGTCGCGAGGAAATGAACGTCGATGCCGCCAAGTATCGCGATGCGTTCACCCCATCGCTCGTAGACCTGTTCCACCGGAATGATGTTATCCTCATAGGAGTGTTTTCCGTCGTAACCGATGTCGTCGATGATGGGGGCCATCACGAGCTCGGGATTGCCGCAGGAATGCAACAGCGCCGCCTTTCCTTTCGCATGCACACAGTCGACGATCTTTTGGTGCCAGGGGTAGACATATTGAGCCAGCAATGAGGGCGACAGCATGGGCTGGGTTTTAAAGCCCCAATCGTCGGGATGCATGATCGCTCCCACCGCCTCAATGTCGCTGAGGTTGTCGTAGAAGCGCAGCAAGCGGGCCCCGACTTCTTTGAAGACCTGTTCTACTATTTCATCTCCTTCTATGGCCATCACACACAGATCTTCAAAGCCACAGATCAGGATGGCTGACTCCAGCACGCCACCATAACCACAGGGAATGAACTTGGCCCCGTCGGGCAGTTCCTTGGCGAGGCGAGCGATTTTGTCGTAATCGAATGCATCGGGATCGGGCCAGGCGTAATGCTCAAGACTCGCCTCGTCGGTGATCATGGCACCGGCGTTGAGTGAAATCGACTCAGCCGACTCCTGGTCCACGTGAGGAAAATTGGGGTAACCCGCCCCCCATGCGGGAACGACGGCAAAGTCGTAGCCTGCGTTCAGGAACCCTTGCATATAGATGCGC
The DNA here is from genome assembly GCA_028280945.1 of Opitutaceae bacterium. Classification (GTDB taxonomy): domain Bacteria; phylum Verrucomicrobiota; class Verrucomicrobiia; order Opitutales; family Opitutaceae; genus Actomonas. Next base: position 143,764 of record JANQKV010000030.1, read on the forward strand.
ATGTCACGCAGTTCGTCATCGCGTTCGTAGGCCTCGGGATTGGCGAAATGGCGAATGGCGGACTCGCTGACGATGAATTCAAAAAGTACGGGGCGTTCGGTGGGCTCGCGCCGCAGGGTTTTCAGGAACTGATCGAAGTCGGGTCGGGTTTTCCGGTTCATGATGGGGAGCAGGAGTTTTCCTTGTTCCACTCCTCGTGCCCGGGCAACCCACCGACCTCCCCAACGTTGATCAACCTGGAGCCGGGCCTGAGGCCTGTAAACGTCGGCTCAGTCCGCCCAGGATAACCACCCCCAGCCCCGCCAGTGCCAGTCCCGTCCGTCCATGCGGCGGACGATAGGTCCAAACAATCTTGTGTTGGCCGGCGGGAAGCGCGACGGCGCGTTTCCAGTCGTCCACGATGAGTGCGTTTTCCGAAGAACCGTTCGCTTCGACCTTCCAGCCATCCGCGTAGGCTTCGCCCAAAATCACCGTCGCGGGAGTCGGCAGGTCAGCAGTCAGGGCCACGCGATTGAGTGCGAAGGACTCGATCTGGACCGAACCCACGGTGGCACCACTTTCGCTGCGGGCGAAGGCCCGGGGCGAAGGGTTGGGCGCAAGGGCCATTCGGCCGGTTTCCGGGTCAAATCCGAAGGCCAGACTCATGCCATCAAATATGAACGGGGAACGTTCCCAGATTCGAACGTCGGGAAAACTGGTGAGCATCTGTGGCACGGGCAGGTCGGCTTGCGCGTGGATCGTTCGCCACACTCGTTGGTCGTAGAGTGAGGTGTAGCCGTTGAACGTGCTGTATCCGGCAATCATGCCGAAGTTTTCCCGGGCCCATCGCGCGGAAAGATTGATGCGAGGCGGGGCAGGGTGGCCCTGTTCGGCTCGCAGCTCCTGCACGAGTCCGGGAAGGAATGTTTCGGCGGGAAATTCCTGGGGGATCACATACCAGTCCCGCAAAACCGTCCAATGACGAGAGGTTTCGCCGATCATCAGGACGGCGATTCCAGCTGCCAGCAATCTCTCACCGACTCGTGCCCTCACGCTCCAGACGCCCAACGTAATCCCGCTGAATCCGAGCGTCCAAACCAGATGCGGCCACCTCGTGGAAACATCACCCAAACTCCACAGGAGCACCACCAGAACCAGCGCTCCCATCCAGCACCCCAGGGAGGCCAAGGAAATCCGGGTTCGGTTTTCCCAGGCGTACCCTGCCACCAGCAAGGCACCGAACACGACCAACACCCCAAGGCGGGCAGGCATGCGGAAGCTGCCGAATCCGGGAATGGCCAGTTTCGCCACATCCGTGGCTCCGGGCCAGGCACTGGCGAGCAATCCAGCCCCGAGCATGACTCCGAGCAGTCCGCGCCAAGGTCCCCCCGCATTCCACGCCAGGCGCAATCCCACTCCTCCCAGCAACAGCACGGGAATGCTTAGATGGAGTTGGTTTTCGGTATCGGCCAGAAACCCGTCCCGGCTCGGCAATACCAGGGCAAGCCAATCGGTTGGTCGCAGCGCGCCGATTTCCATCAAATGCGCTCCCCCCCAACCCCGGCTGCTGGCGGCAATCATGGATGCAAAGGGCAACCACACCGAGGCGGTTAAGAGCGCCGTGATGACCATCAACCCCGCCCAGCGCAGCAGCACGGACAAACGGTTCCGGGTCACCAACACCAACCAGCCTGCCACAGCCAAGTGGGTGAACCAGAACACCTGGGGATGTCCCGCGAGGAACTGCAAACCACTCACTGCCACCACGGCGACCGTCGCACGCGGGGTCGCATGTTTACACCACGAACTTACCGACCAGAACACCAGCGGCAGCCAGGCCAGCGAATCCACGTAGTGAATCTGCCCGATCAAAATCCGGACCGACATGGGCACCCCGATGATCCAAGCAATCCCGACCGCAATCGCGGTTCCCTTTTGCAGGCCCCAGGCACGGGCCAAACCGGCCATGCCCCAGCCCGACAGCCAGAGGTGAAGCCACAGGTTGAGTGCTGTGCCCCAGGTGGTGCCGGCTCCCAGCAAAAGCCACGTTCCGGGGTAAAACACGGCTGTCTGCAAATCCGTTGCAAACGGACGGCCGAGGGCGACGTAGGGATTCCACCAAGGAAACTCGCCGGCAAACAAGGCATCACGGAGAAACTGGCCGTTGAAGGAATAATACCGAGCGTAGTCCAACCCCTGCGCCCAGCCGGGTTCGGGACTCAGGAACAGTCCCAGCCAAAGGGCGGAGACCAAGCCGAGAATGGTTCCGGCTGTTCCCGATTTCTGGTTGACCATGGTGGGCTCAGGTTCGGATCAACTGGTTGGAGGAGGCGCTACGATCCCGGCCGCAACGGCTTGATCCAGCATATCAGTCATGCGGTCCCACAAGGCGGAGGAGCCATGGGCGACACAGTTGTTTCGAGCCACGACACGGTCGTGGGTGATGCCGTGCTCCCGCCAGGAGGCACCGTCGGTCATGAGGTTGAGCAGCATCGGCTGGAAGCGATCACAGGCGAGGGCGAACTTGGCCTCGACGGTGGCCTGAGCTTCAAACTCGTCCCAGGCCGCGCGGAATTCGGCACCTTGGTCCGGCGGCAACATGCCAAAAATCCGGTCCGCCGCCCGGGCCTCGCGTTCGTGTTGGTCGGCCATTCCCGCTTCATCGTAGGCGAATGTGTCGCCGGCGTCTATCTCCACCAGATCATGCAGGATGACCATGCGGAGAACCCGTAAAATGTCCAAATTGGGTTCGTTGGCGTGCTCAGCCAGCAGGATCACCGCGAGAGCGAGGTGCCACGAGTGTTCGGCGTCATTCTCGTGGCGGCGCGATTGGGTAAGTCTGGATTGGCGAAAGACTTCCTTGAGCTTGTCGACCTCCACCAGAAAGGCGATTTGGCGGCCCAGGGCGTCATTTCCGAACGTGATTGCGCTCATGCGCAGGAGTTGACGGGCGGTTGGTTGGCGAGGCAATGATGCTCTTAAGCCGGACGTTGTCTTCATCTCGTCACCCAACGCACTCAGCTTTTCCTTGCGGGGGGGAGAGGCGGACTTTTCCCTCCGGGGCGATTGTCTCCATGAAAATCCTCGTAGCCGACAAGATCTCAACCAAAGGAGTCGCCTATCTGCGTGAGCAGCCGGGCTTCGAAGTTGTGGAAGCCTATGGTTCCACCCCCGAGCAGGTGCTCGAACTCGTGAAGGACGTGCATGCGATCGCGGTGCGCTCCGAGACGAAGGTCACCCGGGAGGTCCTGGCGGCGGCACCGGAGCTCAAGGTCGTGGGCCGGGCGGGAGTTGGGGTGGACAACGTTGACGTGGAGGCTGCGACGGAGCGTGGCGTCGTTGTGATGAATACCCCTTCGGGCAACACGATTGCGACGGCTGAGCTTACTTTCGCTCAGATTCTCTGCGGGGCTCGTCCCGTGCCGCAGGCGGCCGCGTCGATGAAGGCCGGCCGATGGGATCGCAAGGTCTTCGCGGGGGTGGAGCTCTTTCGCAAAACACTCGGCATTGTGGGCATGGGGCGGATCGGGGGCGAAGTGGCGAAGCGAGCGCAGGCCTTCGGCATGCGGGTCCTGGCCTACGATCCCTACCTCGCTCCCAGCCGGGCCAAGGCCATGCAGGTTGAAGCCGTCGAACTCGACGAGCTGTTGGCCCAGTCCGACTTCATCACGGTTCACATGCCGCTTACCGAGGATACCAAATACATGATCGACGAGGTGGCGCTGGCGAAGTGCAAGTCGGGTGTCCGTATCTTCAACTGTGCCCGCGGCGGCATCATCAAGGAAACCGCCCTGATCGATGCACTCAAATCGGGCCAAGTCGCCACTGCCGGCCTCGATGTTTATGAAGAGGAGCCCTTGGCGGAGGACAGCGAAATGCGGGTTTTGCCGAATTTAAACCTGACTCCCCACCTTGGCGCTTCAACTGTCGAGGCCCAGGCCGCGGTTGGCGTCGAGATTGCCGAACAGATTTCGGATGTGCTCAATCGGGGCATCATTCGCAACGCCGTCAACATGCCGTCCATCGACAGTGCCGCACTCAAAGTGCTCGGTCCTTACCTTGATCTTGGCGCCAAGCTGGGCACGCTCGTGCAGCAGATCGCTCCCTCCCCAATCGAGTCGATCCACATTACCTACTGGGGCAAGATCATCGATCTCGACGCCAACGCCGTTACGCGTTCCGTGCAGCGCGGTTGGTTGCGCAAGATCAGCGGTGACGAGGTCAACGAGGTGAACGCGCCCTTCCTGCTGAAGCAATTGGGCGTTGAGGTTGAAGTCACCAAGTCGAATGCGGACGTCGACTACACCGAGCTGGTTGAAGTCAAAGCCACCGATGCCGATGGCAACCAACATCGCGCCCTCGGCACATTGATCGGCAAAGCACAGGAGCCTCGCATCGTCGGGATCAACGGTCGCGAAGTTGAAGTGCTGGCCGATGGCAAACTGCTCGTGCTCGAGAATCTGGACCTGCCCGGCATGGTGGGCGAAGTCGGCACGTTGCTCGGCAAAGCCGAAGTCAACATTGCGGACATGTCCCTGAGCCGCCTGGTCCCCGGCGAAACCGCTTACATGGTGGTGCGGGTCGACAGCGAACCAGGCCCGGATGCCCGTGCGGAGCTGAAAAACCACCCGAAGATCAAACTCGCCAAGTTCGTCCAACTCTAGCCTCCTGTAGTCCACCCCCTCGACTCCATGATCGTGCCCCTTCTCATTACCGCCGTTGTCGCCTACCTGCTGGGTGCGCTGCCGTTTGGCTACTGGGTGGCGAAAGCGAAGGGTGTCAACATCATGGAGGTTGGCAGCAAAAATCCCGGTGCAACCAATGTGAAGCGCGTGCTGGGTTCGGGGCCGGGCAATTTGGTTTTCGCCCTCGATGTGCTCAAGGGCGTGGTCGCCACGATGGTCCCACTGGTTTCCCAGGCCGGGGGCGAACCGGGCACGATCGGTTACGATCTCGGTGGGGTCGTGGGCGTGGTGGGGGCCGTGTTGGGCCACTCGTATTCTTGTTTCATCGGGTTTCGCGGCGGCAAGGGCGTGGCCACGGCTGCAGGAGGCCTGTTCATCTTGATGCCCGTGCCGTGTCTCATCGCGGCGGTGGCCTGGGTGGTGACATTTTACGCCTCCCGGTATGTGTCGTTGGCCTCGATCGTTGCTGCGGTCGTGGTGACGGTGCTGCCGTGGTTCATGTCATTCAGCGTTGTGGTTGCGACCATGGCCTCCCTGTTGGGCGTGCTGGTGATCTTCCGGCACAAAGCCAACATCAGCCGCCTGATGGCTGGCACCGAGCACCGCTGGAACCGTAAGTAAGCGGTCATCCGCTGTGAGTTTCTCAAATGAGCGATCTTCCCATCGTTAACATTGGTATCTGTGGCCTCGGCACGGTCGGGCAGGGCGTGTGGAAACACATCACGCGTTCAAAACCAAAACTGGAATCGCGGCTCGGCGCCCGCCTGGTGCTCAAGCGAGCGTCGGTGCGGAACCTGGCCAAGAAGCGCGGCGTGCGTGTGGGTCCCTCCCGCCTCACCACCGATCCCATGGCCGTGGCCACCGACCCGGGCATCCAGATTGTTTGTGAGCTTATTGGTGGCACGACGCTGGCCAAGGAGATCACCCTGGCGGCATTGCGATTGGGCAAGACGGTGGTTTCGGCCAACAAGGCCCTCGTTTGCGACCATGGCCCGGAGATCTTCGCGGCGGCCCGCGAGCATGGAGGACATTACTTCTTTGAGGCCTCGGTCGCCGGCGGCATCCCGATCATCAAGGCGTTGCGCGAGGGGCTGGTGGCCAATCGATTTGGGCGCATCTACGGCATCCTCAATGGCACCTGTAACTACATTCTCACGCGCATGGAGCGCGAGAGTTTGAGTTATCCGGTTATCCTGAAGGAAGCCAAGGCGCTCGGTTACGCCGAGGCGGATGAGGCCCTCGATGTCGAGGGCTGGGATACCGCCCACAAGGCGTCCATCATTACCTACCTGGCCCACGGTACCTGGGTGCCGACCAAAGCCATGGGGGTGGCGGGCATCACCCAAATCGCGCAAGCCGACATCCAGTTTGCCCGCGAGCACAACCTCGCGATCAAGTTGTTGGCCGTGATCGAGCGGGATTTGAAAACGGACGAACTGGCGGTGTCGGTCGCACCGACATTGCTCTCGCGTGAGACGGCGTTGGCCAACGTAAACGACGTCTACAATGGTGTTTCCGTGAGCGGTGATGTCGTGGGCGAAACCGTCTACATCGGCCGCGGGGCGGGCCAGGATGCCACGGCCAGTGCGGTAATCAGCGACATCGTGGATGCCATTGCGCTGCTCCTGCGAGGCAACGCCGCGCTCCCGGAGCCCGTCGATCACGATTGTCCGCGGCGTTTGCCGGAGCGGAGTGTGAGTCGGTATTATCTCCGATTGGACGTGAAGGATGAACCCGGGGTCCTGTCCAAGATCTCCGCCGCCACTGCCCGGTTTAAAGTGAGCATCGCCAGTGTTCAGCAAACGGCGAGCAGCCGGAAAGGCACGGCGACGTTGATGCTCACCACCCATCTTACCAACGAAAAAGCCATCCTTTCCGCCGTGACCCAGCTACGGCGATTGGCGGGAGTGCTCGGAGCCCCCTTGCTGATGCGTATCGCGGCGTTTGAAGACGCCTGAACCCGTTCCATGTCTCGTATTGTTCAGAAATATGGCGGCACCTCCATGGGAGATGTGGGCCGCATCAAGAAAGTCGCCGAGCGCATCAAGCTCGCCATCGATCAAGGCAGCGAGGTGGTCGCGGTGGTTTCGGCTCGGGCGGGAGTGACCAATGAACTCATTGCGCGATCCCGTGAAATCACCCGAAACCCGAGTGAGCGGGAGATGGACATGCTGTTATCGGTCGGCGAACAGGAAACCATCGCGCTTACGGCTTTGGCGTTGCATGAGCTGGGGGTGGAGGCGGTCTCCTTCACCGGAGCGCAGGCCGGCATCCAGACGGATGCCATCCATACCAAAGCCAAGATCCAGACGATCAACGCCGAGGTGGTGGAGGCGCAATTGCAGACGGGCAAAGTTGTCATCGTGGCGGGGTTTCAGGGCGTCAACGAACACGGTCACATCACAACCTTTGGGCGAGGAGGATCCGATCTCTCCGCCGTGGCCATCGCGTCCGCCGTCAAAGCCGACCGGTGCGAAATCTACACGGATGTGGACGGGGTCTACACCGCCGATCCCCGGGTGGTGGCCAAGGCACAAAAGATCGACGAAATCTCCTACGATGAGATGCTCGAATTGGCCTCGTCCGGTTCGAAGGTCATGCAGTCCCGTTCAGTGGAATTTGCCCACAAGCATAATGTCGTTTTCGAAGTCCGTTCATCCTTTAACTTTAACCGAGGAACGATTGTGAAAGAAGAAGTGCCCCAAATGGAAAAAGTCGTCGTGCGCGGCATCGCCGTCGACAAGGATCAGGCCAAGGTTATCGTCAGCAACATCCTGGATAAACCGGGGTCGGCGGCGAGAGTGTTCCAAGCCCTGGCGGATGCCAGCATCGTGGTCGACATGATCGTGCAAAATGAAGGCCGCAATGGCATCGCCAATCTCACCTTCACAGTGCCCCAGGGCGATACCATGCGAGCCCAGAAGGCGCTCGAACCCGTGCTCGACGAGTTGGGCGGCGGCCATGTCGCGGTGCATGAAAACGTGGCCAAACTCTCGGTTGTCGGCGTCGGCATGAAGACGCATTCCGGGGTTGCCGCAGACTTGTTCACCGCTCTGGCCCGAGCCGAAGTGAACATCGACCTGATCACGACGTCGGAAATCAAAATCTCGGTTGTGGTGGACCAGGACAAGGTCGATGAGGCGGCCCGCGTCGTGCACACGGCGTTCGGGCTCGATGCGAGCTGAGGTCTGTCAGAGGTCAGAAGACAGAAGTCAGGGATCAACAACGAGAGCGCAGAAAGGCAGGCAGCTGATGAGTCAGACTTCCGGAAACCAAGGCCGAGGGAGCGGAGCAATCCGGCATTTTACCGATCTGATTGTTTGGCAAAAGGCGCACGCGGTCAGCACGCGCATCTTCACTCTGTCCAAGTCCTTTCCGCCGGAAGAGAAGTTCTCTTTAACCGATCAAATAAGAAGATCAGCCCGTTCCATAGGAGCCAACATTGCGGAAGCGTGGGCGAAGCGGCGCTATGAAGCGGCCTTTATAGCAAAACTAACCGATTCGGACGGGGAATCGAACGAGACCGAACATTGGTTGATCGAAGCGGAGTCGTGTGAATACTTGAGCCCGGAATCGGTTTCCGAGATTCGAGGGCTGTTGTCTGAAGTGGGCAAGATGTTGGGCGCGATGATGCTGAATCCGCAGCCCTTCCTGCTCCAAAAATAGACAGGCCGAGCAAATCAGTGTCTGTTCTCTGTCCACTAGTTTCTGACTTCTGATCAAAATGAAATTCATCTCCACGCGCGGGCAGGCTGACGCCCTCGGTTTCAGCGATGCGGTGGCGACCGGACTGGCACCGGACGGGGGGTTGTTTTTGCCGGAAGAGCTGCCGCAGTTCCCGGCGGCGGACTTGGCGGCGATGGCGGAGCTGGACTACCCAAAATTGTGTGCCGCGTTTTTCCGGAGATTTGCCACCGACATTAACGACGCAACCTTCGACCGGTTGGTGGCAAAATCCTATGCGGGGTTTTCGCACCCGGAAATCGCGCCACTTGTGCCGCTGACCGACAAGCTGCACGTGCTCGAGTTGTTTCACGGCCCAACGCTGGCGTTCAAGGACTTCGCGCTGCAGTTGTTGGGCAACCTCTACGAACACCAATGTGAGGCACGCGGGCAGACGATCAATGTCCTGGGGGCAACCTCGGGCGACACCGGAGCGGCGGCGATTCATGGACTGTTGGGCAAACCGGGTACCGCTATTTTTATCCTCTATCCGGATGGGCGGGTGGCGCCGTTGCAGGAGCGACAGATGACCTGCATGCAGGCGGACAATGTCTATCCCATGGCGATCGAAGGGTCGTTCGATGATGCCCAGGCTGCACTGAAGGAGATCTTTGCCGATCAGGCGTTTCGTATCGAGCACCGGCTTTCGGCTGTAAACTCCATCAACCTCGCGCGGGTGCTGGCGCAGTGTGTTTATTACTTGTCCGCATGGCTTCGCCTGCCGGCGGCGCAACGGGACAACGTCGAATTCGTGGTGCCCACCGGAAACTTTGGCAACGTCCTAGCCGGATGGATGCTGCAGCAGATGGGCGTGCCCATTCACGGGTTCAAGGTCGCCACCAATCAAAACGACATTCTCCACCGCTTGTTCACGACCGGAGAGTATCGGGTGGACCGGGTGGCGCCCAGTCTGGCCCCATCGATGGACATTCAGGTGGCGTCCAACTTTGAGCGGTTTCTTTACTACAACGTGGATCGTGATCCCGGCCGGGTGCGGGAAATCATGGCCACATTTAAAACCACGGGGGTTTACCGATTTGAGAATTTCGACCGTGACAGTTTCTCCGCTTCGCGGTGTGCCGATGCCGAAATTCCGGGGATCATCAAGCGAGTGTATGACAACCATGGATACGTAGTCGACCCCCATACGGCATGCGCCTTTGCCGAGCACGATCCGGCGCGACCCAGCGTGGTGCTCGCCACCGCCCATCCGGCGAAGTTTCCCGATACCATTAAAAGGGCCGTCGGGATTTCACCGAAGCATGATTCGCTGGAAATTCTCAAAACCCGCCCGGTTGTGAAGCACCCCGTTGCGGCCCAAGCCGACGCGATCCGGCAATTCATCCGGGATCGCGCGGTTTGATGCGGTTTCAACCTGCTCCGACCTAAAGCCCGCGGAGCGAATAAAGGTAGGCGTAGAGGGTCATTTTGCCGCGCATGGTCTGACGGGGCGTAAACTCACCGTTGGTCCAGGAGTAGCGGCTGTTAAAGTGCGCCTCCTGGCGCGGCCAACCGTCTTTCCAAGCCGGATAACCACGCTCAGTAAACCACTGGGGCATCGACCCAATGTGCGTGGTGCCCCAAGGGTTCAGGTTGTTGTAAGGCGTGTGGCCGGGATGCAGTCCGGGCGAGCCGTCATTGCGACCAGAGGTGTAGCAATTGACGATGCAGCGTTCGCCGAGGCCCGTCATTTCGACGATGTTGCCGGGGTTGCGGCCCAATGCCCAGTCGGCTTCGAGAATGAGTGATTTGAGAAAGTACTCTTTCTCGGCCGGGTCGTCCGACAAGTGATGGGCCAGCACCACGAGATCCATGTTTTGGGGTGTCACCCAATACTGGTGGTTGGTCGATCGGCGAGACGGCCGCCAGTCCATGTTGTCGGCGTAGTCGGCCCGGGCCTGCCGGAAGAGGGAAGCCCTCATGTTCGCTTGGATCTCCGGGTGTCGGACCTCGCGCTTAGTCATCAAATACGCCGCCGTCGCCCACACTTGGTTCCAGCCCTGCAGTTCGAAAATGTTGGCGTCGGGGTCCTGCGCGACGCTGTCTCGCACCAGAGCATCCTCCCACTGGACATCGCCGGTCACGTTGTAGAGGTAGGCGGCGGCGAGCTGGCGGAAATCACGTCCGCGCATCCGGTCGTCGCCGATACCCTGGATATCGTCGAGCTGCAGGTTCTCCTGCTTCTGGGCGAAGCGATAGGCCGTGATCGCTTCGCGGCGATAATGGTCGGACATCTCACGGTTGCCGTTTACGCGAAAGGCTTCGGCGACCATGGCGCAGTTTGCCGCGTTGGCCCATGCGGCCATGGTGGTGGCGCCGGCTTGGAACATGATGGTTTTTTCCTGCGAGGGGTTGGTCAGGCCATGGGAATACGCCTCGCCGTCACGCAGGCGGAGGAACATGTCGATTTCGTTCAGCGCCTCGTCGATCAGGTCCGGGATGCCGTTGCCACTTTCGCGGATGCCCAGGTCATCTTCGTCGAGCGAGCCGCCGCTGATCAGGAACGGCAGCAGCTGCGCATAGATGTTGGAAACGTGGGCGAGATGGCGGTCCCAATCGGCTGCATCAGAGTGACCGCCGTAGGCTTCGGGGTTTGTCGGGTTACCGGCCGGCCGGTTGGCCCAAAACATCGATTCCTCGGCGGGTTTAAAGTGATTTTCATCCCAAGTGTCGCCAGGGTGGTCATCCCACTTGGGGTGGAAGGGGTGAAGTTCGGTCAAATACACGGTGAAGCCGGCCGGGTCTTTTTCCGGCATGAACTGCGGCTGCCGGGGGACAGGGCGAATGTCCGTGATCGGTTCGCCCACGCGCATGTAGTAGTAACCGCGCAGTTTGGTCTGGTAGGGGGCATAATACGCCTCATCGCTGATCTCGAATTCGACGGATCGTCCCACCCCTTCAACAACCAGACGGTAGCTGCCGGGCGTATTGAAGCCGGTGAAATCCACGTTCCAAACCGGGGATCCTGTCAGGTTCCAGTCGTTGAATTCCTTTTGACTGTCCTGCCAGAACGTGACTTCGCCGACCTCGTGACGGGAGCCATCCTTGGTGTTGAGGAGCCAGACCCGATTGCCTTCGAAATCGCGGTAGTCGCGGGGGCCGCCGTCCCCCAACCACCGATAAAGATCGGCCGATTTGACCGGTGACTGCGTCGGATAGCCGATCAGGTTGACTTTCACCGCTTCACTGGAGTGGGCGAAAACATCAAAGGTGAAGTCGGTGGACTCGGCTTCGATCGCGAGGTCTTCGGCCATCACCAGCTCGTAATTCGCACCTTGTTGAAGCGGGGAGGGCAGCTCAAGGAACAGCCAGTGGTCCAGTTTGAAATTCCAGCTGTGATCGGTGTTGTTTGCCTTGGCCCGGCGAAAGATGGCCACCGGGGATTTTCCGCTGCTGCCGTAGGCGGCATCATCCTCCGAACGGATGGTCCACCTTTTCACGTCCGTGGCCTTGGCGGGATCCAGCTCTTCGCCAAACGCCACAATCTTGTCATCCCCCTCAGCGAAGGCATGGCCCTTGTAGGCACTCTCGCCTTTGCCGTCGTCGCGAAACCATGTTTCCCCGTCCTTCAGGTAGAGCTCGAGATAACCTTGGTCCACCGGCTTCAGGTAGATCAGTTTGCTCGCGAACAAACTGGAACTGATCACAAGTGCAGCCAGAAAGCCGCACCAGAAACGGGGCGAGAGGTAGGTCATGGTAGGAGCACTTCAACCTCATGCGCCCAAGTCTCGCAATCGCACGGCTAGACAACGTTAAGGGGAGACCGACCCGGCCGGGTAGGGTTTGCGTCGAACCGTGTCTTTGCGTGCCATCCTCCAACCGCCGTTGCCATGAACCTTCGTAGAAATCTAGCGTTAGTGCTATCAACCACCCTTTGCATCATGTCGTCCGCCCAAGGATTGTATATTCCCCAACCCAGTCCCAAGGCTGCGATCGAACAGACCATTGGTGTTTGTAGTGTTCGGTTGGAATACAGCCGGCCCAGTGCACGAGACCGGGAGATTTTTGGTGAATTGGTGCCTCACGGCGAGGTTTGGCGGGCGGGTGCCAATGCGGCGACCGTCTTGGCCACGGATCAGGACATTCAATTCGGCTGCCGTCTGCTACCCGCCGGCAGGTATGCCCTGATGATGATCCCGACTGCCGAAAGTTGGATCATTATTGTGAACTCAGAATGGGAGCAATGGGGGGCCTTTAATTACGATCCATCCGAGGATGTCTTCCGTTTCACCGTTGATCCGATCGAGAGCGGGCATACGGAGATGTGCACCTATGCGTTTGAACGAGTGGACAAGACGAGCGCGCTACTGATTTTGGAGTGGAGCACGGTCCGCATCGAAATGCCCATCGCGGTCGATACCCGGGCGCAGACGATTGCGAATATCGAGTCGATGACCGGCAAGATGCGTTCCGAATGGTATACCTTCTCCAATGCCGCCAACTACTACTTCTATGAATTAAACCGGGTCGAAGAAGCGATCGAGTATGTGAATGTTGCGATCGCCCTGGATGCGCCCAATCCGTCACCCTGGATGCTCAAATCACAAATACTTGCATCGTTGGAACGATACGAGGAAGCCATCGCGTTGGCGGAAGAGGCGATAGAGATCAGCAAAAGAACCGACCATGCGTTCGAGATCGGAGAGAATGAACGTCAGATCAAAAAATGGAGGGGAAAGCTATGATTCTCAGGAACGAGTCGTGGCAGAACGCAGTCGTGATAGATCTGTTTTCACTGAGATTCACGGACAGGCGTTTGATTATGGTGTTGTGCCCCACCAGCTCTTGGCCGGCGGCAACCGGCGGCTGGTGGGGATTCGGAAAGCGGACAGTTAATGCTGTTTCTTCGGTGATTTGCGGATCCATGTCCATCGTCCGCAGCGCGGTGTCTTTTATCGTTATTCCAGCGGTTGCTGTTTGGTTCGTCTACGCCTCTTGAAAACGACTGCCGCCAGCGAAAAACAACCGAACAATAACGCATACTGGCTTGGCTCCGGGACTGGGCTAGCGGAGACCGAGTAAAGATAATCAACCGTAGCTAGCCCTACTGATGACCATGAAGCACCTTGATTCAAGGATACGGCTGAGGCGTTACCAATCGTCCAAGCCCCTGTCTCGCTGTCATCGCTGGCATAGTCCCATAGGCTTCTCCCGTTTCCCGTTTCAGTTCCAGTGGTAAGCCAATAGGTCGTATTTGCATCCAGGAACAGACTTCCAGATGGAGTATAGACGGAGAGCCCTCCTGTAGGGTTCAGGTCACCAGTCAACGAGCCGTTGGTGACCTCGATACCTGGCAGTCCCCCGTCGTCACTGTAGATGCTAAAAAACAGGGGAGAGGAGGTGTCGGTTGCGCCATCAATACTCAAAGTTACCGAAGTCAGAAAGTAACTTTGATTGTCAGTCGTAAATGACGACGCACGGTAGTTGCCGTTCGAGATCCCACCAAAGGCGGTGGCAGTGTTGGCGAGCGAGCTAACCTGGACTTGGGCTAGGCCGGGAATGGCCAAAGCCGAGAGAAGGATAATATATCTCAGAGATTTCATCATGATTATGGTTGGTTTGGGTGAACGTGAGCGTCGTTTGGACGACGCCATATTTTCATTGTCCGCGGTCGGACTCACAAGCGTCGATACCCTGAACGGCGGATGCCGTATGGTGTATTAGAGACAGTGCTCAAATACCGGTTCGAACATAACCTGCCCTGTGATCACCAATTCATGGTCGGTGGATTCGGTAGAAGGCTTGAGGTGGCACGTCACCGCTTCCCCATATCCAAGGGTCGTTCAATCGAAATAGGATTATTGGAGGGCTTTTCTAACTGGACAACTTTAAATGATATCTCCACCAACCGCTCACGTGTTTCCCTCCATCATTATTGCCGCGATTATCATCATTGCCCGCCGACCCGGGCAGGTAAATTCGGCGTAGCGAGACGACGACCTCCGCCAAATTTCCTGAAACCCCGGGCTCAACTGCCGGGGTTTTTTGTTTTGGCCCTCCTTCTCATCTTCCCAACCTGACCCTTCCGCACATGAACAACACCCACGTCAAAATCTACGACACGACCCTCCGCGACGGCACGCAGGGCGAAGGCATCAGCTTTTCCGTCACCGACAAGCTGCTCATCGCCCAGCGTTTGGACGAGTTTGGAGTGGACTACATCGAAGGCGGCTTTCCGGGATCCAATCCGCGGGACATTACTTTTTTTAACGAGGCCAAGGAACTGAAGCTGAAGCACGCCAAGCTGGCGGCATTTGGGTCCACGCGGCGGGCGAACATCAAGGCGGAGGATGATCTCCAGCTAAAGACCCTGCTCGACAGTGGCATGCCCGTAATGACCCTCGTCGGCAAAACCTGGGATCTGCATGTCACTGAGATTCTGCGCACCAACCTTGACGAGAATCTGGCCATGATCGAAGACTCCGTGCGCTACCTGGTTGCGCAGGGACGTGAAGTCATCTACGACGCGGAGCATTTTTTCGACGGCTACCGGGCGGATCCGGATTACGCGTTCAAAACCCTGGCGGCGGCCCAGCGGGGCGGGGCGTCCAACCTCACACTGTGCGACACCAACGGTGGTTCGTTGGTGGACGACTTCAAAGACATCGTTGCGAAGGCCGTGGCGGAGTTTGGATCGGAAAACGTGGGGGTGCATTGCCACAACGACGCCGGACTGGGGGTGGCCCTGACTTTGGCGGGAGTCGCAGCGGGCGGTTCGCTGGTGCAGGGCACGGCCAACGGTTATGGCGAACGCACGGGCAATGCGAATCTCATTACCATCCTGCCCAGCCTCTTCCTCAAGATGGGGCGCACGGCCAACTGCGCCCGGAATCTGGGTGAACTACGCGAGCTTTCCCTCTACTTTGATGAGCTGGCGAATCTGCGACCCGATACCAAGGCGCCTTATGTTGGCAGTTCCGCATTCGCGCACAAGGGAGGTCTCCACGCCAACGCCGCGCAGAAAGTGAAGTCCTCCTACGAGCACATCGATCCGGCCGATGTGGGAAATCACACGCGGGTATTGGTGTCGGATATGGCGGGAAGGTCATCCGTTGCCATGAAGGCCCGGGAGTTGGGATTGGAGATCGATGAAAAAGGGGACGACATCAAGGCGCTTATCGAGCGGCTCAAGGACCTGGAGTTTCAGGGTTACGAGTTCGAAGCCGCCGACGCTTCCCTCAAGATGCTCATCGCGGACCAACTGGGGCGCCGAACCAAGTTTTTCGAGGCGGAGAATTATCGGGTTATGGTGGAGCGGCACGGAAAGGAAGTTTTCGCGGAGGCCACTGTGAAAGTGAAAGTGAACGACCGGTCCTACCACACGGTGGCGGAGTGCACGGGCCCCGTGGGTGCGCTCGACAAAGCGTTGCGTCTCGCTTTGGAAGACGCCTACCCGGAACTCAAGGACATGGCGTTGCGTGACTACAAAGTCCGTATCCTGCAACGACATGGCGATGGCGCCAACAGCCGCACCCGGGTATTGATCGAATCCGGTGCCGATAAGGAAATCTGGGGCACGGTGGGCGTGGACGACAACATCATCGAGGCCTCGTGGGAGGCTTTGTTGGACGCGGTCAATTATCGTCTCCTGCAACTCTCGTCGTAGGAACTCAGTTTCGTCCAAATTCTGTCTAGGTTTTGGGTCACAAAAATTTATACCGATTACGCTGGCACGTCGCGTAGCGGTCCGTGAGCCTTTTGCCTCGTGCCGTTTAAACTTCCCAACGCTCAAATCAATTGGACCAACAGTGCCTTCCTTATCGGGATCGCACTTCTGAGTATAACCGTCGTGCCGTATCATATCTGGACGAACGGTATCGATGCATTCCAGATCGCACTGTTCTTTGTGTTCTTCATAGCCACGGGGTTGAGCATCACGCTCGGCTACCACCGCTTGTTTGCGCACAAGGCCTTCAAGGCGAAGTGGCCGGTGCGATTGGCCACTCTGTTGTTCGGGGCCGCCACCTTTGAAAACTGTGTTCTCGCGTGGACTTCAGACCACCGGCGCCATCACAAGCACGTTGACCACGACGACGATCCCTACGACATCAGCCAAGGTTTCTGGTATGCCCACATCGGCTGGATCCTGTTCAAGATCACGCCGGAACCGCCATGGGACAACGTGAAGGATCTGCGCCAGGATGCCTTGGTGATGTTCCAGTCCAAGTTTTACATCCCGATCGCCGTGGCCATGGGTTTTGGACTGCCGACCCTGCTGGGCTGGTTGTGGGCCGGTCCTTCCGGCGCACTCACGGCGTTTTTGGTCGCAGGCGTGCTGCGAATCTTCGCGGTGCAGCAGATGACGTTTTTCATCAATTCGCTCTGCCACACGATCGGCGAACGTCCCTACTCAAGCCGTTGCAGCGCCCGCGACAGCTGGTTCATGGCCATCTTCACTTTCGGCGAGGGCTATCACAATTACCATCACGAGTTTCAACACGACTACCGCAACGGTGTGAAATGGTGGCAGTGGGACCCCACCAAGTGGTCCATCTGGACCCTCGAAAAACTCGGCCTGGTCAGCGATCTGCGCCGGGTGCAGGAGGAAAAGATCATCGCCGCCCAACTCATGGAGGCCCGGCGCCGGGTGCAGGATACCTTGGCCGACAAGTCCCTGAACCTGACCGCTGCCCGCCAGGAGCTGATTCGGGCTGCCGGCGAACGCCTGGATGAATTGGCGGAACGCTGGGCGGTTTTGAAGGAGCACTATCGACACCGCGCGGAAGAGCTCAAGGAGAGCGCGGCCGAAATCAAGGACCAGAAGCTGCAGGAGGCCCGCGATGCCATCGAGGAGATGCGTCGTGAAGTGCGGGCGGCTTTGCAACTCCTCGACGGACTGCCCGCGTCGGCCTAGCCGGGGACCGGAGCGGTGCGGCTGTTCACAACAGCGGCGCGAGCAAACGGCTAAGATCTTCCGCCAGCAGGCTGGTCCAGCGGCGCGGGATCTTGCCGGCGATGTAGGTGCGGCTGTGGCGCACGAGCTCACCGGCCCAGGATCGCATTGCGGCGACTTCCGCCGGAGTATACACTGCGATACCAATCTCGAAATTCACGAAAAGACTGCGCAGATCAAAATTGGCGGAGCCAAACACCGCATGTTTGTCGTCCACGATGACGACCTTGGCGTGGAGCATGGCAGCTTGAAAGAGCAACACACGTGCTCCCGCGAGCTGCAGATCGCGCAGATACTGACGACGGGCGTAGTCGGTGACGGCGTGGTTGGATTTTTCCGGCACGATGAGGGTCACATCGACTCCCGCCCGGGCTTTTACCAACAGGGATCGTTGCAGGACTTCATCGGGGATAAAATAGGGTGTGATGATCCAGACGCTCTGTTCGGCTTCCTGCACAAAGGAGACCAAGCCCTCGTAGAGCGGGTCGCCGTGCACATCGGGCCCACTCGCGATCACCTGTAAATCGCAGGTGCCTTGCGACGCCGGGCAGACGGGAGAGGCTTCCTCCCGCAGTTCCTGGATGGATTTGTCAGTGGCGAAATTCCAGTCGGCGAAAAAGACCTCATCAATCAAGCCGGCTGCGGGACCTTCGATCACCGCGCCAAAGTCGGTCCAACGCTGATCCCAGGCGGTTGGTCCCATGTATTCGCGTGCCATGTTGCGCCCTCCCACAATGGCGGTTTCGTGGTCGAAGACTGCGATTTTGCGGTGATTGCGCAGATTGGCCGAATGACGCGTGGAGAGGGGAGCAACCGGCATGAATCGCCGCACGGTCCCGCCGGCCCGGCGAATCGGCTCACAGAAGCGTCCCGCTGCCACAAAGCTGCCCAGTCCATCCAACAACAGTCTCACCGTCACGCCTTCCCGAGCCCGTTTGGCCAATTCCTCCACCAACGCCTTCCCGGTTTCGTCGCGAGCCAGAATGAACGTGGTGATGTGGATCGTGCGCCGGGCCGCCCGAATCCGGGTGACAAATTCATTGAAAGAGGCCTCGCCGGTGCGCAGCACTTTCAGGCGATTGCCCCCGATGGGAGGACCGCTGCCGTTGGCCATGATCGTGCGGTTGGACGGCAGGTGCATGACCTGCTCACGGGCCGCGGGAGCCCCCGGCAGTCGCAGCTGCATCTTGTCCTTGCGCGCGACCAGTTTTTTGATCTTACGCCCGCCGAACAGCAGGTAAAGTGGCACTCCCAGGTAGGGGATGAGCACGATGCCCAGCAGCCACGCCATGGTGTTCCCGGGTTGCCGTTTTTCGCTCATCAGCCGGGCGATCGCGAACACCGCCAGTAGAAAGCCGCCCACGGTCAAAAGATGTGACCAGATGCTCGTCTCAACCACATGAGTCACCTCCTCCATGATGGTGGAATCTGGGGAAGGGTTAGCCATTGCCGGAGACCAGATTGCGTTTGGCATGCTGAAGGGTCAAATGCATGCCCACGCCAAAAGCACGAATTCGCCACAATTTGGGAACAAAACTAATTCGAACCGGCTCTGGCCATTTGGTGGGACGATGTTCTGTTAAGTCGTTCTGCTTTGGCTCCTTCCTCCATGCTTACACTCCGTGCTCTCATCGCCTCTGCCACCTTGACCGGCAGTTTCTCCATCAACACCTTTGCTCAAGGCTCCGCCCTTGAATTTCCGGCTGCCAGTCCCACGGCGGTTGTGCAGCAACGAGTTGGGCTCACCAATTTTGAGATCAGTTATTCCCGTCCCAGCGTGAAGGGGCGGGAGATCTTTGGCAGCCTGCAGGCCTTCGGCGAAGTTTGGCGCACCGGTGCCAATGCGGCGACCAAGGTTACTTTTGACTCTGATATTCGATTTGGCGGCCAGGCAGTGGAGGCCGGCACCTATGCACTCTTCACGATTCCCGGGGAGTCGCAGTGGACGGTCATTCTCAATCGGGAGGCTGAACAGTGGGGCAGTTTTGGTTACGATCAATCGTCCGATGTGGCCCGCATTGAGGTCCCGGTGGACGACGATGCTCCTTTTCGGGAGACCCTGATGATCGGATTTGATGAGCTTCGCGATGAATCAGCAGAGCTCTTCATCGTCTGGGAAACCACCGAAGTCCGGGTGCCCGTCGCGGTCGATGTGGTCACCCGCCTGCAGCCCGAGATTGAGGCCACGATGTCCACGGGGGAACCGCAGCGGGACTACGTTTATTTTCAAGCGGCCAGTTTTTACTTCGATCATGGAATCGACTTCGACAAAGCGGCGGACTGGGTCGATCTCGCCTTGGACCAGAACCCCAACGCCTACTGGATGTTGCACCTGAAGGCGAAGATCCACGAACAACTGGGCAACGAGGACATCGCCATCTCCGCGGCCGAAGCCTCCACCACCCACGCAGTCTCGCGCGAAGGACCGGGGAGCGGTTACAAGGTAATGAACGATGCGCTCATCGCGCGTCTCCGGTAACCTCCCTGTTCAACCGATTCGACCGAATGAGTGATTCTCCGCAACCCGTCCCGGACACCGAGGATGAAGCCCGGACAGGCCTGGCGTGGTTGTCCTCTTGGAGCGCGGTGTATCGCGCTGTGCTGGTGGTTTTTGTGATCGTCGTTTTGGCGATGTGGGGCTTCGAGGTCTATTACGGATGACGGCGCTCGATTACTTTGTGCTTTTCGGCACGATCCTGGGCATTGCCACCTACGGGGTGTTGGCGACACGCAAAATTGGCGGGTTCGATACCTATCTCAAGGGCGACCAACGCATCGGCTGGGGCACGATCGGTCTGTCCGTGATGGCGACCCAAGCCAGCGCGATCACGTTTCTCTCCACCCCCGGGCAGGGCTTCCAGAGTGGCCTCGGGTTCGTGCAAAACTACTTCGGGCTGCCCTTGGCGCTTATCATCGTCGCCGGTGTTTTTCTGCCGATTTACCGGCGTCTCAAGGTCTACACGGCCTACGAATACCTCGGTAAACGCTTCGATGGGAAAACCCGATTGCTGGGAGCCGCGTTGTTTTTGCTGCAGCGTGGTCTGGCGGCAGGCATCACGATTTACGCGCCGGCCATCATTGTCTCTTCTGTGCTGAACTGGCCGCTCGATCTCACCATTTTGGGAACGGGCATCCTGGTGGTCATCTACACTGTTTCCGGCGGCAGCGAGGCGGTCAGCCTGACCCAACGCTACCAGATGGGCGTGATTCTCGTCGGCATGACCCTGGCGTTTATCATCGTGCTGGTCAAAATGCCCGATCATGTCTCTCCCGACGGAGCCCTCGCGGTCGCAGGGGTGATGGGCAAACTCAATGCCGTTGAGTGGAATTTCGACATCAACGAACGCTACACGGTTTGGTCCGGCATTTTTGGCGGCCTTTTCCTCTCCCTGTCCTATTTTGGCACCGACCAATCGCAGGTGCAGCGCTACCTGACGGGACGGTCCCTGCGCGAAAGCCGGATGGGGCTGATGTTTAATGCCGTGCTCAAAATTCCCATGCAGTTTTTCATCCTGCTGCTGGGGGTTTTGGTCTTTGTCTTTTACCAATTCGAGAAGCAGCCGGTTTTCTTCAACGAAGCACTTTGGGAATCCCAGAAGACCGGGGAACACGCCGCGGCTTTCACTGAAATCGAGGAACGGTTTGACGCCGTCCAACAAGAAAAGGCTGCGGCCATCGAGCGCTTCCTGGCGGCCCGCCAGGCCGGTGATGCGGTGGGCGAGGCCGCCGCTCGAACAACCGTCACGGATCTCGAGGCCCAGTCCCAAAACGTCAGGACGGAGGCTCAGGCAGCGTTGTTGAAGGCGGACGCCAACCTCAAGGCAAGTGATGCTGATTATGTCTTCATCACCTTTATTCTCGATTATCTGCCCCAGGGTTTGGTCGGACTGTTGATCGCAGTGATTTTCTGCGCGGCACTTTCATCGACGGCTTCGGAACTCAATGCCTTGGGTTCCACCACCACGGTCGACCTTTACCGGCATGTCTGGAAACCGGCCGCCGACGATGCCCACAGTCTCAAGGCGTCGAAATTCTTCACCGCCCTGTGGGGCGCAGTGGCCATCTGCTTCGCGCTCTTTGCCAATCTGGTGGAGAATCTCATCCAGGCGGTGAACATCCTAGGTTCGATTTTCTATGGCGTTGTTTTGGGCGTATTTCTGATCGCGTTTTTCGTAAAGTGGGTGAGGGGCACCGCGGTCTTTTGGGCGGCGATATTGTCGCAAACCCTGGTCATCATCCTCTTCTTCCAGCTCGAGATCAGTTACCTTTGGTATAACTTCATTGGGTGTGCGCTCACCATGGGTCTGGCTTTGATCATCCAACTGATGCGCCCGGGTCAACCTTCGCTGGCGAAGGCATGAGCTCTACGCCCATCATCGCCTTCGGCCAACAGCCCTGCGGTTTTTTTCCGCGACGGTTTTTGGTTTCAAAAATACTCACGGCCCGTCGCCTGCAGCGGGAGATGGGTGGAGAAATTGTGTTTTTCTATCACGATGCTGACCACGATCCTCGCGAGACCCAGACACTGCTGCGGGAGGATGAATCGTCCGAAACGCGAACCCTGAACTTTACCTTCGCGAACAAGCTCCAGCGAAAGTTCAGTCCGCTTTATTGTAAGCGGGTTCTGCCGGACTGGCCAGCCGACATGGCGCGGCAGCTGGGTGCCTGGGTGGATGAGGCGGCGATCGCGGCATTCAAGTCGGCGCGCGCGGACAATGTGGCTGATTTTTGCCTGGAGGTTTACGATGCCTTGGGCCTTCTCCGCGGGGTGCGGGTCGTGCGTTCCAGTGACCCGGCGGTGCGCCGGGCCGCGTGCGCCGTGGACGATTTTTTTGTGGATGTGTTTTGGCGGAACGAAACGGTGCGGGCGCGCAAACATGCAACCGGCTTGGGACTGCATCGCGGCGGTGATGTATGGGAAATGCTGCCACCATGTGAATTTGGACCGGAGCATGTGAGTCCGACGCGTGATACCAGACTGCGGTGGATGCAGTCGGTCATCGGCTGCACCCACTACATCGCCGGAGCTGGCGAACAAGCCTACTTGAACGTGATCGAAGCCCCGGACATAACCTTTGTGCCTCGCGACTCCATTGACCGTGCCCATGAAGCCTTCACCCAGCCCCTCTGAAAACCTTGCACCGCTCCTGGCGATTGGAGCACACCCCGATGACATCGAATTTGGCGCCGGTGGGGTCGTCATCGCGGAAGCCCTGCAGGGGCGTCCGGTGCATTTTGTGTTGGGATCGCGGGGGGAATCCGGCACCAACGGCACCCCGGAGCAACGCGAAGAGGAGGCCCGGGCGGCAGCTGCGCTGATGGGCGGTTCACTGGAGTTCATTGAACTGGGCGGTGATGCCAATATCGAGAATACGCGGGCGGGTGCCCGGAAGATCGCCGCGGTCATTCGGCGCCTCCGCCCCTCCATCGTGTTTGCCCCGACCGTGGAGGAAAACCAGCACCCGGATCATGCTGCAATTGGGCGGATGACCCGTGATGCGACCCGGTTGGCGCGCTACGGCGGATTGGCCGAATTGAAGGACTTTCCCCGCCACGCGATCGACCGGCTTTTTTATTACCCGATCGGGGCGGACGCTGCTCCCCGGGATCGCCAGCCCATCATCTATCCGTTGAGTGATGACGTTGTGGCCCGGTGGCAGGAGGTGATGCAGGCGCACGCGTCCCAAATGGGCACCCGGAACTACGTGGACTACCAAGTCGCTCGAGCTCGTTTGATCGGCCAACGTGCCGGGGTTGCGCATGCCCTGGAGCTTTTTCCCAACGATCCCTTGGTGGTTGCCGACCTTGGCCGGATCGATGGCAGCAGCCGTCATTTCTGAGCCATGGACACCGAGAAGCCCCTGCGGATAGGCATCGTGTGCTACCCCTCCGTGGGAGGCAGTGGGATTCTGGCTTCCGGCTTGGGGGATGAATTGGCGGCCCGTGGGCATGAGATTCACTTCATCAGTTACGAGAGGCCCTTCCGGCTCAATCCAAGCCAGGAGCGGATGTATTTCCATCCGGTGGAGATCAACAGCTATGAGTTGTTCAAATACCCGGACTATACGCTGCCATTGTCGGTGAAACTTGCGGAGGTGGCGCAGTCGTTTGAGCTGGACGTGATCCACGCCCACTACGCGGTGCCGCATGCGACGGCGGCAATCCTGGCGCGGGAGATGTTGCCCTCAGGGCATCGTCCCGTGGTGATCACCACCCTGCATGGCACGGACACCACTCTGCTGGGTCGCGACCCCGGTTATGCACCGGCCATTCGCTTCGCCCTGGAAGCCTCCGATGCAATCACCGCCGTATCCGAATTCCTGCGACAGGAGACGCATCGGCTGCTGGGGGTCGCGAAGGATATTTCGGTTGTGCACAATTTTTTCGACCCTCGGCCGGCGCCCAGAGGCCGGGAGGCGGTCCGCCAGGAACTCGGAGTCCGGGAAGACCAGAAGTTGATCCTGCATCTTTCAAATCTGCGGCCGATCAAACGGATCGACGTGCTGCTGAACGCGCTGGCCCAGTTGGAAAACCGCGAACGCTTTAAAGTGCTGGTCCTCGCGGGTGGCACCTTCACTCCGTATCAAGGTTTGGTGAGCTCATTGAATCTGTCCGATTCGCTGGTGGTGCGGGAATCGGTTGCCGTCATCGAGGACTACCTGCAGGCGGCCGATCTGGGGTTGTTTACGTCGGATTCGGAGAGTTTCTGCCTGAGCATTCTTGAACTCGCGAGTTTTGGTTGCCCGAGTGTATCGACCCAGGTGGGGGGCATTCCGGAAGTTGTGCAGGACAATCAGTCCGCGTTACTCGTCCCGGCTGGCAACAGCGAAGCCGTAGCCTTGGGGATTGAGCGCTTGCTGCAGGATGATGCCCTGCGGATGCGACTGGGCGAGGCCGCCCGGAAGCGCGCCTTGGAGCTGTTCTGTCCCGGCATGATCGTGCCTCAATATGAGGCGCTCTATCGGCAGGTTTTGGCCCGCCGCTAGAGCATAAACTGCAACAAATACACCTGCCGGTGCCACGGTCTCGGGTTTTCCTGGTGACTTACGAAATTTTGGCGAGGCGGACCTGATTGAAACCAAAGGCTGCTGGTTCATCGGCGGATTTTTTAGGTGAAAGGCAGGATTGGATCCCTTTGTTTTTGCGGGATGGTTCCTTCCTTCAAGTTGTATCCTTCCGCGTCCTGCATCGTAATCGAACATGAGGAGCAATTCACCCAGACGAATCCCGACTTCACTTTGGATTTGTTGTTCAGTGCTCGGAATCAGCGGGTCGCGATCGAAACGGCGATCAGCCAAGGTCATGCCACTGATGCGCCGGGGGCGCCGTGGCCGCTGGTGCAAAGCCAGGAGGTGTGGGCCGCGGGGGTCACCTACCTGCGCAGTCGCACGGCGCGAATGGAGGAAGCCAAGGATGCCGGAGGAGGCGATTTTTATGACCGGGTTTATGAAGCCGATCGCCCGGAGTTGTTTCTCAAAGCCACGCCGCACCGCGTTGCTCCTCCCGGGGGTGGAGTGCGGATTCGGTCCGATTCCCAATGGAACGTGCCGGAGCCGGAGCTCACCCTGGCCATCAACGCTCGCGGGAAAATTTTTGGCTATACCTTGGGCAACGACATGAGCTCACGGGATATCGAGGGAGAAAACCCCCTCTATCTGCCGCAGGCCAAATGCTATGATCGGTCGGCCGCGCTTGGGCCTTGTCTGGTGGTGACCGACACCCCGCTCGATCCGACCAGCACGTTGTCGATGCAGATCAAGCGAAGAGGCGACGAGGTTTTCGCCGGCGCGATCACCCTCGATCAAATCAAACGCCCGTTGGAATCGCTGGCCGATTGGCTGTATCGCGAAAATGTCTTTCCTTTCGGTGCCTACCTGATGACGGGCACCGGGATTGTTCCTCCCGATGAGTTTACCTTGCGGCTGGGGGACCAGGTGCACATCTCACACGAAGCAATAGGCACGCTCACCAACATGGTCGTGACCTAGGCTGGGAGCTTGCGTACGAACGTCGGCATGTAGGTAACGATGCCCAACAAGCTGAGCAGCAGGAGGGTCTCCCGCTGTTCGCTGGCAAGAAATACGCCCAGCACGCCGCAGCTTTCGCACAACGCGAGTCCCATGATAAACACGGGGAAGACTTTCCCGCGGGTCGGAATCCGGGGGATCAAAAAGAACCGGACCAACAACCCTGCCACCAAAGGCCCCAGAGCGATGATCCAGGGCACACCTCCCGCCGGCTCACGGTCCCCAAAAATCCCGCCGATAACAAAAACCCCGACAAGGAGCGTTGCCCAAATAATCCAAAAGACGGCAGGTTGGGCCACGGGAACTGGGGAATTCTGGTTCATTGGGATTCAGCGTTTCACCACCCGGGTTTTTAACCAGCGATCGAGCAGGCTGCGACGATTGGGACCGGACCAAAGCGGTGTCGAATTGGCCGCCAACAGGAGGGCGCTGACCAACACCAGCAGAAACTGGACGGGAGCAATGGAGCGGGGAATGAGCTCCACCGGATAAACCACCACGATTCCGAAAACGAAGTAGGGCAACGGTCGAACCAGCGCGGTCAGCAGCGTGATACGGTCGGTCGACTCCGGGGCCTGCACGACACGAAGTTTCATCAGGAACAGTCCGGGGCTGGTGCGGGCGTGACCGCAGCCCAGCCAAAACAGGGTGCAAAGTCCAAACAGCGCTTTCATTGCGATTGCTGCACGGGCGGCGGATTCAGGCGCTCCACTGGCGGCGGCAATCCGCTCCGAGACGAAGGCCAACCCCAGCACAATACCGAGATTGATCGCGGTGGCCGCCACCCTCTGGAAAGGCGAGGCATCCAGTGAGGTCGAGTCGCTCATGCAGCAGTCATGGCACAGGCCAATGGAGGAGGCGTCAACGGCCCGGATTGTAAATTAACTTACGCTTAATCCACGCGTTCCAGCTGCAGCAGGCGGAATTCCAAGGCGGTTTTTCCCGGAATGTCGGGACAATGCAGACTGAGGATGGCGGGGCCCGCGGCCAGTTCGACCTCGCCGAGTTTTAGGGGTTTGAACTGTTTGACATATGACTCCTGGCGCGGAACGCGGTCGTTTTCAGCACCGAGTTCAGGAGGATCCCAGGCGGGGCCAACCGTCTGGCGCACGGTTGCTGCACCGCAGTCGAGTTGCAGCGTGGCCCCCACGTCAGCCGCGGCGCACGTGTAGTAAACCGTGGCGGCAAAGCGGCCCGCCGCCAGCACATCGACCTCCCAGCTGAGACGATCCTCGGGACGCCGCCAGTTGCGCACATAGGAGTCGTTCGGGAATCGGTTGGATCGTTCCAACTCCCCGTGCAGGGTCGCATCACGAGCCGGCAGCAGGGAAAATCTGGCCTCGGCGTGCCCGATGGTGAATGCCGGCGCGGGCATGGTGGTTTCGTCCGGCATCTCTGCGATCCACTCCGAGCGGCGCTGGCGCAGCTCGGCCGCGATTTCCGGAAAATCGTCGGAAGCGTCACGCAGCTGCCCCGGGTCAGTCGCCAGATCAAACAAGCGTTCCTCGTGGTCCATCATCCAGCGTTCGCCGCGCACGCTTACCCGATTGTTCCAATGCGAGAATATCCAGCGGTTGGCGGTTTCAGGCTCCATCTGGCGTAGCGCCGGAGCCAGGCTCACACCGTCCAAAGGGCGGGCAGGAACGTGGCTGAGGCCGGCCAACTCCATCAAAGTGGGGAGCAAGTCGATTGCTCCAGCCGGATGGCGCATTACCTGGGCGGCGGGAATCTGGGCGGGCCAACGCACAAAGAGGGCGGACCGCACACCGCCCTCGTCGGTGTGGCCTTTGACCCCTTTGAAATCGCCGTTCCAGCGTCGGCCATTGGGGCCATTGTCGGAAAAATACATGACGATGGTATCGTCTTCCGCCCCGGCCTCTGCGAGTCCCTCCAACAGGCGTCCGATGTTGGCGTCGATATTTTCAACCATGGCCAGGGCCGCTCGCGTGTGGGCCCGGTCTTCCTGGTCGGCGAAGCGGTGGTCTGCCGGTACGGCTCGAGCATCCCAGGTGTCCCAGTATGCGTCGGGCACCTGCATGGGGGAGTGAGGTGTGGGCAACGCGAGGTGAATGAAGAAGGGCGTGCCTTCGGCGACATTGGCTTGGGCAAACTCCAACGCCCGATGGGTGACGTCGTCGGTAATGTAACCGCGGCCCTGCACCACGTCTCCATTGTGGTCCATCATGGCATCGAAGTAGTTTCCCCAGTGGCCGGAGGTGAACCCGTAGAACTCATCAAAGCCGCGCCCGTTCGGATGGTAGGGATACTGCGTGCCGCTATGCCATTTGCCGAAACACCCGGTGGCATAACCGGCGCGACGAAACACCTCGGCGATGGTTTCTTCCTGCAATGACATCCGTTCCCGACCGCGGCTTACCCCGCGCACCCCGCTACGCAGATGATACCGACCGGTAAGGAACTCGGCCCGGGTCGGAGCGCAGACCGGTTGCACATAAAATCGTTCAAACCGCGCCCCGTCCCGCGCCAGCTGATCCAAATGGGGAGTCTGGATGGAGGGATGGCCGTGGATGCTCAGGTCGCCCCAGCCCTGGTCGTCGGCCAGAATCACTATGACGTTGGGCGAGCCCATCAATCGGGTGACGAGCAGGCAGATTGCAATGAAGGTGGAAAGTGGAACGAGCCTACGGCGGGCGTCGAATGAAGGCATGTTTTTTATCAAAGAAGGAGTCCCGGCGATGGCGAGAACGGACCGGGGCAAGGTGAAGGTGGTGGGCCAAATTGTCTGGCGCGATGGACGAGTCGTCGGCGTTGTCGGAGTGGTGCCGGCATCCGATCATTCCTCTTCATCATCGCTCCGCCCCGGGGTCCCCCTTTGGCTGGGCGTGGTGATTTGTGCGGTGCTTTGGGGATCGGCCTTTCCGTTTATCAAGATGGTTTATGCCCATTGGGCTCCCCGTGGGGTGGAGGTGGATTTTGAGCTGAGATCGTTATTTGCCGGCGTGCGCTTTTCGGCGGCGGGCGCGGTTTTGCTGATGTTGGCGCGGGCACCAGGCCGGGGGTGGCGCGCCACTCCGCTTCATCTGATCCTGGCCATGGCGGCCACGCAAACCGTGGGGCAGTATGTATTGTTTTACCTCGGGCTCGAACTTTCCAGTGCAGCCCTGGCTTCACTGCTCGTTGCCAGCGGCAGCTTTTGGTGGGTGCTGTTGGCTCCCCGGTTTGGCTACAGTCCTCCCTTGCACTCCCGGCAATGGTGGGTGCTGGGGTTAGGGGCGATCGGAGTCACTCTGGCGGTATATTCGCCCGGTGTTACCGAGGGCAGTCCGCGTCTGGGGGCGATTTTGATCCTTGGGGCCAACTTGTTCGGTGCGGTGGGACTGCTGTGTTTTCAGCGAGTGAAGCACACCATGGGGGCACGGGCGGCGACCGGGTTTTCGCTGGCTCTGGGCGGATTGGTGTTTTTGGCGCTGGGAACCGGGGCGATCACCCGGGGAGACTTGGCTTATTTTGATGGCTTCGTCTGGACTTGCACGGCCTGGTTGGCGTTCGTCTCCGCGGCGGCCTTCGCCCTCTGGAATCATCTTTCCACGCTGATGCCGGCCCATCGCCTCGCGACCCAGCGCTTTCTCATTCCCGTCTGTGGAGTTTTTGAGTCGTTGATCCTGCTGGAGGGGGAGCGACTTACCCCGGCAATGGTGTTGGGCGGTGTAATCGTGGTGGGAGCGATGGTGCTCGTGCAAAAAAAGTGAAGCGGCTCCGAACCGTGTCGAAGCCGCCCCAAAAGTGGCCGGGATCGCCCGATCAGATGCTGGCGGCGGTTTCGCTTTCTTCTTCGCTCGGCAGCGGGGCTTTGGCCCAGGCGATGGCACCAATGAGATCGTCGTGATCGAAGGTCTGGAAACGTCCGTCCATGAACTTGGCTCCCACCGCATATGCCCATTTGAACCAGGATTGGGCACCAACCATGGCCAAGCGCTTGATGTCGTGGCGGTGTTTCATGCCAAATCGGGCATCGTCCCACATTGCGGTGAGATCCCAGCCTTCAAAATGCTCATCCAGATACATCACCAGATTTACGCGACCGTGCTCTTCGATGAGCCTTTCAACCTGGGGTTGGAATCGGGTCTCGTAGTCAGCGGCACTCAAAATACCAGTGGCGTGGAATATGATGGTTTCGTTCTCAGAAGCGGGATGGATGTCGATCATGACGGGGTTTTAAGCGGGGTTGCTGAAGCGGGTTCTGCGTGATTGGCTTCGGACGAACCTTGAAGTCCGGTTCGGTCAGCGGCGGCGAGGCGGTCGAGCGTCCTGACTGCTTGACGGAACGAAACGACGCTGTGTGGTGCGAACCCCGTCGTCAACGCCAGTCGATCTTTGTTACCCGAATTTCAAACGTCCCGCTGATCAGACCGGGCGGGCATCGATGCACCTTGGCAGCAGCACCGCCGGCGAGGTTAAGAATAGCCCGCTTGTTTTGATTTCCAGCCCAGTCGGCTTATACATTTTTATGTCCCAACGCCTTTACCCCACTATGAAGACTGTCTCCCGGCTCCTCCTTCTCGCAACGTTCACTTTCGGTCCTCACTTGGGATTCTCTCAGTCCACCGAGGAGTGGGCTGCGGGCATTCTCAAGGCCATTGAGCGCCGACAGGCTTTCCCGGCCCTGGCCGACCAGGCTTACAACGCCACTGAGCGACAGGCTTACCAGGTGCAAAAAGCGGTGGTGGAACGATTGGTGGACGAGGGAGATGAAATCGTGGGCCACAAGGCGGGTCTCACTTCGAATTCGGCCCAGGCCCGGTTTGACGCCTTTGAACCCGTTGCCGGGACACTGTTAAAGTCTCATGTCAAAAACACCGCTACGTTTGTCTCCCAGCGTCGTTATCGGGGAATGGTGGTGGAGATGGAGATCGGGTTTGAACTCAAGCTCTCCATTCGATCCGCGCCGAGGGACCTGGAAGACCTCAAGTCGAAGGTGCGACAGGTTTATCCCATCGTGGAGCTTCCCAATATCCTGTTTGAACCGGATGATCGGATCGGTGTCCTCGATGTGATTGCGAGCAATGTCGCTGCCGCGACTGTCATCAAGGGCCGCCCGAAGCCGTTTGAGAATCTTGATTTGGCTGCCGTGGAGGCAACCTTGACCCGCGACGATGAGGTCGTCTCGGAAGGGGTCGGCAGCGATGCGTTGGGTGATCCTTGGGAGGCCTTGATGTGGCTCGTCCGGAATCGACTCCAGGAAGGCTACGAAGTGAAACGCAACGACCTGTTGATCACCGGAGCTCTCGGCAAGGTTGTGCGAGCCGAGCGAGGGCGCTACGTCGCCGATTTCGGTGAACTTGGCCGGGTGACGTTCACCACGCGTTGAACCAGCGTGGTCAGCCCTGTGCTCCTTCGAGTGCGCGGATCAGGTCGAGGTCCCGCTTGATGCGCCGAAATATTTCGGCGTGAGGCAGGGTCGGATTGGGCCGCCCTTTTTCGGCGCCGCCCATCTCATATTCGCAGTGCAGGCTGGCCGGAGCGTGGACGCCGTGCTCTCGGAGCAACCCCATGAAGCGGGGCCAGTCCACCCAGCCTTCGCCCAGCGGCGTATTCACAATCCGGGGACGCGCATCCGGGGCAGGCTTCTCCCAGTAAAAATCCTTGAAATTGATCGACGTGATATTGGGGGCGGCAACATCCACTTCCCGGCGCCACGACGAGCCCCGTTCTGCCGTCGCATGGCGGATGTCGAACTGGAGCCCCAACACCGAGTTGTCGATGCCGTCGAGGATTTGCCAATACTCCCACGCGGAGGCCCCGACGTAGCGTTCACCAGCGTGGTTTTGCATGCCGCCGCTCAACCCACGGTCCGCCAGGGCCTTGGCCAGACGCCGGGCAGTCATTTGCAGTTTTTCCAACTGTGCGGCCGGGTGGGGTGAGTCCGCGAAGCGAAACCATCCCATGCGGAGATAGGAGAAACCGGACTCGGCGATCACATCCAAGGTGCTTTCAAACAGTGGATCATCGGGGTCGCTGAAAGCCGTCACGCACATCACCGGAGGCAAACCGGCATCGCGAAGTGCGGCCGCGGCACGGGGCAGATCCCGCTTGGCGTTGGCCGGTTCGACGTGTCCTCGCGGACGCACGGTCAGGTCCACGCCGTCGAATCCCATCTTCTTCGCCGCTGCGGCCATCTCAGAGTAGTCCAGGAATTGCAGGTGCTTGGAGAAGATGTGCACTCCGTCGAGCGGCGAAGAGGCGGTGGCCGCTTTGGCCAGGTGAGGAGAGATTCCCACCGCGAAGGATGCGGCGGCGGCTTGTTGCAAAAACGTTCGGCGGTTCATGGGTGAATTTGGTTGGGGACGGTTCTGAGGGTATGGTTCAGGAGTTTGCGGACATCGTGGCGCATTCGCCCTGAAATGAGATCGATGTTTTGGCCCTCAAATTCGCGTAAGGCGGGAAGGATGAAATCAGCGGTCTGGCCGAGATTGTTGATCACGGTAAGTGCGGCCATCATTTCATAGTGAGGAGCATCGGGAGCCACGCGGGACCGCAGGTATTTCAGGGCCGAGGTCCGATCGACCCGATTGCCGAAACGGGCCATGAGGTCCGCGGAGAGGATGGCGACATCGGGAGCGGGGTCGGCCAAGCGTTCCCGGATTTCGGGCAACAACGGCACGGCAATTCCCGGGCCGCGGAGTTTTAGCCCCAACAGTGTCCAGTAACGAATCAGGGAGTCTTCGGAGGCCAGGGCGGCGCGCAGTCGTTCCTCGTCGACCTCGGTATCACGGGTCATCAGGTCCGCCCATCGCGCGACGGCCGGATAATCGTAATTGCCCGGCTCCCGCGCCCAATCGAAGGGCGATTGGTTTCCCGCGAGGCGATGCATTTCGGCTTCCGGCACAAAGGCCAGGTCCCGGGTGGCCTCCAGGTGATCAAACAGCGCGGAGGCGAGACGATCTTTGACGGCGCGATGGGCAGGGTCGATCACGAGGTTGTTCACTTCATGGGGATCAGCGACCAGGTCGTAGAGTTCCTCGGCCGGAGTCGGCAGCCAGAACGACGCCTGCGCCGGGGTCGCTTTGCCGTCCTTGAAATGTTGATACCAAACCCGGGTGGTATTCGTTTCGAACTGGTATTCGACGTGTTGTCCGGCGGGGAGTTCCGGCCGGAAATTTCGGACATAAACGTAGCGTCCGTCGGTGACTGATCGGGCATTGTCGGACCGCTCATCCATTCGCGCGCGGAAACCGAACATGTAGTCGGGAGGATCGGAGATGTGCTTTCCCAGAAAGGCGTTCCCCTGCATCCACGTGGGTGGTTCGACCCCCACCAAGCTCAACAGGGTGGGGGCAAGGTCGATGAAGCTCACCAGGCGGTCGGATGTTCCACCCGGCGTGTAGTCGGCGGGTCTCAGGTGGGCAAATTTTTCGGGAATGTAGACGACCAGAGGGACGTGAAGGCCGCGGTTGTTGGGATTGCGTTTGTGGCTCGGCAATCCCGAACCGTGATCCGCGTAGTAAAAAACAATGGTTTCGTCCTCGAGACCGGCAGCAGCCAACTCCGCCAGTCGCTTGCCGGCGGCCGCATCCGCTTGGGAAACGACGTCGTAGTATTGGGCCCAGTCCTGCCGCACTGCCGGATCGTCCGGCCAATAAGGAGGCAGGGTTACCTGCGCGGGATTGTGCTGCGCCGCATGCGGTCGTCTGCGAACCTGCGACTCATGGCTTACGGTCGAGTTGAAGATTGCGAAAAAGGGCTGGCCGTCGGGGCGATTCTGCCAGTGCGCTTCGCTGGAGGATTCGTCCCACAGGTCGGCGCCCAGGTCCACGTTGTAATCCTCTTTGTGATTGTTGGTGCAGTAGTAGCCCGCCTCGCGCAGCCAGGTGGGATAGGCGGCTTTGCCGGCGGGAGCGTGAACCCAGCTGCGCATGTGGTGGGCGCCGGTTGAGCTGGGATACAACCCGCTAATGATGGTGGTGCGCGCCGGTGCACAAACCGGCGCGTTGGACCATGCCCGGGTGTAGGTGAGCCCCTTCTCGGCCAAGGCATCGACATGGGGTGTGGTGGCAAACGTGTCTCCGTATGCGCCCATGTGGGGACCGTGGTCTTCGCTGGTCAGCCACAGGATATTCGGACGAACGGCAGCGGAGAGTTGAGAGCCCGCGAAGAGCAAAAATGCGATCGCGAGCGCGGGATGAACGCGCGAGAAGAGATGACAGGGCGGGGGGGGACACACAGCAGGCGGAGCCTGTGAACTAATCCAAGCGATGAGAAGTCCATTCGCAGGCGCGCATCTTTTGGCAATGGATGTGCACCGCTTGGAAAGACCAAGATTCTGCATTGGCGCGGGGTGGGTGCATCGTTGAACTTTGGACATGAAACCCCGTGACCGCAGCTGCCCGCCGAGGTTGTCGCCTGCTGTTGCATCGTTGTGCGCCAAGTCCCACGTTGACGGGGCTTTAACTGTAACAAGCCGAGGACCGGCTGGCGCCTGAAGTTAACCTCCAAAGGAACCATTATGACCGACTATTCCGCCCCTCAAATCCGTAATCTTTCAATCGTCGGTCATGCCACCTCCGGCAAGACAGTGCTTGCGGAAGCCATGTTGGTTTGCGCAAAGCAACTTGGGCGCATGGGCACCATTGAGGCCGGCTCAACGGCATCGGATTTCCACCCGAGTGAGCGGGATCACGGAATCTCCGTCCATGCGACTTTGCTGGCCGCGGAGTGGGCGGGCGCGAAACTCAATCTCCTCGATACCCCCGGTTACCAGGACTTCCGCAGCGAGGCGCTTTCGGGTTTACGGGTCGGGGACTCGGCGATCGTTGTCGTCAACGCGAGCCAGGGCGTTTCCGCTGGCACGGATTTGCTGTGGCGCGCTGCGAGTGACTACCACCTGCCGAAGACGTTGGTAGTGACCGGACTGGATAAGCCCAATGTCTCCTTCGACGAGGTGCTGGAGCAGGCTCGGGATCATTTTGGCACGAATGTCTTCCCCCTCACTCTGCCGTTGGATGAAGGCCCCGGTTTTCATCGGGTGCTTGATGTCATGCGCAGTGAAATCGTCACCTATCAGACCGATGGCACCGGTACCTATGTCGAGAGTCCGGCGGAAGGTGCCGATGCCGACCGGGTCAAGGAGCTGCACCGGCAACTGATCGAGTATGTTGCCGAGTCCGACAATGCGCTCATGGAAAAATTCTTCGAGCAGGACGGGCTTACCG
>JANQKV010000038.1 GCA_028280945.1 Opitutaceae bacterium
TCAACCGTGACCTTCCGTGGGCGTCCATCGACATGGACTTCATGAATCTCAACCAGGCCGCCCACGGCGATCGCGAGGCCGGGTTCATCCATACCCGGATGCGATTGAACCGCAAAGTGGTGGTCGGCCACTGGACCGATGCCGAGGTGCAACAACGCATTGGCGCCTGGATGCGTGCCGTGCGGGGCTGGTCCGATTTGCAAGGCGCCAAGTTTGTCCGCTTCGGGGACAACATGCGCCAGGTTGCGGTCACCGAGGGCGACAAGGTTTCGGCTGAAATGCAATTCGGCATCTCCATCAACACCCACGGCGTCGGTGATTTGGTGGCCGTGATCAACAAGGTTAAATCCTCCGCGGTTTCAGCCCTCTGCGCCGACTATGAAAAAGCCTACAAGGTTGCTCCCGCTCTGAAAAAGGGCGGCAAGCGCCACGAATCCCTGCGTTACGCCGCCAAACAGGAACTCGGCCTGCGCGCCTTTCTCGAAGCGGGCGGCTTCAAGGGCTACACCGATACCTTCGAGGACCTGCATGGACTCAAGCAGCTCCCCGGCATCGCCACCCAGCGCCTCATGGCCGATGGCTACGGTTTCGGGGCCGAAGGCGACTGGAAGACCGCTGCCCTGGTTCGCGCGATGAAGTCCATGGACTACGGTTTGAAGGGTGGCACCTCATTCATGGAGGACTACACCTACCACCTTTCACCCAAAGGTCACCAGGTGCTCGGCTCACACATGCTTGAGATCGATCCGGCCATCGCGGCTGCGAAACCGTCCTGCGAAATTCATCCGCTCGGGATCGGCGGCAAGGAAGACCCCGTTCGCCTCGTGTTCAACGCCCCGACCGGCAACGCCCTCAACGCCTCCCTGATCGACCTCGGCAACCGCTTCCGCCTGCTCGTCAATGAGGTCAAAGCCGTCCAGCACCCCAAGCTGCCCAAGCTCCCCGTCGCGCGGGCCGTGTGGGAATGCCAGCCCGACTTCAAGACCGCTTGTCAGGCGTGGATCTTGGCCGGCGGCGCCCATCACACGGGTTACAGCTATGCGGTAACGACCGAGATGCTCGAAGACTTTGCCACCATCGCAAACATCGAACTCGTCACCATCGACGCGGACACTCGACTCGCCGACTTCAAGCAGACCCTGCGCAACAACGAGGTCTACTACCACCTCCACCAAGGCTTCCGCGCCTAAATTCAGTAGCGGGTAGCGAGTATGACAATGCCCGGTCTTGGCTTTGCTCACCCGTCCTGCTGGTCTACTCACTCCTCGCTCCTCACCACTGGCTACTGCACCCTATGCTGACCGAACTCAAACGCGAGGCTTACGAAGCCAACATCGCCCTTCCCCAACAGGGTCTCATTAATCTGACCTTTGGCAACGCCTCCGCCATCGACCGCGACCAAGGCATTTTCGCCATCAAGCCTTCCGGCGTCGACTACAACGAACTCACGCCCGAAATGATGGTGTTGCTCGATCTGGATGGGAATCAGGTCGAGGGCGACCTGCGCCCGTCCTCCGATACGCCCACCCATCGCCGGCTGTTCATCGCCTTTGAATCAATTGGAGGTGTCGTGCATACACATTCCACCCATGCGACTTCGTTTGCCCAGGCGGGCCGGGCCATCCCCATCTTCGGCACCACTCACGCCGACTACTTCTACGGCGACATTCCGGTAACGCGTAAAATGACACCCGAGGAAATCGGCGGCGGCGCTTACGAATGGGAGACCGGCAATGTCATCGTGGAGAAATTCGCTGATCTTGACCCCGCCGACTACCCGGCCGTGCTCGTAAATCGCCATGCTCCGTTTACTTGGGGCAAGGATGCCGCCAAGGCCGTTGAAGTCGCTGTCGCCACCGAGTGCATCGCCCACATGGCCCTGCTTTCGTTGCAGCTGGAGCCGCAACTTCCCCCCATCGAGGCCGAACTTCTCCAGAAGCACTTCAAGCGGAAGCACGGTCCGGACGCCTACTACGGTCAGGGCGGGAACGGCTGACCAACCGTCGTTTACCAAGAAACCAACCCGTTGGTTCACCCAGAAAATGTGACTGTCATATTTTCGACCCATTGAGAGATCGACCGCCCCCGGACAGGATCAATCCCGCTTTCGACTCATCCCCCATACCCTCTCCGCCCTAACCCGAATGATCTCCCCCGACCTCCGTTCGAATGCGGCACGTTACGCCGCACCCGCGAGAACTCGAGCCGCTGCTTCCCGGGGAGATCAGACAGACCGGCAGCGTCCGGCCGCGAGTTCTCCGCAAACCCGGACCGAAGCCTCGAACTGAAATCGATAGCCTTGGTTTCATTAATTCGCGGCGCTCGTCTCGGCGGGCGCCGCGTTTTGGATGAGATGGCCCGGGCGTAACTTGACGGTCCTCGGGCCAACGCTCTGCCCCGGCGGCGGAACTATTTACGGTCACCTGTTCCCCACCTCTTCCCCCACTTCGAATTGATGTCCCATCCCGTGAAGCGACTCCTTGCCTTCGGAATTTTGGCGGCCTGCGGCGGACTCCCCGCTCCGACACAACTGCACGCCGCGGATGAACCCACCCGGCCCAACTTCCTGCTGATCGCGGTCGATGACCTCAACCATTGGGTCAATCACCTGAACCGCAATCACCAGGCCATCACCCCCAACATCGACCGGCTTGCCCACCGCGGCATCACATTTACCCGGGCTTACACGGCGTCGGCCGTTTGTTGCCCGAGCCGGGCGGCATTCCTCAGCGGCATGCGACCGTCGACCACCGGCATTTACGGTAACTCCCAGGACTGGCGTGACACGATTCCCCCCGGCTATACCCTGCCCGCTTGGTTGGGCGAACAAGGTTACTACACATTTGGGGTCGGCAAACTCTTTCATACGAGTCGTCAAGTTCACCTCGAGGAGTGGGATGACTATCCGTCGGACCGGCGCCACAACGCATCCGTCGACCCATCCCATGATGGTACGGACGATCCATCGGCTGGGCCGGGTGATCGCACCCTTCGCTATAAAGCCGGCGACCTCCCCATCGCCGAATTGGCCACCGGCGACGAAGCCCAGCGGGATCACCACACGGTCTCCGCGGCCATTGCTGCCTTGGCAGCCCGGACGGACGGGCAACCCTTCTTCATCGCCTGTGGGATTTTTCGCCCGCATCTCCCTTGGAACGTTCCGGCCAAGTATTTTGAGCTCTACGATGAGTCATTGATTCAACTTCCCCCTTATTTGGCGGATGATCTCGAAGACATCCCCCATGCCCAACCCAAGGCGGAACACCTTAAAATCCTGCAGGAAGGTTCATGGAAAAAAGCCATTCGCGCCTACCTTGCCTCGATGACCTACGCCGACATGGAGGTTGGCCGGCTGCTCGATGCACTGGATGCCTCCCCTCACGCCGACAATACGATCGTTGTTCTGCTGGGCGACCATGGTTGGCACTTGGGCGAAAAACTGCAGTGGCGAAAGGCCCTGCTCTGGGAGGAAGCCAACCGCACGCCCTTTGTCTGGGCCGGGCCCGGCATCGCGGCCCGGGCACGCAGCGACGTGCCCGTTGATTTGATGAGCCTTTATCCCACCATCGTGGAGCTGGCCGGCGGGGAAGCACCCGATCAACCCGCCGACCGGCTGCCATTTCCACCCCCGCTGCCCCTTCGCCGAAGACCGCTGCC
>JANQKV010000002.1 GCA_028280945.1 Opitutaceae bacterium
CGGGGCGTTGGGAGCCACGTCGTCGACCACCGTGACGCTCAGTTGCTTCGCAAAGTCGTCGGTGCCGTCGTTGGTGTTCACCCGGATGTTGTAGCTGCCGGGTGAGAGCGCGGAGTTGGTGCGCAGGGTTGAACCGCTGATGTTAAACGAGCCGTTGTCCGTGTCGCCCGTGCCACTGACCAGTGTGTAGGTGTGGCTGTCGCCACTGTCGCTGTCCGTGGTGGACAACGTGCCCACTGTCGCGTTGGTGCCCGTGGCCGACTGGTTGATCGACGTTGGACTTAATCCGATGTCCGTCGGCGCAGCGTTGGTGACCACATTGCCGATACGAACGACTTCGCCTGCTCCAGATGTATTGTTGCTGTCGCCCGTGATTATAAAGTCACCGTTTGAGGCAATCACCATGCCTTTGGTGTCGATGGGGCGAACAACAGGCCGATCGTTCCAATCGTAGCGCTCGATGGTGCTGCCGTCGCTTTTGTTGAGCCTGATAAATGCAACAATATCTTGGGCGGCATTGCGAAGCTTTGCCGCAATATATACCGTGGAGCCAATTGCTTGAATGTTGTTTAGCTCATCTCCCGAGGTTGATGTTGTAGTCGTTCCCGCTAACGTTCCAGACCAGAGAATTGCGCCGGTAGCGGCATTCAAACGTTGATAGTAACTATCCGTGCCAGTCGGTGCAGATGATGTGGTTCTTACGCTTCCCCAACTGTAAACGTCTCCACTGGCATCGACGAACACTCCTCGTCCGGAGTCGTTGCCATCGTTGGCTCCATTGACCAGACGCACCCAGACTTGGCTACCGGTAGCGCCGTCGTAGCGAGCGGTACCAATATCGTTGGCGCTGCCACCTGAGGAGGTGGGGCCTGCGATGAGTCCATTCACGTAGACATCGTCGGACACGGGATCGTAATCCAAATAGTTCCAGCGATTAAATGAACCGCCATTCGGCGCATAGGTTTGATTCCATTGCCGGGCTCCTGAGGCATTGTATTTTGCGATGGTAGCTTGGCTCGAGACCTCTCCGCCCACGTAAAAATTGCCCGATGCATCCGCCTCGATTTGGTAGAAATTGCCAATGCCGGTATTATTTCCGGTGACCGCCCATTGTTGTGACCCGTCGCTGGAATTAAGTTTAACGATTCGTCCGCCGTTGCCGCTTTGACCAATTACCAGCAGAGAAGAAACGCTGTCACTTTCCCCGAATGCAATCGCTTGAGGAGATGCATTTCCAGTGCCAGTTCCATGGAGGAAGTTACTGGTCCAACCAACCGAGCCATCTGAGCCATTAACCTTATTAACATACCACCAGTTGTAGTAGAAGCCGTTGCCTGAATTTAGGATGGAAGTTGTGCCACAGAAATAAGTGTCGCCTGTCGCAGGGTCGGCGACGATATCCGTTACGTTATCGCTCCGTCCTCCGGTGTAGTCGATCGTTCGCGTCCAGACGACTGACCCGTCGGATCCGCTGATGCGCATGATCAAAAACTGATGAGCATTGCTCGCACCACCTTGTCTTCCACCGATGATAACATCTCCATTGTTCAACTGAACAATGTCACGAGCGTAGTCAGTTTCCGAATTGTTTGGATCGACCACTCTCGACCAAACCAGTCCGGTCGCCGCGGAGGCAGTCAATTGAGTTAAAAGAACAAGAGCGGCTACGCAGGCAGCCTTGGGCAATGCGCGAAGAAGCATGAGCCAAATAGTGATTAGGATTGGTGATTAGGATTTAGGCTTAGCTCGAATGAACTTTCATAAACCTCAATCGGTAGATGGCTTTGAAAACTATTTTTCGAGCAGTCATTCGCAACCTCGAATATCGAAATTGGTAATAATTTCTGAGAGGCTTACGTAATTCTACCTCCCTGTAATCAAGGTTTTATGTTAGCGAGAGGCTCCGTCTCACTGATTCCTGATTTCCCGCCAACCTAAATGAACTTTCATTTACTCCACCAACTCAATCGGTTGCTCGTGGAGGACGAGGTCTGAGTTTTTATCGGTGAAGTAATCCATCGTCCATTGGTTGGGGAAGAGGATCACCGGGTGCTCGAACTTGTCGGTGCCGAGGTGGACGCCGCTGGGCATCAGCAGGGAGGACGGATCGAGTGAGTCCTTCGACAAGCTCAGAACCGTTCCGTCTTCGCGGGACAGCCAGCGCAGGATTTCGAACGGAGCCGAAGCGAGCTTGGACTTGGCGTTGTATTCGTTCTCAAGGCGCGCTTGCGCAACCTCGAACTGCAAAGGGCCCACCGCCGCGAGCAGAGTGGCCCCCGGCGGGGCGTGCCGCACCTCGAAAGACTGCATGACACCTTCAAGCAACAATTGCTGCACACCGGCGCGGTATTTTTTGGCGTCGGCGGAGCTGGGATTGGTAAGCCAAGCGAAGACTTCCGGTGGGAAGCGCGGAATCTCGTCGTAAGCAATGGTGCGGTCCTCGGTGAGGGTGTCGCCGATGCCAAATGCGTCGTGACCGACCAACCCGATCACGTCTCCCGGCCAGGCTTCGTCGACGGTTTCGCGATCCTGACCGAAGAGCTTGTGAGAGGACGAGAGTCGCACGTTTTTCCCGGTGCGTTGATGCGTAACGACCATATCGCGTTCAAACTTCCCGGAGCACACCCGCAGGAAGGCGATGCGGTCGCGGTGTTTCGGGTCCATGTTGGCCTGAATTTTGAAGACGAAGCCGGAGAACTTCTGATGCGTCACGGGCACTTCCTTGGCCTCGGTTGGGGCAGGGAGTCCCGGCGAAGACATGGTCACGGACTTGCGAGTTGTGGGCGGAATGGAGTCCTCCAAAAACCCCATGAGCAGACGTTCGACGCCGAAGTTATTTACCGCCGAACCAAAATAGACCGGTGTCTGCCGCCCGGTGTGAATCGCATCCAGATCAAACGGATGTCCCGCGCCCTCGAGCATCTCCAGTTGTTCAACCGCGGCTTCGTAATCATCGGGGTCGACCTTGTCCTTCAGCAACGGATCACTGAGATCGGTCACACTCTCCGGCGAACGAAAAGCACCGCCCGGGGTGCGCTCATACAAATTCACCTGTTGGGCGCGCACGTCGTAGACGCCCTTGAACGAGGGACCATTGCCCAGCGGCCAGGTGACGGCGGTGGGTTGCAGTCCCAGCACGGATTCGAGCTCGTCG
Organism: Opitutaceae bacterium; assembly: GCA_028280945.1. Classification (GTDB taxonomy): domain Bacteria; phylum Verrucomicrobiota; class Verrucomicrobiia; order Opitutales; family Opitutaceae; genus Actomonas. The sequence continues at coordinate 3,155 of JANQKV010000002.1, forward strand.
AGCAATTCCAGCGGATCGCGCGTGGGGCGGTCACATTTGTTCATGAAGGTGAAAATCGGCACGCCGCGGCGGCGGCAGACCTCGAAGAGTTTTTGGGTCTGCGGTTCAATGCCCTTGGCCGCATCAATCACCATGAGCGCTGCATCCACGGCCGTGAGCACGCGGTAGGTGTCTTCGGAAAAGTCCTTGTGGCCCGGGGTGTCGAGCAGGTTGACCGCGTGACCATCATAGTCGAACTGCAGAACCGTGGAGGAAACGGAGATGCCGCGCTGGCGTTCGAGGGCCATCCAGTCGGAAGTGGTGGCGCGTTGGTTTTTGCGCGCAGTGACCGAGCCCGCGAGGTGCACCGCGTTGCCGTAGAGAAGAAACTTCTCCGTCAAGGTGGTCTTGCCGGCATCGGGGTGCGAAATGATCGCGAAGGTGCGGCGGCGGGCGATTTCCTGGTCAGCTGTCATGCGAAGCCGGCCAGCGTCCGAGGCCCGGTGTGGGCCGTCAAGGCTTCTGCGCACAGCCCCACCGAGGGAGGACGAATTTGGCTTCCGTTGCCGGGGGTCTGGAGGAAGATGCGAGGGTGTCCGGTGCATCGTTCATTCAGCTCAAACCCAACGCCAAGGGGCGGGTGCTTGACGGCCATCCGTGGGTGTTCGCTAACGAGGTGATGGAGTTGTTGCCGCCTTCGCAAAATGGACATGTTGTCGAGTGCCGGGATCGCAGGGGACGATTCCTTGGCAACGGGATCTACAACGCGAACTCCCAAATCGTCTGGCGCAGCTTTGGGCCCCGGCATCTCAGCCTGAACAAGGAACTGCTCCGGCAGCGGATCAACACGGCGATCGACCGGCGGGATGCATTGGGTTTTTCAGGTTACCGGCGACTGGTGTGGTCGGAGTCGGACGGCCTGCCCGGCGTCGTGGTCGATCAGTTTGGTGAGACGTTGGTCATGCAAACGCAGACCTTGGCCATGGAGGCTTGGCGGGAATTCATCGCCGATGTCCTGGTTGAACGGGTGGAGGCTACGGAGGTCATCCATCGTAACGACAGCCGGATTCGGCAGTTCGAAGGCTTGGCTCAGGAAGTGAGCACCCGGAGCGGTGAGACATGGGAACCCCGGTGGGCGACTATCGAAGGGATGGATTACTGGCTTGATTTGATGTCCGGCCAGAAAACCGGATTTTATCTGGATCAGCGAGAACAGCATCTGAGGGTGGCGGCACACGTAAAACGCCTGACGTCAGGGCGCCCGTCCGTCGCCGTGCTCGATGCATTTTGCAATCAAGGCGCATTCGCGCTGCATGCGGCCCGGGCCGGGGCGACTGAGGTGCTCGGTTTGGACAGTGCGGAAGACGCGATAGCTCAGGCGGTGCAAAACGCCGATCGCAACCAGGTCACCGCGTCCTTCGAAGTCGCCAACGTCTTTGACTGGTTCACCGCCCATCGTGAGCAACGGTGGGATCTGGTCATTCTGGATCCGCCGCCATTCGCCAAATCAAAGAAAGCCCTGCCCGGTGCCTTGCGCGGTTACAAGGAGCTCAATCTGCGTGCGATGCGGGCGCTAAATCCCGGAGGACTGCTCGCGACCTACACGTGTTCGCATCACATGGGTGACGCGGAGTTGCGGAGCGTGATCGCGGATGCGGCCCATGATGCCAAGCGCCACGTGCAGGTGATGGAACATTGCCACCAGCCCGCCGACCACCCGGTGCTGGCGACCATGCCCGAAAGCGAATACCTGCGCGGGTATGTTTTGCGGGTGGAATAGAGGCGCTTACCGGGAAAAGCGGCGGGCCCGGGCGGTAGAAAGTCGGACGAGCGGTAGGGCGATCAGCGGGTAGCCGCTGAGATCAGGATGCTTCCTCCCGAAGTATCAGCGCGCACGGAAGTGCCTCCGCCGTTAATTTGGCCTCTCACGTGGGTGCGTGACATTTTGGACGCCTGGATTTCCAGATCCGAGACGGAGACGTTGCCGCCGGAGGTGTCGGCCAGCAGATCGTAGCTGCCCTCGGGATCAAGGCCGATACTTATACCGCCACCAGAGGTGTCGGCGTTCACTTTGCTGACATCAGGACCTACGTATCCGATGGAAATTCTACCCCCCGAGGTGTCAGCACGAATGCGCCCGTGGGCTTCGTCGACGCTGATAGAACCGCCTGATGTATCGAGATTCAGATACCCTGTGCCACCGGTGACCGAGATGCTGCCGCCGGACGTATCAGCACGGAGATCACCCTCTACAAAACCGGAAACCCGAATGCTGCCACCGGAGGTGTCGAGGTTGAGGTTAACTTCCGGAGGGCAGGAGACGGTCGCAGAAAAACTGGCGCGGTTTTTATTGCTCCAACCGGAAAACAGTCCGCCTTGGCGCCGACGTTTGGCGGCCACCACAATTTCGCCTTCGCGCTCGTCGATGGTGATTTCGAAGTCTTTCAGAATGTCCGGTATCTCCGTTTCATCGTTGGTTCGAAACGTTTGGTGCAGCGTGATGTAAACGCTATCGCTGTTTGGCTCGATATTGACCTCGATACCTCCTCCGAAGATATCCACCAGAATCGTTGGATGCCCCGAAACTGGAAAACTGTGGGTTGTATCGCGGGTAATCTTGGCGCTGCTGATCGCGGGAGCGAGGCAGAGGAACAGGAGCAGAAAACTTCGAATCATGGCGTAGGAAACAACCCGGGAAAACCGTTAAGGTTGCAGGGAAATTGGGGGTAGGGAGAAAAAAACGGCCCCGCACTGGCGGGGCCGATGGAAGACTAGGGTTCGATTTTTGGAGACTTAGAGCGTGCCGGCGTAGACGGCGGTGTCTCCCAGCTCTTCCTCGATGCGGAGGAGTTGGTTGTATTTCGCCACGCGGTCGGAACGGGAGGCCGAACCTGTCTTGATTTGGCCGGCGTTGGTTGCGACGGCGATGTCGGCGATGGTGACGTCTTCGGTTTCACCCGAGCGGTGCGAGATGACCGCCGTGTAGTTGTTTTTGTGGGCGAGTTCGACGGCGTCGAGGGTTTCGGTGAGGGACCCGATTTGGTTGACCTTCACGAGGATCGAGTTGGCCACGCCCGTATTGATGCCCTTGCGGAGGAAATCGACGTTGGTGACAAAGAGGTCGTCGCCGACCAGCTGGCACTTGTCACCGATTGCGTCGGTGAGTTTCTTCCAGTTGGTCCAGTCGTTTTCGTCGCAGCCGTCCTCGATGGAGTCGATCGGATACTTGGCCACGAGATCCTTGTAATAGGAGACGAACTCGTCGCCCGAGAAGGCTTGGCCGGAGGACTTTTTGAAGACGTATTTCTTTTTCTTCGCGTCGTAGAATTCGGAGGAAGCCACGTCGAGGGCGAGAGTGATGTCCTTGCCAAGCTTGTAACCGGCGCCTTTCACCGCGGCGGCGATGGCATCAAGGGCATCCGTGGTTGAGTCGAGGTTGGGGGCGAATCCGCCCTCGTCACCAACGGCAGTGGAGAGGCCCTTGGCCTTGAGCACCTTTTTCAGCGCATGGAAAACCTCGGCACCGGCCCGCAGGGCTTCGCTGAAGGTTCTGAATCCAACCGGACGAATCATGAACTCCTGAAAGTCGATCGGCGCATCGGAATGGGCGCCGCCGTTCATGATGTTCATCATGGGAACGGGAAGGACCTTGGCATTCGGTCCACCAAGATATTTGTAGAGTGGCTGACGGAGCGCGCTGGCCGCCGCCTGGGCGGTGGCGAGGGAAACACCGAGGACGGCGTTGGCCCCGAGCTTCGCCTTGTTTTTGGTGCCATCGAGCTTGAGCATTGCCGTGTCGACGCCGACCTGGTCGCACGCATCCATGCCGGCGAGGGCCGGAGCGATCTTGGTCTTCACGTTGGCGACGGCAGTCTGCACGCCCTTGCCCAGGTAGCGGCTCTTGGCGGCCTTGGCCTTGACGCCCTTCAAGCCCTTGACGTCACCGTCGCGCAGCTCGTGGGCTTCGTGTTCCCCCGTGGAGGCGCCTGACGGGACGGCCGCGCGGCCAATGGTGCCGTCGGCGAGTTGCACGTCGACCTCAACAGTGGGGTTGCCACGGGAATCGATGATCTCGCGGCCGGTGATGGCAGTAATGGTGGTATTCATATCTGGATTTAAATTGGACAGCTGTGAGTGGGCACAACGCTGTCAAGAGTTGAAGAAGTGCCATCGGCTGAGGAAAGCCCAAATCGGGGTTTGGCGCGTTTGACACCAAAATGACAAAATCCGCGTACTTGGCGGAGCTGGGCGGGGTGGTCGAATTTGCCCCCGACTAGAAAGGCGGACGAGTGATGCCGAGCTTCTCCAAGGTGCGGGAAACGGCCCCCCGGGGTTTGGGCCGCAGGTGAACGGGGAGTTGAGCCACGTAGCCTCGGACGACCGCAGTGCGAGTGACGGTGACGCCGTTGTAATTCCGCGCTCCGACATTTTCAGCTGTCAGCATTTCTGCGGGAATCTGGTCAAGATGCCCTTCGTAGGCCGCGGCGTGCAGGGGCGTGTCGCCATGGTCGTTGCGAAAGAGGAGCAGGTCCTGGGTTAAATTCCCTGCGGGAATTTGATCGAGTTGACCGGTCTCCGCGGCGGCATGAATCACGGTATAGTTGGCTTTGCTGGCCACCGTGAGGTTGTCGTGAACGAGGAATTCGTCGGGAATTTGGCGCAGATTGCCGGCGATCGCTGCGGCGTGGATGACAGTGTCGCCAGCACGGGTGGGAAGCAGCAATGTTTCCTGGGTAATGAACTCGGCTGGGATCTGGTCGAGGTGATGGTTCAACGCCGCCACGTGCAGCACCGTCTCACCACTGGCGTTGGTCGAGGCCAACAACTCGGCGGTGATGTATTGAGCCGGGAAAATGTCCAGTGTGCCCTGCTCGGCGGCTTCGTGGAGCATGTTTTGACCGAGATCATTGCGCATGGTGATGACCTCGTCGGTCACAAGATCCACCGGGAGTTCACCCAGGTGCCCGTGGCTGGCGGCGACGTGATACACGGTGTAGCCGCTGTTGCTGCGGGTCAAAAGGTGGTCATGCACCAACAACTCAACGGGCACATCGGCGAGGTGGTCTCCCATCGCGGCGTGATGCAGAGGGGTGTAGCCGGAGTCGTTTTTGAGCAGGAGATTCTCGGTCGAAAGCGCCGCGGCAGGCAGGTCGCCGAGGCGTCCGTAACGGGCTGCCGTGTGGACCCCGGTGGTGCCGGCGGCGTTCGGTTTGATGAAATCCTCCACCGGCAAAGAGGCGAGGACTGCTGCGTTAAGCGAGCCCGAACGGATACCGGCGTGAAGTGTTTTCAAATCCATGCTGGAGTGGGGGCAAAGTTTTCGAATCGAGGCGTTGAGGCGAACAAAAAAGTGTATCCGTCTCTCGTTGAAATGAGTTTGCCAAGGCAAACTATTAGCTCACCTTGCGGTGAATGATCCCACCCAACGAGGAAACTTCCGCCCCGGAAAAACCGCGTGACCCGATCCTGTTGGTGGACGATGAACAGTCGCTGCTCGATATCTTCGTTTCGGCCCTGTCGCCGACGTTTGAGTGTGTGACGGCCAACTCCTCGCGGGAAGCGGATTTCGAGTTACGCAAGCGCGATTTCAAAGTCGTGATTTGCGATCACCTCATGCCCGGAGGCAATGGCATGAGCTTCCTGGTTCGGGCCCGCGAAGAATACCCGCACATGCAGCGCATTCTTGTGACAGGTTACATGAAGCCGGAGATGTTGCTGCGCAGCGTCAATGAAGCAGCCCTGTTTCGCTACCTGCTGAAGCCGGTTACGCTTACCGAGTTGGTCAAGGTTACCCAGGAGGCGGTGCAGCTCCACAATCAATCCGTTGCTTAATCACGCTCCTCCCCATGGACGCTTCCGCCAATGAAGGTTCCCGCCCGACCATTCTCGTGGTCGACGACGAGGAGTTGCTGCGCGAAGTGATTGCCGAACATCTGCGGGCGGATTATCAGGTGGAAACGGCCGGATCGACCGCCGAGGCCGATATTCAAATGGGAACGATGCGCTTCGACCTCGTGTTGGTGGACCACCTCATGCCCAACGAGGTGGGGTTGGATTTCCTTATGCGGGTGAAGGAGCATTTTCCCGAAACGCGGCGGGTTCTGATCACCGGCTATCTCAACCCCGAGTTGATTTCCCGGGCCCAAACGCTGGCGGATCTCAGTGCCTACCTGATTAAACCCATCAACGCCAACCAACTGAAAGCAGCCGTCAAAGGCGCGTTGGCGCAGTGAGGTATTTTCCTCAACGGTCGCCGATCTTCGACTTCAGGTAGGGCGCGGTGACGGAACGCTTCTTCTTGAGCAGTCCCGGAAGCGTTCCCTGGTGGATCAATCGGCCGCCGCCGGGACCGCCGTCCGGTCCGAGTTCGACCACATAATCCGCCTCGGCGATGAGATCGAGTTGGTGTTCGATCACCACCACGGTATGCCCTTGGTCCACCAGGTTGTGCAGCAGGTGGATGAGCTTTTCACAGTCGCTTAAATGCAGGCCGATCGTGGGCTCTTCAAGCAGGTAGAGATTTTGGGGCAAGGCTCCCCGCTTGCGGTCCGTGTAGGTCGCCAACCCCTTGGCCAATTCCGTGATGAGTTTCAGACGCTGGGCTTCGCCCCCGGACAACGTGGGTGAAGACTGTCCGAGCGACAGATAACCCAAACCGCAGTCGACCATCAACTGGCAGACCTCTCCCAAGCGGCTGTGAAACGAGAAAAACTCGGCGGCTTCCTCGAACGTCATCTGCAGGACCTGGCCGATGGTCCGATCGTTCCAGGTAATGTCGTTGAGCTCGGGGCCGAAGCGTGACCCCCCGCAATCCTCACAATCGAGATAGGTGTCGGGCATGAACGCCATCTCAAGTTTGATGCGGCCCGCGCCTTTGCAGGTTTCGCAGCGACCACCAGGAGTGTTGAAGGAAAAGCGACTGGCATTGTAGCCCCGCATTCGCGCCTCCGGCAGGCTGGCGAAAAACTGGCGGATAAGATCAAAAATCCCGAGGTAGGTCGCCGGGGTGGAGCGCGGGGTTTTACCGATGGGCGACTGGTCGACCTCGATGACGGAGCGGAAGGGCAACTTCCCGCGCAACTCACCAAAAGGCGGGTGGCCAACCGCTTCCTCGGCGTCGGGAAAACCTCCGCTGCGGATAAGGCTTTTGCCGGTCAGCCGATTGCGCTTGGTCTTGATCGCAGCCTCGATCGCAGGACGGAGCACACCGCGAAAGAGCGTTGATTTGCCCGCACCGCTGGGGCCGGCCGCCAGGATCAACCGGCCGAGGGGAAGGCGAAGGTCAAAACCCTGCAGGTTGCGGAAGCGCACTTGGGTAAGTTCGATCCACCTCTCCTTGGATTTGGCCGGGGGCAGGGGGCGGTATTTGCCGCGCAGCGGATGGGTGATACCGCGATCCAGGAACAACCCGGTCAACGAATCCCGATTGCTTTTGATCTCATCGGGTGTGCCCATGGCGAGGAGTTCACCGCCGTGTTGGCCGGCCCCGGGACCGAGGTCCACGATGCGATCGGCTTTCAGCATCAGCTCGTCGTCATGCTCGACAACCAACAGCGAGTTGCCCTTGTCTCGCAACGATTCGAGGGTGGCGATAAGGCGGTCGTTGTCCCGGGCATGGAGACCAATGCTCGGTTCATCCAAAACATAGAGCACGCCGGCGAGGTTGGTGCCAAGCTGCGCCGCCAGTCGGATGCGTTGGGCCTCGCCGCCGGACAGCGTGGCGGTGGGTCGATCCAAGGTGAGGTAGCCAAGCCCGACGTGATCGAGGAATTTTAGACGCTCTTCGATCTGCGGCAGGATGTCGCGGAGGATCAGCTCCTCGCGACGCGTGGTCTTGAGGCGGCGCAGGTGATCCAGAAGTTCACTGGCCGTGCCGGCGAGAAGTTGCGGCAACGAAAGTGGTGCCTGCCTGCCCTTGAAGTGAAGTTTGACGGCGCGCACAACGGGATTGAGCCGCGCGCCGAGACAATCAGGACAGAGGGTGGACTCGGTATCCTCCAATGAGGCGAGGTCGGAAGAAATGTCGGCGATTTCGGCGGACTGCTCCTCGTCGTCGCGGCGTAACATCCAACCGAATACGCGACCATGGCCGCGACAGGTGGGGCACCAGCCGCGGGGGGAGTTGTGCGAAAAGTGCTTGGGGTCGAGCTCCGGAAATGACTCACCGGTTTCCAGGTCGGTGCGCGTGGTAGAAAACCACGACAACACCTTGCCGGATGGCGTGAGCAGGAAGCATGCGCCCTTGCCCAGCCGCAGCGCTTCGCGCAGGGCAGTACGCCGGTCATCGGTGTGTTTGAGATCGGCCACGATCACCTCGACGTCGTGTTCCTTGTAGCGATCGAGTTTGGTGAACGCTTCGACGGGATAAACCTTGCCGTCCGTGCGCATGAGCTCGAACCCCTGCCGGGCGATCCATTTGGCAATTGGCTCGTGATGACCCTTGCGGCCACGCACGAGAGGAGCGCAGAGATACAGGTGGGCGGATCGTTTGGCGGCGGAGGAGCGCAGCACACGGTCCAGCAGCCCTTCCAATTCGGTGGGGCGCAGCGGACGAACCGGATTGTCTGTTTCGGGATGGTGTTGGATGCCGATGCGCGCGTAGAGCAGGCGCAGGTATTGGGCGACTTCCGTGATGGTCGCGACCGTGGATTTGCGTGAGCCACGGGTGACGCGCTGCTCGATGGCGACGGTCGGCGGAATGCCCCCGAGATGGTCGATCGCCGGACGAGGAAGCTGCTCCACGAACTGACGGGCATAAGCCGACATCGACTCCATGAACCGCCGCTGTCCCTCGGCAAAAACGATGTCGAAAGCCAAGGTGGATTTGCCCGAACCCGACACGCCGGTGACCACCGCCAGCTCCTTGGCCGGAAGCGTCAGGCTCAGGTTTTTCAAGTTGTTTTCCCGCGCCCCCACAATGCTCAACCCATCGCCGCGTAACCGCCTTGCTCCGACGGGCTCCGCGGCATGCCGAGTGTCACTTAATAAGTGACACTCAGCAGGAGCGGGAGCGGGGGCGAGGGCCTCGGCGAGGTAGGGGGTGGTGGCGGTGGTCTGTTTGCCGGTGCGTTCGGCGATCTTGCGAGGTGGGCCTTCGGCAATGATGCGGCCGCCGGCGGCGCCGGCTTCGGGCCCGATTTCGATGAGCCAGTCGGCCGATTTGAGCACGTCGAGATTGTGCTCAATCACCACAACGGAGTGGCCTCCCTCAACGAGTTCTTGCAGTACATCGAGCAAGCGCCGCACGTCGTGCCGATGCAGCCCGGTGGTGGGTTCGTCGAGGAGCAGGAGAGCGGGCTTGGAGTCGATTTTGCCGAGCCCGCCGAGATACTTCACGAGTTTGAGTCGTTGGGCTTCACCACCGGACAGGGTGTTGAGCGGCTGGCCCAATGGCAGGTAGCCCAGGCCCACTTGTTCCAAGGAACGAAGCCGCGACTGAATGGTTGGTTTCTCAGCAAAGAGGGGGAGGGCGTCAGTGATGGTCGTCGCGAGCATGTCGGCGATGGAGTGACCATTCCATGTGACCGCCAGCACCTCGGGTTTAAACCGTTTGCCCTCGCAAATCGGACAGGGCACGAACACATCGGACAGAAATTGCATTTCGACCCGCTCGTAGCCCAAACCCTGGCAATGATCGCAGCGTCCGTCGCCTGCGTTGAAAGAGAAACTGGCCGGTGTAAACCCCGCTTCGACGGCAGATGGCTCCCGGGCGTAGAGCGTGCGGATTTCATCCCAGGCCTCACAAAACAGGGCGGGATTGGAGCGAGGTGTGCGTGAGATCGGACTCTGGTCGACGAGCACGATTTCGCCAATTTCTTCGTCGCCGGTGATCGATTTGATTTCGGCGGCGTCCTCGGTGGCCTGGTGCCGGTGCTGCAGCAAACCGCGATGAATGGCATAGTCGAGCAAGGTCGATTTGCCGGACCCCGAGACACCGCTCAGACAGACGAAGCGATTGAGCGGCAGCCGCAGATTGACGTTGCGCAGGTTGTGTTGGGTTATGCCCTTGAATATCAGGTGCGGATCCCGCGGACGCACACGACGAGGTTCGGCCGGGGCTTCGATCTTGGCCCGGCCGGAAAGGTAGCGACCGGTGATGCTCCCGGTCGATTCGAGCAGAGCAGGCACGTCGCCTTGGAAGACCACCTGTCCACCGGCCTGGCCGGGCTCCGGGCCGATTTCGATCACATGATCCGCGGCGGCGATCATTGCCTCATCGTGCTCGACCACCACAACGGTGTTTCCGGCATCGGTGAGGTCGCGAATGATCGCAATGAGTCGGTCAATGTCCCGGGGGTGCAGACCGACGCTGGGTTCATCCAGCACGAACAACGTGTCGACCAACGATGTGCCGAGGCACGAGGTCAGGTTGACACGCTCCACTTCGCCACCGGAGAGCGTTTTTGAAGGGCGATCCAATGTCAGATAACCGAGCCCCACCTGGTCCAAATACGACAGCCGCGTGACCATCGCTTGGTGAGCAAGTTCGCTCTGGTGATCACCGCTCTTGGGCGGATGCTTTTGAATCAAACCCAGCAGGTCACCCACGGGCATGGTGTAGAGGTCGGGGAGCCGGTGTCCCCGCCACTTCCAGCAAAGTGACTCCGGTTGCAGGCGGGAGCCTCCGCAATCCGGGCACGGGTTGTAGGCCCGGAACCGGGAGAGAAAAACCCGCACGTGCATTTTGTAGGTGTTCTTCTCCAGCCAGTCGAAAAACCCTTTCACGCCATACCATGCGCGAGGCCACTCTTTGCCGTCCTCCCCGTAGCCGGGTTCGCCTTCAATCACGTAGGCCTGCTGCTCAGCGGTCAGGTCGGCGAAGGGGATGTCGGTCGGAATGCCGCGCTCTTCGGCAAACACCATGAGGTCCTTCTTGGACTCCCCGTAGACCTGGCCCTCCCAGGCTTTGATCGCGCCGTCCTCGATCGACTTGGTGCGGTCCGGAATCGCGAGCCGGTAGTCGATCTCGATCACGCGCCCAAACCCGCGGCAGTGCGGACAAGCGCCCAGCGGCGAGTTGAAAGAAAACAAGGCGGGTGATGCGGGGCGAAAGGTTCGGCCGGATGTCGGCGAATGCAGTCCGCGGGAGTAGTGGCCGATTGGCTCAAAACGGGTGCCGTCGGGCTTCGGGCCGAACAGGTGGAGCTGTCCTTGGCCAAAATGCAGCGCGGTCTCCGCGGCTTCGAGGAACCTGCCCTTGCCGTCGCGGCTCAGGGTCACGCGGTCCTGGGCAACGTAGAGGTGATCGTGACCCTTCAGCCTTTTTTCGTCCTCCTGCAGTTCGTCGACGCGGTGAGCGGTCAGTCCGTCTGATTTGCGTCGGGCCGGCAGGAGCACACGCACGTAAGCCTGGCCCCGGAGATTTTGCAGGATTTCGGCCCAGGAGATTTTTTCCGGGCGATCGATCCGGAAGGTGACCACGGCGGTTTGGTCCGGGTTGGCGGCGCTCGCCTTTTGCCAAATTGTTCCCGGGGTGTCGTCCTCCACCGGTTGCCCTGATTCGGGATCGTAGCAGCGCGCGACCTGACTGAACCAAACCTTCGCGTAATCGGTCAGCTCGGTCATGGTGCCGACGGTCGACCGCGACGTCTTCACCGTGTTGGACTGCTGGATTGCGATGGAAGGCCGGATGTTTTCGATCTCGTCGACCACAGGCTTGTCGAGCAGTTCGAGAAACTGGCGAGTGTAGGCACTGAAGGTTTCGACATAACGACGTTGTCCTTCCGCGTGCAGGGTATCGAAGACCAACGAGCTTTTGCCGGCGCCACTCAGACCGGTGACGACGATGTAGTGGCCGAGCGGAAGATCGAGGTCGAAGCCCTTCAGATTGTTCTGCCGTACGCCGCGCAGTCGGATGCAGTCAGGCGGAGAAGGAGGTCGGGAGGATACCACAGCGAGACGAAGTTCAGATTGGCAGGAATCTCAACCTATCCGGTGGGGCAAAGCGCCAGCGTGGCGCGGGCCGAACGGAGCGCCGCCGCGATCTCCGGAGGAGGCTCGCGATCGGTCACCACCGTATGCGAAGGCTCAAATGGAGTCGCCAGGAGGCGGGCCTTTCGTCCGAACTTGGAGTGGTCGAGCGCAAACATGCTCCGGTCCGCGGCAGCGACCATCTTGCGCTGGATTTCGGCGATGAGTTCATTCTGCGCCCAAAGGCCTTTTTCGGTGATCCCGGCAGCTCCCAGAATCGCGAAGTCAGCGTGGACGCAATCCAGCATCTCTTCGCAGGGTGGACCCACAAGGACGCCGATACGATTGTGAATCGACCCGCCCGTGACAACCGTCTCAACCGAACCCACATCGGAAAGAAGTCCCGCCACCGGCAAGGAGTTGGTTATCACGCGCAGGCGTTTGCCGATCAGGAGGCGAGCGACGGCGTAAGCCGAGGTGCCGCCATCGATAATCACCGTCATGCCAGGCAGGATCTGCTCCGTGATAAAACGCGCCATGGCGAACTTCTCGTCGGCAAAGGTCTGGTCGCGGGAAATGAAATCGTATTCGCGGGCGAGCTCGTCGGGATCGACCACCGAGGCGCCTCCATGATAGCGGCGGCACACGCCCTGGGCCTCGAGATCATCGAGGGCGCGCCGGACCGTTGAGACTGAGATGGCGAACTTTGATGCCAGCGAGTGCAGGTCCGCGTATCGGTTTTCGCGGAGGTGTTTTTCGATGAGTTCGAGTCGACGGCGGTGGATCATACGGGAGAGGCGAGTGAGGCCAAATCCGAGAACAAGTCCAGATGAGCTTTAATTTGCGCCTCGGGAGAGAATTTTGTCCGCGCGTGTGCCGATCCGCGGGAGCCCATGCGCTGGCGAAGCTCCGGGGCGGCAATCAGTTCACTGACCCGGCTTGAGAAAGCCGGGAGGTCATTGGGCTGGATGAGGTGTCCGGACTCGTCATCGATGAACGTTTCATCGACCCCAAGGGCCGCCGCCGCCACAACGGGCAAGCCGTGGGCTTGGGCCTCGATTAAAAAATTGGACAGAGACTCGCTTCGCGAAGCATGCACGGCGATGTCGCCGGCCGCGTAGAACGGGCGCGGATCGGCCGACCAGCCGGGGAACATGACGCGATCAGTGATGCCGAGTCCGGCGGCATGATTTTGGCAATCCTCGCGGGTGGCGCCGTCACCGATCAGCCATAATTTCCATGGGAGTTTCGGATCAAGCTGTGATGCCATGTCGATCAAAGCGCGGTGGTTTTTTTCCGGCCGGAACATGGCCACGTCGATCATCACGACGTCGTTAACGTTGGCCCCGAGTTTTTGCCGGGTGTCTTCGCGATCTTTAGCGGAGGCCGCGGCATCTTCGGTGGGACCAAATACCAGACCATTGGGAATCACGCTGGTTCGATCGAGGGTGAGGCTGTGTTCATCGACCAGGTGCTGTTGGGCGGCCCGGCTGTTGGCGATCGTGTGGCGGGTGGCTTGCAGGGAGCGACGGAATGGAAGCGGGAGTTTTTTACCGGTGCGCAGCGTGGAAACCACGGCGGTGTCAGGCAGAGCTTGCTGCAGGGCGCGGCCGTAGGAGTTCGCCATGCGGCCCATTAGCAGAATTACAGCGGGCGTGATTTGGCGGGCGTAGCGCCGCAATCCCGGCGCCCACCAATCCAGTTTGGTGTCGCGCCGCTGCAGGCAGTGCAGGGTGAGATTGTCGCGGGTGCCGGCGGGACGCAACGCCCCGCCGGGGCGGAAGGTCACCAGGTGTGTCTCGTGTCCGGCATCAGCAAAGGCTTGGGCCAGCAATACCGATTGCCGTTCGGTGCCTCCGCTGCGGAGGTAATCCTGCACCACGAGTATTTTCATTGCCCGAAAGGAAGAGGCGGAGGGAGAGTCATGGCGACTCATGAATCATCCCTTTATGATGCTGCTGGTGCGCTGGGCGATCATCGCCCTCGGTGTCACCCTGGCCACAAAACTGGTGCCGGGAATTTCCTGCGATGACACGACCACGCTGGTGGTGGTGGTGTTGCTGCTGAGTTTTTTTAACGCGGTGCTGAAACCACTTTTGGTGCTGTTCACCTTGCCCTTCATCCTGGTCACGTTGGGCTTGGGCATCGTCCTGATCAATGCGTTCCTGTTCATGTTGGTCTCGCGATTGGTCGACGGATTTGAGGTTGCCTCGTTTGGGGCGGCGTTTTTCGGGGCGATCATTGTCAGCATCACGAGCCTGTTGCTCAACGGGCTCACTCGCTCGACCAAGAAGAATGGCGACGACTCAAATCACCGGGGGGGAGGGCGCCGCCCGCCCCGTGATCCGGATGTGATCGACGTTTGAGTCGCGGCAGGCGGGCCGAACCCGCGAAACAATTTGACCGAGGTGCAGGACAGGGCGACGTTGGCGATCAACCTACATTTTGCACATGGCTGAAAATCAGGACTACGACCTTATTGTAATTGGTGGCGGACCCGCGGGCTACGCTGGCGCGATTCGCGCCGGGCAGCTGGGCAAAAAAGTGGCCTGCGTCGAAATGGAAAATGCGGGCGGCACCTGCTTGAACTGGGGCTGCATTCCGACGAAGGCGCTGCTCAAGAGCGCCGAACTCTACGTCAAGATGCAAAAGGCGGCCGACTTCGGCTTCTCCGTGGGGGATTTGAGTTTCGATTTTCCGAAGGTCATGGACCGCTCGCGGGGGGTGGCCGGCCAGATGGCCAAGGGGGTTGAGTTCCTCTTCAAGAAGAACAAAGTCGATTACGTGCGCGGCAAGGGCAAGGTGAGCGGCCCGGGCGTGGTCACCGTGACGGATGCAGACGGACAAGAGAGCGTCCTGGAGGCGAAGAACATTCTCATCGCCACCGGCTGCAAAATGCGGCGGATCCCGGGCCTGGATTTTGACGGCGAACGCGTGATGACTTCACGCGAGGCGCTGGCCTCAAAGAAACTGCCCAAGTCCATCGTCATTGTCGGCGCCGGTGCGATCGGCGTGGAATTTGCCTACTTCTACAATGCGTTTGGCACCGAGGTCACCTTGGTGGAGATGCTGCCCAACGTGTTGCCGGTTGAGGACGAGGAAATCTCCAAGACTTTGGAGCGGTCCTTTGTGAAGCAGGGCGTCAAAGTGCACACCGACACGAAGTGTGAAAACTTCCAAGTGATGGAGAATTCGGTGAAACTCGACCTCGTCAAAGGCGACAACAAGACCGAGATCGAAGCCGAGGTGGTGCTTTCCGCGATTGGCGTGGTGGCCAACATCGAGGGTGCGCTCGCTCCCAATGTGAATGTCGCGCTCGATCGCAACTACGTGAAGGTCGACGACAACTATGAAACCAACGTCAAGGGCGTCTATGCCGCGGGCGACATCATCGGTCCGCCCTGGCTTGCCCACATCGCGACGTTCGAAGCCGTCAATGCCGTCAACGGCATGTTCGGCCACGAGGAACCGCGCCGGGTGAAAAACTTCCCGGGCTGCACCTACTGCCAGCCACAGGTCGCGAGCACCGGCCTCACCGAGCGTGCCGCCAAGGAAAAGAAGTTGGATTACCAGGTCGGCAAGTTCCCGTTCACGGCGTCGGGCAAAGCGGTCGCGGGAGCGTCTTCGGAAGGTTTCGTGAAGGTGATCACGGACAAGAAAACCGGGGAGATCTACGGGGCCCACATCATCGGTGCGGAGGCGACGGAGCTCATCGCCGAGTATGGCCTGGCCATTGAGATGGAGGCCACCGTCGAGGATGTGCACAAGACCATCCACGCCCATCCGACGCTCAGCGAGGCACTTATGGAAGCGGCGGCGGCTTCGATGGGCGAGGCCATTCACATCTGACACCTGCCTGCGAGCCTGCGCCGGCCCGGAGACCGGGCGGCCTAGGGCATAAGATCTGCGGGTGTTGCCGGATCCTCCGCGTCGCTGAGATCAATCGACTGCCCATTGATCAGGACGCGCTCCAAACGCACGTCGTCTCCCGGTCGCAGTCGAAGAGGCCGGGCGCCCTGTTCAATGCGGATATTGCGAAGCACAATATCCCGCAGTGGCGAGTCGGGATGACCTTCCAGCCAGAGTCCGAAGCGGGAGGCCTTCCGGCAGGTGATGTTCTCGACCAGAAACCGTCGAAAAACGGGAGGATGGTGCTCACCCCGCCAGCTGTGGTAGTTGGTCATGAAGCGCACCAGGGAAACCGTGGCGGTATCGACCGTGATGTTGCTGACGTGGACGTCTTCGACAATCCCCCCGCGGTCGAGGTTGCTCTTGAAGTAGAGCAGATTTCTTCCTTCGCCGACGGTGCAGTCATGAACGTGAACCTGACGGACGCTGCCTGACATTTCGCTTCCGATCGCCACGCCGTTGTGGACTTTTTCGAAGTGGCAATGGCGTACGACGATGTTTTCGGAACGCAAACCCAAGGTGCGTCCCTCGTGGTCGCGGCCCGATTTGATGGCCACCGCATCATCACCCGTGCGGAAACGGGAGTGTTCGATCAGCACATGGCTGCTTGAGTCAGGGTTAACGCCATCGTTGTTGAGCAGATGACTGTCGATGGTTACGCCTGTGATGTGCACGTAACGCGAGAACACCGGATGGATGACCCAGAAAGGTGAGTCCTTGAAGGTGAGATCGGCAACACGCACACGATGGCAGCCGAAGAACTGAACCATGCTGGGGCGCAGAAAGTGGCCGGCGCCAAAGAGGCGTTCCTGTGGTGGAGCCCCGTCACGCGAGCCGAGCTGGCGCAGACGCTGCTGATCTTCCTTTTGGCGCTCACGCCACGTTGAGAAAACCTCCTCCCCGTTGCCGTCAATCGTGCCTTGGCCGGTGAGGGCGATGTCGGTCGCCTGGTAAGCGTAGATAAGCGGCGAGTAGTTGAAGAGCAGGGTGCCTTCCCAACGGGTAAGCACAGGCGGCAGGTAATTGTCCGGGTCCGGGGAGAAGGACAAGGTGGCGTTGCGATCGAGGTGAAGTTCCACACCGCTGAGCAGCACCACCGGACCGTGCAGGGAATAGACTCCGGCTGGCACTCGAACCCGGCCACCTCCCGCCTCATGGGCGGTACGCAGGGCCCGGCGCAGAGCCGGCAGATCGTCTCTTTGGTCGTCCCCTTTGGCACCAAAGTCGGTGATGTCCCACTCTGCTGCGGGGATGCGAGGGGCATGAGCCAGGACAGTTTCCGCGATTTCGCTGGCTGAGGGCGTGCCGGGAAGTAACGAGGGCAAGCCGAGCAGCAGAAGGCATGGGAGGGTTCTGGAGAGAGACATGTTGGCGAGGGGTTGGATCATGTTGCCACGCAGGGCATGACGGTGCCTTGCAGCGACGGGAAGAATAACAGTGGAAGAAAGTCGTATGGTTCAAATTCGTGGCCAGAACCACGAGTCGCGGGCTGGGAATTGCTCACATTGTTGAGTTGGTCAGAAGGGCCGGAGCCCATCGTTCTAAACAATTAGAGAGACAGGCCCGTTTTGACGTGAGTTCGATGCGTTTTCTGTGACGTCGCCCCCGTGGCTGTCGCTTTACCCCAGAACTCAACATGTCCGACGTCCAACCTCCGCTGACGCAAAACACCTATTATCGTCCTCGTATCTCCCTGTCCGGAGATTGGTCCTACATTGTGGACCCTTACGAGACAGGATTCCGCAACCAGCGGAATTGGAAGCCGTTCCAAGAAAATGGTGCACCGACTGACCGGGCGTTTTTTCAGGATCGCCATCGGGCAGGTCCGGCGGATCGCGTGGAGTATGACTTCGATGCGAGCCCAACGATGCAGGTCCCCGGCGACTGGAATCACCAGGTCGAGACCATCCGCTATTACGAGGGCGTGGTATGGTTTCGCCGTCAGTTTAGCCACAGACTTGCCGCCGGACGCCGGCTTTTCCTGCGTTTTGAGGCGGTCAACTATGAGGCTCACGTATATCTCAACGGTCGCCTCCTGGGCCGTCACGTAGGTGGGTTTGATCCCTTTGAATTCGAGATTGGCGGTCGCCTTCGGACAGAGGAGACCAACAGTCTGGTGGTGCGCGTGAACAACCGGCGCGAACGCGACACGGTGCCGGGCATGACCACGGACTGGTGGAACTACGGCGGCATCACCCGCGAGGTCTATCTCTTCGAAACACCACAGGTTTTTGTGCGCGACTACCACCTGCAACTCGACCCCGAGGACCCGGACACGGCCCGGGGATTTGTGCAGGTCGACGGCGCGGCGGGCGAACCCGTATCGGTTCACCTGCGTCTTCCGGAACTGAAGACCGAGCACACCCTCACCACAGCGGACGATGGACGGAAGGAATTCAGCCTGCGGCTGCCCCAGCTCCAACGCTGGTCTCCGGCCAACCCCCGTCTCTACAAAGTCGAATGGGCGGTGGCGGATGACCAAACGATGGATCGCATCGGCTTTCGCACGATCGAAACCCAAGGGCCTGATATTCTGCTCAATGGTGAACCGATTTTTTTGCGCGGGGTTTCCATCCATGAGGAAGTGGCCGCGGTGCCGCGGCGGGCTTACAGTCGGGAGGATGCCGCGATGCTGCTGGGCCACGCACGGGAGTTGAACTGCAATTTCGTGCGGCTGGCGCACTATCCCCACAACGAAAACATGGCGCGAATGGCCGACGAATTGGGTCTGTTGGTCTGGGAAGAGATCCCGGTGTATTGGGGGATCAACTACGAGGATCCGGTGGTTTATGCCGCGGCTGCGAGCCAGCTGGAGGCGTTGGTGCGTCGCGACCGCAACCGGGCGGCGGTGATCGTATGGTCGATTGCCAATGAGACGCCGCCGACGGAGGTGCGAACCGAGTTTCTGGGCAGGCTCAAAGCAGTCGTGCGGGCGCTTGATCCCGACCGGCTTGTCAGCGCCGCGCTCGACCGAACCGAATCAGCCGATGGACAGAGTTACTCACTCGAGGATCCGTTTGCGCAGGACAGTGATTTGGTCAGCTGCAACCAGTATCTGGGTTGGTATTACGGCACCCCGGAGGACTGCGCACGAATGGAATGGAAGCTCGATCCCGGGAAGCCCTTTTTTGCCAGCGAGTTTGGCGCGGGGGCCCCCGCCGGGCGGCACGGTCCAAGAGAGGAGGTGTGGACGGAGGAGCATCAAGCATGGCTCTATAAGGAACAGCTCGCGATGCTGCGACGCCTGCCGACGTTTCGTGGATGCTCGCCGTGGGTGATGATGGACTTCCGCACACCACGCCGAAACCTGAGCGGGGTGCAGGACCACTGGAACCGCAAGGGACTGCTGGGACCCGACGGTCAGAAGAAACTCGCCTGGCAGGTGCTGAGGGATTTCTACGATGAGGTCGAAACGATGGAAGCCGTTGGCAAGCAACCTCGGGCGGAGCACAGTGCGTGAAGGCAATGCTCGTAATCACACGGAACGTCCCACAGTCAATGCGTTGCAACCACGAATGACGTGGTTGGCCGCCCTGCGGCGCATCGAAGCCTCTCTTTCTTCCGCCCCTGCTGCCGAACCCTATCTCTTCCATGCTTGGACTGTCTTCGATTGATTGGCTGGTGTTGGCCGCGTATTTCATCGGCACCACGGCTTTGGGGTTTTGGACGATGCGCCAGATCAAGTCGGCTGGCGATTATTTCATGGGCGGACGGGGATTCGGCAAGGTGATGATGGTGGCGCAGGCTTTTGGTGTGGGCACGCATACCGATCAGCCGGTGTCGGTCTCCGGGGCGGCTTACACCAACGGGTTGGCGGGCATCTGGTATCAGTGGGTCTACATGTTCTCGACTCCCTTCTTTTGGATGATCGCTCCCATTTACCGGCGGCTTCGTTACGTCACGATGGCAGACTTCTTCGAGCGGCGTTACGGCGGTGCGGTGGCGATGCTCTACTGTCTGGTGGCGGTCGTGTATTTCACGATGAACATGGGGATCATGCTGAAAGGCACGGCGGTGACCGTGGAGGCATTGACCGGCGGCGTGGTGCGGGAGGAGTTCCTGATCCCGATCGCAACCTTGTTGTTCGTGGCTTACGGTCTGGCCGGGGGGATTGTGGCGGCGGTCTATACCGATCTGGTGCAAGGCATCCTCATTTTGGTGCTGTCGTTCATGATGATCCCTTTTGCCGTGCAGGCTGCCGGGGGAATGGCGGCGTTCCACGAGCAGTTGCCCGAGCATATGTTCAGTCTGGTGGCGCCGGGCGAAGTCACGCTCTGGTTCATCGTGGCCGCGGTAGTCAATGCAATCGTGCACGTGGTGGTGTTGCCCCATCACATGGCGATTGGCGGGTCGGGACGAACCGAGTTCGCCTGTCGCGCGGGTTGGACTTACGGAAACTTCCTGAAACGCTTCGCCACCGCGGGCTGGGCGTTCACAGGTGTGTTCGCCGCACTGCTCATTCCGGGCCTCACCGATGCAAACCGCGAGCAGGCTTTCGGCTTGATGGCCCGAGAACTCCTGCCGGCAGGTTTTGTAGGCCTGATGCTGGCCGCGATAGTCGCGGCAGTAATGTCCACGTGCGACGCCTTCATGGTGCATGCGTCGGCTTTGTTTACCAACAACGTCTACAAACGCTACCTGCGGCCCCAGGCGACGGAAAGGGACATCTTGCGAGTAGCCCGCTGGGCGGCGCTGGGGGTGGTGGGAGGAGGACTGGTTTTTGCTTATGGTTTTCCAAGCGTGGTCGACGGCATCAAGCTGGCCTGGCAAATCACCGCGTTTATGGGCATTGCTTTCTGGCTTGGGGTGATGTGGCCGGGAGCCAACCGCTGGGGGGCGGTGACGAGCGCCCTGGCGATGTTTGGCACGCTGTTGATTACCAAGTTCGGTTTCGGCTGGGGTTTTGCCGGTCAGGTGGCGGCCTATATCCCGGTCGGGCTCGTCACATGCATCCTGGTGAGCCGTTTCACCCGGCGAGAGGACTCTGAGCGACTACGGCAGTTCTATCTGCTATTGGACACCCCCGTGGGGCAGGAGCAGCGCTTGCGCGATGCCGGAGTGGAGATTTTATTGGAAGGACGCTCTGAAGGCCGACAGTCGAACAGTGTGGGCGAGGTGGATAACGAAGACGGTTTGTTGCTGGTGGACTTGTTTGCCCTGTTGCGTGGCGACCGTCGGTTTACCTGGGCGCGTTACCGTGTCGATATGCTGGGTTTTGGAGCGGCGGCGGCCTTGGCAGCCCTCACGATAGCGGTGGTTTGGCTGCTGGCGCGTTGGGGGGCGTGATTCGACAAGTGTGATGATTAAACTTTGCCCCAAGTCTTATGAATAAACTCCGTTCAACTCGTCGCCGTTTTCTTGGTTCAATGGGTCTGCTCACCGGTGCTGGCATGATGCAGGCGTCGACGCAGGGCCGCGGTAAAGAAATGGGGGAAGACCGGATGGCGCAACTGGAGGAAGTGGCTGAACGCCCGGTGCTCGACCTGTCGGATGTTCATGCTCCGATTGTGGTGGAGGCGGTGGATGTCCTGCGTCCGGTTGCGAATAAGTATGTCGTTCGGGTGCGCTCGCGAGATGGTGCGGAGGGTTTTGCGGTGGGCAACGAACTTCATTTTGGTGCTCTCTACCCGATTCTGCAGCAGCGGATCGCACCGGCGATCATTGGCCGCGATGTGCGTTACTGGGAAGAGTGCCTGCACGATATTTTCCTGCATCGCAGCAACTACAAGTTGCAGGGCCTGGCGTTCTGGTTGCCTCTCGCTACTCTTGAATTCGCTGTTCTTGATCTGCTCGGCCGGGTCAGTGAACGGGCGGTGCCCGATATGGTAGGCGGGTTTGTCCGGAAGGGGGTGGGGCTTTACTACGCTCATAATGATCGTGATCGCACGGCGGAGGACAGCGTTCGGCGCATGCGGCGCAATGTGGAGCGCACCGGGGCCAAGGCGGTCAAGTTCAAGGTGGGTGGCCGCATGAGCCGCAATGCCGACTCCCTGCCGGGCCGGACCGAGGCCATCATTCCGCTCGCGCGGGAGGTGCTCGGTGCGGAGATGACTCTTTATGCCGACAGCAATGGGTCCTACGATGTGGCGGAGGCGATTCGAGTTGGTCGCCTGTTGGAGGGGCAGCGGGTGGCGTTTTTCGAAGAACCTGTGCCGTTTGATCGTTTTGCCGACACCAAGTCCGTCGCCGACGCACTCGACATTCCGATAGCAGGCGGCGAGCAGGACGCGAGCAGCTACAATCTGCAATGGTCCCTCGCCCTCGATGCGCTGCAGGTGGTGCAGCCCGACCTGTTCTATTTTGGTGGTTTGGTCCGCTCAATCCGTGTCGCCCGGATGGCTGCAGCCGTGGGCCGCGACTGCACCCCGCACATTTCGGGAGCCGGCATGGGGTTTCTTTACGTTTTGCACTTCGCCGCGGCAGTCTCCAACGCCGGGCCACATCAGGAGTTCAAGGGCGTCGCCGAAGATATTCCGTGGGAGTGTTCCACCTCTTCGTTGAGGCCGGAGAACGGTGTGGTGCAAGTTCCGACCGGCCCCGGCTGGGGGATTGAGCTCGATCCGCAATGGATCGCCCAAGCGAAGGTGTTGGGACCGATTTGAACGGAGAGGTCGACCTTTACGGAGAAAGCATGGCGGGAGGCAGTTTGGCGGTGTCGAGCAACGTGCCGTCCTGGGCGTAAGTTACTAGGTCGATGCTCCCTTTGTGCGGGGAAACCGTGATTACCTGAAACGTGGGGGTATCGGCGAAGGCGCGGGCACTGTAGGCGTGTTCAGCTTGCGGGTAGAACTTTCCCCCGGCGGTTGCGATCAGATAGGTGGTGCCTTGGCGGCCCTGGGGATGCGTGCGCAAGTAGGCATGGTCGTGGCCTTGGAGCACAAGAGGCACGTGACGGGATTCAAACAGGGGCGCCCAACGCTCCCGCACAAGCGGGTAGTATCGTCCGGGGCGGCTGGTATAGGCGCCGTGATGAGCGATGGCGATGGCAGGCGCAGTGGGCGGCGTGCGTGCAGCTCTCAGCTGGGTTTCAAGCCAGGCGGTTTGTCCACCCTCGGTGTTGCTATCGAGGACGACGAGGCGCAGCCCGGCGTATTCGAAGGTATAAGCGCGCTCCGACTCGAGTTCGACCGGGCCATTTTCCGGCAGGACAAAGATGGCGCGATAGAGCCGAGCAGTGTTGTCCGGCAGAAGTTCATGGTTGCCGATGGCAGGCACGATGAAGGCCGGAAGCTTGGCGGCATCGAGAACAGCGAAAAATGCGTCCCAATCGTCGGTATCATTGCCGCGGCTCACCAGATCACCGGCAAAAACGATAAAATCAGGGTCAGGGCAGTGAGCGAGGGCTGAGGACAAC
This sequence comes from Opitutaceae bacterium, assembly GCA_028280945.1. Lineage (GTDB taxonomy): Bacteria > Verrucomicrobiota > Verrucomicrobiia > Opitutales > Opitutaceae > Actomonas. The sequence continues at coordinate 26,307 of JANQKV010000002.1, forward strand.
AACGCGGCGAATACTTCAAACTTCTCTTGCACATCGCCAAACATCAGAAAAGTGACCTCTCGAGGCGTGGCGGGGGCGGTGCGAAAGCTGCGAGATTTTGACCAGGGACCGTTTGGTGCGGTGCCTGCACGATAGGTGTAGCGTGTGTCGGGTAGCAGATCGCCCAGAGCCACGGCATGGCGTTGAACCTGCGATTGATTCAGGGTGCGAGGGGCTTTGATGGTGCGGCTGGCGGCGATTACGGTAGACCAAGGTTGATTTGCTGGATCCGCTGGGCGCAATTGCAACGCGGGAGTCGTCACGCTGGTGTCGGTGCGCCAGCTCAGTCCCACCTCGGATGCAGGGTTCGCCCCGGGAGTGACGATGATTTGATCGGCCTGGGCAGTGGCTGGGTCCGTGGTGATGCGAAAGTAGTCGTAGGCCGAGGCGAGGGACCGCTGGCCGGAATGTGGCTGGATCAAGGGCGAACCAACAAGTTCGGCGGGCACGGTTTCCAAAAAAACGTTGCGGTCCACCCAGGGGCGGGAGCCTTCCTCGAAGGAGCTCAGTCCGGGGGCAAAATCGCCGAGTGGAGTAACGGTGGGGACCGGTTCGCCGGGCTGGGGAGCCACGACAACAAAGTAGTGTTCGCGGTAGCGGCGCAAGGCGTGGACACCGAGGCCGATTTCTCCCGATGGCACGTCTTTCCGCCAAGCCTCAAAGGTCTGTTGGTAGGCCCGGGTGGTGAGCAGGGTCGGCTCGAAACCGGTGTCGGTCAGCCAAAACGGTTCGTTGACGGAAGCGAGGCGACGGTCGCGGAAAACGTAGAGACGAGCCGGTCGATCGAGGTGAAAACGCAGGTAACAGCTGGCAAGGGCGGCGTGCTCGGCAGGCGTGAGCAATGCTTCGATCGAGCCTGGGGCAAGGTCAGCGATATCAGCCAGGGAAAGGGTTCGGGCCATGCGATCACGCACGGCGGTGATGGCCTGAACGGGTTTGAGCGCCGGTGGCTCAGCGGCAGAAACAAAACTGGTTAGAAATGCCGCAGCGAGACGTCCCCACCGGAGGAAACCTTGGTGGGGACGGTAGCGGCAGGTAAACAACAGGCAGAGAGGGAGGAGCCGCGAATGCTCCAAGGAGCGAATCAGAACTTGAACTTAACGCCGGCGAGAATGTTCCAGCTCTCGTATTCAATATCCTCGGGAAATTCCAAACGGTTGTCCAGCTGGCTGATGGCAGCCTCACCGGCGAAATCCTCCCAGCTCACCCAATAGGTCCAGCGATCCGTGGCGCGGTAATCGACGGTAAGATTCCAAGTGTCGTTTTTACTTTCATAGATGCCAACAAAGTTGCTGCCGAAGGTCGGGATGGCGTCGTCGCCGAGGTCGAGGCGCTCGTCAAGAATCTCACTGGAGCGGTAGTAATTGACGCGGGCGGTGAGTTTCCGGTTTTCGTAGGCGAGGGCGAGGTTCATGAGGTTCTCGGCCTGCCCGGGCACGCGGTCGAGACCGGTTTCCGTCTCGTTGACCGACATGTCTATGACGGTGTAGTTGCCCTGCAGGGAGAAGCCCGCGCCGAGGGGCAGCGACACATTGAGTTCGGCCCCGGAGAGATCGGCGGTTGATCCATTAAAGTAGGAGTCGAAGACGATGTTCCTTAGATCAGGGTCAGTTCCGACGTATTCAGGGAAATCTGACGGGTCCGCAATCTGGATGCCACGGAAGATCCAGTTTTCGAGCTGCTTGTGAAAAAAGGCGAGTGAAACGAGGCCGGTATCCTTGAAGTAGTATTCGAACGACAGGTCGTAACTGATCGACTCCGTGGGATCCAAATCGGCATTGCCTCGGCGCACGCGGATGTCGATTTCCCGGCCCTCACCCGGATCCTGCACGCCATTGTCGTTGGCGTCGTCGATCTCCTCATTAACGAAGGAGGCAAAGGTGGCGGGGAAAAGCTCTTGAAAGGATGGGCGAGCCAACGCCGTGCTCAGTGAGGCCCGGATCAGAAGATTGTCATTGGCTTGATAGGTCAGATGCAGGCTCGGGTAGACACCCTCATAATCACGACTTACCCTAACATCGTATTGGCGGTTGATGAAGTCGGGCACAATGCCAAGGGGTTCATCGACCGCGAAGCCGCGAGCTTCGAGGGAAGTGCTCTCGAGCCGGGCGCCACCAATGAGTTTCCACCTGTCACGGCTCATCGATCCCATCAGATAGGTGGCAAAAACATCTTCGGAGAGGGAAAAGTCCTGGCCAATGCTTCCGGCGATGTCCGCGTCTCGGCCGACAACGAGCAGGCCCTCATCAATGACTTCGCGGGTGCTTTCGGGGTTAAGGGCACGCAACGAGGATTCGGTGGGGAAAATACCAAATTCGATGGGTCCGAAACCTTGCAGGTTCTTCAGCGTCTCGAAAGTGAGCGCGTCGGGATCAGAGTTGAAGCTGGGCACAATCACAAAGTCGCGATCGTTGACCTTGTCCTGCATGCGCAGGTTGACGCCAGCCTTGATGAACGTGGTGCCGACTGAAGAATCAAGGTAGTGCTTGTAGTCGAGCTTTGCGGCCATGATTTCGTCCTTGGCATCAATCCACTGGGCGCGGCGCTCGTCCGGCGGGAAAAAGCCATCACCACTGCCGTCGAAAAAGAACGGATCAAACAGGTCGCTCCTTCTGAAACCATCATCCCAGAAGGGATCCCCCTCACGGGTGAGACGGTAGCTGGGTCGGCGCGGATTGCGCCAGTCGACCGTCATGGGGATATCATCGGTTTCCCAGAGGAATTCGTCGGTGGTGAGATCGCGCTTGGCCCGGGAGAAGGTGAAGTCGCCGCTTAGCTCCGCATTGGCCAGGTTCTTAGTAAAGGCGAGTTGGTAGCTTTGGATGACTTCGGTTTCATCCTGGTTGCCAAGACGCTTGCGGATGCGTTGATCGTCGCCCAGGTGCAGCAGTCCGGGAGCTTCCTGATAGACGAAATCGGAGTCGCCAAATTCCTCTCCATCCGGGTCGTCGTCATCGGAGCGATCGAAGCGGTAGCGCAATCGCCACTGGGGCCGGTCCTCATCGAACTGTGAATAAAAGGAACGGAAGGAGTAACGCAGCGTGTCGTCGGCTTGATAGTCGAGATTGAGTGTGAGGCCAAGATTCGCCTGGGACTGGAGGGTCCGGCGCACACTGGCCCGGCCGAAATTAAAGACCGTGGGATCGGAGTCCTCGTCGATTTCGGCAGCGGGGTCGGTCGCCACCAATTGCTCCCATACGTAGTCACCCGGATCTAGGTCGATTTCATCGCGCTGACGCTCGTCGACGTGGCGATAACTGACTGCGGCAAAGAGGCCGAGCTTGTCGGTAATGCGGTCGGCATAGTTGAGGGAGATCCGCGCCTGATCACTGCTGCCGATATCGTAAGTGCCATAGCCGAGATTGCCGCCAAAGTAGCGCTCATCGAACTCGAGACCAGTCTTCGTCTGGATGTTCACCTGGCCACCGATCGAATCCGCCTCGCGATCCGGAGTGAGAGCCTTGTAAACCTCAACCGAGCCCACGAGCTCGGCGGGAACCGTGTCGATGGAGACACCACGGGTTTGCCCCTGATTGGAAGGGAGTCGGGCGCCGTTGACCTGAAGCGAGTTGAAATCGCCGCGGAGACCACGAACGGAAATACCCGCGCCACCGCTTTGGCCCGCACCGGAGGTGTATACCCCGGGAAGGCGCTGGACGATGTCACCAATGTTGGTGTCGATGAACTGGCCGAGACTGTCGGCTGAGATGAACTCGCCGATGGCATCCGCTTCCTGCTTGGCCCGAATCGAGCGCCCCTGTTCGTCCTCGATGGGCTTCACGACAACGGCTTCCATCTCGATGACCTCGTCTTCCTCTGATGCGCCAGTCAATTGGGCCCAGAGCAATGCCGGACTACAGGCCAGGAAACCAAAAAGCAAAAGTGATATAAAAAGTGATATATTGCGGCGACGGAGGGGGTGTTGGGGGTGTAGGTGCATGGTCGGGCAGGTTTGGGGTTAACGGACAGATCTGACTAAAGGGGGTTGCATCAACTGACCCGAGCAGAGGCGGACTCTAATTGAAGAGTTCGTATGGCGAGGATTCGGTGATGGGTCTGAAAATGAAGAAACCGAGGCGAAACGCGCCTACCTCGTTTGATCTGCGAGATTGTGTAGGACCAGCGGCACCCTAATGGTAGCGATCGGATGAAGCGTCGTGTCACCATTCGAGACATCGCCCGGGAGGCGGGTTATCATTTCACCACCGTTTCGATGGCCCTGCGCAAGCATCCCAGCATTCCCGAAAAAACCCGGAATAAGATCGTGAAGATAGCGGAGCGATTGGGGTATCGGCCCGACCCGGTGCTCGGTGCGCTCATGTCTTATCGGTCCGAGTTGAAGAAGGCATCCTATCTATCGACCTTGGCATGGCTGACGAATTACCCCACACAAACGGGATGGCGGGTGGTGCCGTTGTTCGAGGAGTTTTACGAAGGGGCCGTGAGGGAGGCGGACCGTCGAGGTTACCGAATCGAGGAGTTCTGGTTGCAGGAACCGGGCATGACTCCTCGCCGAATGGCGCAGATTTTTCAGTCACGCGGTGTTCAGGGTATTCTGCTGCCGCCCCAGCCGATGGCGAATACGGTGTTGGAGTTCGACTGGCCTTCGTTTGCCGCCGTCTCCTTTGGCTACACTTTGGCCAAACCGGTGCTTCACGGCGTGTCCAACCACCACTTTCGCAGCATGCTGCTGCTCGTCGAACGGCTTTTTGCGTTGGGGTACCGGCGGTGTGGTTATGTGGAGGAGCGCCGGGTTGATGCACGAGTAAGCTACAGTTGGCTGGGAGCCTACCAAGTAGCTCATGATGTGGCGGGCAAGCCGCGGGATATTCCCGCTTTTCGTTTCGATGCCTGGTCTGGAGAGGAGTTTGGCCGGTGGTTCGAACAGCATCGACCGGATGTCATCGTGACCAAGTATCCACCGGTGAAGACGTGGCTGGAAGAACAGGGCTTAAAATTGCCGCGGGACATTGGCCTGGCCAGTCCCTCCCTGGCAGACAGCGAAGCAAGCTGGGCCGGCATGCATGAAAATGCGGTCGCGATCGGGCGAGCCGCAGTGTCGTTGCTGGGTGACCTTTTGCAGCATCAAGAGCTGGGCCTCCCCGCGACTCCCCAGCGGATCATGATCGAGGGGGTGTGGAGCCCCGGGAAGACGGTAAAGACCAAGCGTCAGCGGTCGGGCCGGCGACGAGCCTCCTGAGTGAGGCGGTAGCTCCAGAGTTGAAAAGAAAACGGCTGTGGTAGGCTAAAATCCAAGGTCTGATCCTCGCCGACGATTATAGTCCGATTCCCGGCCTCGGGCCAGATCGATTCCAGCTCAACCGTTCGGCCGGATGGGAACAGGCAGCGTACGGACTGTTCCGCTTCAGGATGGTTTTCGCGCAGAATGAGCAGAAATCCGTGATCGTCGTCGACCGTGGACTGGAATCCTGTCCACTGATAACCGTCCGGCTCTTGGCCAATGGGAAGGATAAGGCCGGAATGAATTTCCGGTTGGAGCTTACGGTAGCGTTGAACCAGGGGAGCGATGGCAAAGGCCTCCTCTGGCAGGCCGGTGGCTTCGAACCAAGCGAGTGGTTGAGCCATCATGGTAAGCGCAAAAGCATAGTCGAAGGGGATGTTGGCCGGGGCCAGCGGATCGTTGGGTGAGTAGGCGTCCGCATTGCGCCACAGATTGAGAAACTCGATTTGCAACCGTTCAGGTGGCACATAATGAGCCAGCATCCAGAGGTTGCGGAGGGTGGAGTGGGGGTAGTAATTGCCCCAGTCAGTGTAACGGTTCTCGAGAAAGGTGACGCCGAAGTGGTTCAAATAATGGTAACCGAGGCGGCGGCCCGCGGTGGCATCGAGGTGCAAAACGATGTTGCCGGCTGATTGATCAATGAGATGTTCACAGAAGCGACGGAAGTGATCATCGGCGGCTTTGTCGGGCAGCTCCATCCCGTCGATCTTGAAATACCGCACTCCGTAACTGTGGTGCAGATCGAGCACAATGGCAGCATCGCGTTGCCAAGTCGCATAGGAATCGGCGCGAGTGGGATTGAACCAAAGGCCCAGTGCCATGCGTCGATTGGCGGCGTAAGCGGAGATGGGGTGGAGGCCGTTCGGCAGACGTTCAGCATGGGGCTTCCAATCGGAGTCCTCCCAGATTTCCCATTTTTGACCGGCCCGGCGGGCTGAATTTTGCGACAGGCCCTGTTGCCAACCATCATCGATTTGGAAGTGGCTCAATCCAAGGCGAGTAGCCGCGTTGACCTCTGCCTGCAGAAAGGCATCGCTGATCCGGGCATCGCGATTACGGTCTCCCCAAGTGTTCATCATGAGCATGGCGTCGCGTTCCGGAAGATACCGGCGCAGCGTCTTCTGATAGCGGCGCAGGGCGAGGCGCAGAGCGTCATAACCACCTGAATACACTCCTGTGGCCACGCCATAGCCTCGATACCACTTTCCCGGGACGAGCTCAGTCAGGGCAAGGCCGGGGCCAACGACGGTTGCATGTTGTCGGCTGAACTCGAAGTCATGGCCGGGGTGATCCAGTTGCGACTCGGCGGCCGGAGCTTCTTTTAGCCAGAATAAACCAGCTGCCCCGACCGGAGGTTCGATCCAGAACAGGTTGCCGCGGAGTATCTCGGCACGATTGAAAGCCGACCGGGATTCGTGGCGAGTGAGGTTGTCGCGGTGATCCGTGCGGTCGAAAAATTCGACCCCATGTGCTCGCCAATGAGGGGTCGGGAGAGGGATATGATCAAGGGGCAGGGTGGCGTGAGGAAGTTGGGTCAGCCGGTTCGGTTCGGCTTCGGGAAGGACTCGAACCCACCATGTTTGGCGTATCGCAGGCGAGCCGGCTACGATTTCAAATTCACGTTTCAGCGTCAGGTCCTGGTAGTCGCAATCGACCTCAATGACGAGGCGGGCCGGCCGCACCGCATCGGCCGCGAGTTTCCGCGAACTGACCCGCCAATTCCTGGCCGGGTAGTCCTGGTCATTCCCCCAGAAAGGGGTATCGTCCGGTTGATTATAGTGCGCTCCGTTGGTCAGATCGGTGAGCGAAACGTGATGCAAGCCGGTCGCTGCGAGCCGGTAGTGACGCTCGACATGGCCATTGCCTAAAACCAGAGAGTTTCCGTCCCAGTGCGCATAGGGTTCCGTCGTTTCGGCTGCTGTCAGGATGCCGGTTGCTAGTGCAAGGCAAGGCAGTATATGGCCAGGAAAGAAAGAGTGGCGTTGCACGATTCAAGGCGATGGGCGGAGACACGCCGGGTCGCAAGTCCGGGGTGGTTTCTCATTGTAGAACCAAGGATATCACACGGACAGTGTGGTCCAGAGCGCAGACATCGATTCGGATTTCGCCTTTGGAAAATGGGTGTCGGGCGCAAGCGCTGGGAAGACCATCAGGGCAAACCTGCCTTTGTTCAAAGTCTTGATGCAGGTCGTCGCATCTCCCCCCCAGTCGAGGCTTTTCATGTCCCGCCTAATTTTGTTGCGGGAAGTTTGCCTTGCGCGACTGGCGCCATCGTCGGTCGCGTGCATGGTTGCCCGCATGCGAAATTCGGCCAGTTCTCTCATTATCGGCAGTCTTCTTCTCGGTACAGCTTTCGGGCAGCTACCGTATCCCGAGTCGGATGATACCAAGGTTCTGGACGTGATCGCGTTCGGGTCCTGTGCAAAAGAAAACATGCCTCAACCCGTGTGGCGTGCGATCAATGCACACGACCCGGATTTGTTTCTTTTCATTGGCGACAACAACTACGCCGACGTGTGGTATGAAGATGGCGAACGCATCATGGCACCGGTGACCACCAAGGCTCGCTTTAAAGAGGCTTACGCAGCGATGAATGCGAAACCCGGTTTTGCTGCCTTGCGGAAGGTGACCCCCGTCATGGCTATTTGGGACGACCACGACTACGGAGCCAACGATGCGGGCAAAAACTACCCTTTGAAGGAGCTCGCCCAGCAGATTTTCTGGAATGCCTTCGACCTTCCCGCAGATGACCCGCAGCGCAAGATGGCGGGCATTTACCACGCCCGCACGTTTGGGCCTGAAGGGCGGCGTGTTCAGTTGATCATGCTCGATACCCGCTATTTTCGCGACGATCTTGTGCACGCCGAGCATGACGACGGTGGGCCCTACCGCCCCACGAAGGACACGAGCCTGACGTTGCTGGGAGAAGACCAATGGCGGTGGCTGGAGTTTGAGCTCAAGAAGCCGGCCGACGTGCGTATCATCGCCAGCAGCATTCAGGTGGTTGCCTACGAACACCAGTGGGAAACGTGGGGCAACTTCCCTCACGAACGCCAACGCCTCTATGACCTTATTGCTCAGACCGGCGCTGAAGGCGTGGTTTTCCTTTCCGGCGATCGGCACCTCGCGGAGATTTCGCGGGACTCAGGCCAAGCGGGTAATGATGTCGCCTATCCGATGTGGGATTTCACGTCCAGTGGCATGACGGATGGTATCGAGCACGTGGACGAGCCGAACCGGTTCCGCACCGGCCCCGTGTATCGGGGAACCAATTACGGACTGGTGCGCATCAACTGGTCGGCCCAACCGGTCTTGATCGAGTTCGAAAACTGCGACGAGTCCGGTGAATTGATCAACCGGCAGACCGTGTTTTTGGACGCGTTGCGTTGAGCTGCCGACGGGTCCGGAAGCAGCTCAGTTGGCGCCAAGATACTTCTCCATGGCCGCGTAAAACTCAGCGCGGATCCCCTCGCCGTCCAGCGATCGGTAGACGGAGATGGAAGTGCCGCCATTTTCCGGAGGACGCGCCACCGTGATCCGCTCGCCGAAAGAGGGATCGATCAGGACGGCGGTCACGGCAAGGTCCCAGATGGTGCGGTGGCCCTGGACGGCGTCGTAGTGATCCATCCAGATTTTGTGCAACAGGTCCGCGACGGGGTGCGTACCGGGAAGTTTCGCCTGCATCTCATCCATGGGAAACTTCATCGCCGCGGCGACGTTGACCGGGATGACATGCAAATCGAGATCAACTTGGTTGAGCACGACCTCGATGGCTTGAAGATCCATCATGCAGTTGAAGTCGCGTTTGGTCCAAACCTGGCGGTCAAAGTCATAGGCAGTGCCCAGCAGGTGCACGGAGATCTTGGGCACGATGGTCGGATCGATGAGCAGGGCGGAAGCGATGTTGGTGTTGGCGCCCAGGACGGCGACGATGAGTTTTTCTCCCTCGGGCGTTTTGTGCGCTTCCTCGATAATGTGGTAGGCAGCGGCGGAGTGCTGGGCGATGTCGCGACCCCAGTCGTGGAGACGGCGATAGGCCCCGTAAGGGGTGGGGATGTCGCCGCGGTTGAGATGCCCGAGAATCGTTTCATTCAGCCGTTGACTGTCCATCAGCGTCTGTGGTGTCGCGTAGTGGCTGACCTGCCATTGTGTTGAGTTCAGACCGACCACGTCGAACGACGGCTCAATCACGGCCCGGACAATGGCAAAAGCATCATCAACCTCGTTGGCGGTATCAGCATCAATGAGAATGCGCTGAGGGGAGCCGGCCGAAACAAACGTGGCGAGAGCGAGAAGCAGCAAAGCAATCGATTTCAGCATTCCTCGAAAGGGACCTTGGGAAGATCAATGTCGAGACTCAGACGAACCAATGGTCGTTGCCGTTAAACCCGTCCCTCTGGTGCTCCCGGCGGGAATGGTTCCGCTAACGCGGAATCCCTGCGGGATCAGCCCGGGCTGCCCCATCTCCGTTCCGCTGAAGCGGAACTCCGTCGAACCCACGTGGGCGCAATTCCCTCACCCCAGGGAGAGAACGGTAACAAAAACGGCATATAAGCCGTTGCCCCTCCGGGATACCCCTTTGCTGGTGCTCCCGGCGGGAATCGAACCCACATCGCCGGCTTCGGAGACCGGAGCACTATCCATTGTGCTACAGGAGCTTCACAGCGACCGGCACGTTGTCCGGGAAGATGTCTTTCTGTCGAGTGGTTTTTCGGAGTAAACCAATCTCTCCTCAGGCCGACTGTTCTTTCTGCTCGGCGGCGGCGAGGCGCCCGATGAGCACCACGGCGGCGCAACCGGCGATGGCCAACCCCATGGCGGCAACCAAGTTGGCTTCAGCTCCCGGCAGCACGTTGGTCTGCAACAGCGGCACGGTTTCACCGTCGCTGTTTACCCTGGTGGTGAGCGTCTCTTTCCAAGGCCACAGGGTGCGCAGCGCTCCGGCCATCACGCCCGTGAGGACAATGAGGGTGATGTGGCGGAAGTTGTACAGGGTCCAGCTTACGAGTCGCACGAACGAGAGGATGCCGGTGGCGATCCCGGCACAGAAGACGGCCAAAGTCGTGATATCGCGGTCGTTCACGGCTTCGATGATCGTCGCATACTTGCCCATGATCACCAGCAGGTAGGATCCGGAGATGCCGGGCAGGATCATGGCACAGATGGCGATGGCACCGGCCACAAAGATGAAGGGCAGGTTGTCAGGGGTTTGCAGGGCTTCCATGCCCACCAAAAAATAGGTGCCCACGGCAGCGCCAAAAAAACCTGCCCAGTCCTGCGGTTTCCAAACCCAGGTCTGCTTTCCGAGCAGAAAAATCGATCCCAATACCAAGCCGAAAAAGAATGCCCACAGGTTCTCCGGATGATTGACCAGGAGATACTCCAGCAACTTGGCTCCGGACAGGAGTGCGATCACCAACCCTGTGCCCAAGGCGAAGAAAAAAGGAAAAGGCACCCGTTCCCAAACCCCCTTCAGGTCGGCCTTCAGCAGGAGACGCGCCGTGGTGACGTCGAACGATTTGATACCATTCAGCAGTTTTTCGTAGATCCCGCAGATGAAAGCGATGGTGCCGCCGGATACACCGGGGACGACATCGGCACAGCCCATGAGAAAGCCAACCAGGGCGATGCGGAGATGAGTGAGGGGAGATTTCATGGACGGCGGGCGCGCGGGGCAGGAGGAGGGACAGTGCCACAAAAAAGGCAGGTCCGCAGCAAAGCGACCTGCCTTAAGAAACTGGAAATCAGACGATTAGAGTTCGGGTTCAGTCTTTTTCAGGCCGACCACACGATCGCCCTCCTTCCATTGACCGCGCTTCTTCAGCAGCTCGACGCGCTCAAAACGCTTGAGCACATTGCGCTTCACGACGATGCCGCGGGGACCTTGGAGACTCTTGTGTTGGGACATGGTGGACTGGGTTAAAGTGGTGCTTGTGACGCGTTAAAGGGAAGGGAGCTAGAGTTCGCCATAGTCCATGACAAGTATTTTTCCGCGACCCGGTCGGCTTTGACGACAATCCACTCCGGTGTGTCGTAGGGATGGTGATCGTGCAAAGCGGCCTCGACACCGGGGAGGGCGGGTTCACCAAACTTCAGGGTGAGCCGGAATTCCTCGTTGCGTTCCACCTTGCCCTCCCACCGATAGATCGAGGTGATCGGACCATCCACTTGGGCGCAGGTAACGTGTCCGGAGGATACCAGGAGTTCGGCCAACATGTCGGCTTGTTCTCGGGTCGAGGTGGTGGTCCAACCAATTAACAGCATGCCTCAGCATGAGCTTACCGCCTGGCCCCCGCAAGATTGACCTTGACGGGCCAAAGCGCACGGCATGCTGTTGCCGGTTTCTGTCGGTATAAACCTTTCCCGTTCCATGCGTGACGATTACATTAAAGAGGCCCTGAAGTCGGTCCCGGATCCCAATTTGCTCATCAACGTCGTTTCCCGACGAGTGAAGCAGCTGAAACGCGGCAGTCGCCCGTTGGTGGAATCGCTGGAGAAACTGGCTCCGGAAGATGTTGCCCTACGGGAAATTATCGAAGGCAAGATCGTCTTCGAGACCGCTGAATCCTGATCCAAACTCGATCTCCATTCGCTTCGGCGGCCCGCAGACCGCGGCGCCGCCTTTTTTTCGCCTCATTTCGCCTTCATGGCCGCCAAACCTAAAAACGCCCATCGATTTACGGAAATCCGCAACGCCAAGGCGCGGCGCGATTACCACATCGAGTCGACGTTTGAAGCCGGGATTGCGCTCAAAGGGACCGAAGTGAAGTCGATCCGAGCCGGCCGGGCCCAGATCAACGACGCGTTTGGCCGGATCAAAAAGGGGGAGTTGTGGCTCATGAACGCTCACATCGAAGAGTATCGATTTGGGACCTATTCGAACCACGAGCCTCGGCGATCGCGGAAGCTGCTCCTCCGCAAGTCAGAGCTGCGCAAGATCGACCAAGCTCTGAATCAAGGAGGCAAGTCGCTCATTCCGCTGCGGGTTTACATGAAGGAAGCCTTGGTCAAAGTCGAAGTCGGTCTGGGTTTGGGCAAGAAGCTTTACGACAAACGAGACGATCTCAAAAAGAAGGTGCTCGATCGCGAAATTGACCGGACACTCAAATCCCGGCGCTGATCCTAATCCAGTCTGTCTCAACCTACCATCATGTCTTCTGTTTCCGTTCGCGTTCCCGGCAGCACCTCTAATTGTGGAGCCGGTTTTGATACATTGGGCTTGGCTTTGTGTGTCTACAATACGGTTACGTTGACCGAGGGATCGATGGAGGGAGCGCAGCCGGTTCGCCCAAGTGATGGGCAGGCAGCGGAACTCGTTGGTCAGGTGGTGGAGGAAATGAAGCAGGCGGAGATTTCGATTCCGGCCGGTTTCTCCTACCGCATTGACGGTGATGTGCCGACTTCCCGAGGCCTGGGGTCGAGTGTAACCGTGCTGGCGGGCGTGCTGGCGGGATTAAATGAGTTGGCCGGTGGGCCGCTTGATTTGCTTGCTCAGGTTAAAGTGCTTACCCGAATCGAAGGCCACCCGGACAATGCGGTCGCCGGAGTCTTGGGGGGGTTTTGTGTCACTCGATGCGGCGCTACGGCGGCCGACTATGTTGACCATGTTCGGCGTGAGATCCCTGCGTCGCTTAAATTCGTGGTGGTTTCGCCGAAAATCGAAATCGCAACCAAGGGCAGTCGGGGAATCTTGCCCGGAGACATTCGGCACGGTGACGCAGTGCGAAGCATCAACAGCGTTTCTTTTCTCACCGCGGCGATCATCGCCGGCGAATGGGACAAACTGCGGGGGGCAGCGGAGGACTTCATCCACGAGCCCTTTCGTTTGCCTACGATCCCGGGAGCGGCGGAAGCGATTCGCGCGGGACTCGAGGCCGGCGCCCTGACCGGCTGGTTGAGCGGCAGTGGCTCGAGTGTGCTTTGTGTCGCCGACGCGGACCATGCGGAAGCCGTTGCGCGGGTGATGAGTGAAAGCTTTGCCGACGCAGGTGCTCCTGCGGTCAGTCGCATTCTCGTCACCGACAACCGCGGGCTCGTCGTTCAGTAGCTCATCGGCCAAGCGCGGCCGGTCAAGGAGCGAGCGACTCGGGCCACACTTCACCGATGGCGGAAGCGAGCTGGTCGATCTTAAACGGCTTCGCGAGGACCTTCTTTAACGAGGTCAAATCGGAGAGATCCATGCGGTCCAGAAGATCCTTGTGTCCTGTGATGATGATGCAGGGGACGTTGGGTTTGATCGGTTGGATTTTCTTCAGGAACTGTACTCCGTCCATGTGGGGCATGTAAAAATCGGTCACCACCACGCCCACCGGCAAGGTCGGCATTTCCTCAAGCGCCTCATTGGGGCTGCTGTAGGTCTTGATGGGACATGTAAGCAGCTCACCAAGAACCGTCTCGATCAGGCCGAGATACGAAGGTTCGTCATCGATCACGATGGCGTAGAACTGGGATGCAGCACTCATTCGACTTTACGAATGATTTACAGGAGCCATCTCAGCGTAAAGTTGCGGGAATACTCAATCCTTGCCGGTAGATGTGCGTAGCGTGCCTGATTTCCTTTTCGCAGTTTCCCCCAACTTCCACACCCGATGATCCACGTAGTCCTCTTTAATCCCGAAATTCCCCAGAATACCGGCAACATCGGCCGGATGTGTGCATTGACGCAGTCGCGGCTGCACCTGGTTCACCCTCTGGGATTCAAGATTACCGACCGCAATCTCAAGCGGGCCGGGATGGACTATTGGTTCTCCCTCGATGTGCACGAACACGCGGACTGGGCGGCGTTTCGAGCGAGTCCTTATGCGCCCCAGCGATTATGGCTGCTCACTACCCAGGCCGCGCAGTCATATTGGGATATAACATATGCGGAGGGTGACGGGCTGGTGTTCGGCAACGAAGGGCATGGGGCTCCGGCATGGTTGCACAACGAAATCGGTGATTCACAACGTATTACGATTCCCCACCGCAACGACGAACTGCGATCGTTGAACCTCAGCACGGCCGCCGGGATTGCGACCTACGAAGCGGTGCGGCAGCTCTGGCGCTGATCCCTTGGTCCCTGGCCGATTTCAGAGTTCGGCTTTGCGCAGGCAGGAAACCTCGCGTCCGTTGAACTCTTCGAGCGCGGGGCGTTCAACCTTGCAGGCATCGATGGCGTGCGGGCACCGCGGGTGGAAGGTGCAGCCGGACGGAGGATTGATGGGGGAGGGAGGATCGCCGGGCAAAACGATGCGTTTGCGGCTGCGCTCTTCGTCCGGATTGGGGGTGGGGATCGCACTGACCAAAGCCCTGGTGTAAGGGTGCACGGGATGGTCGATCACGTCGTTGGCTGGTCCCAGTTCGACGATTTTGCCGAGATACATGACGGCGACACGATCGGAGATATGCTTCACCACCGAAAGGTCGTGGGCGATAAAGATGAGGCTGAGTCCCATTTTGCGCACGAGTTCCGCAAGGAGATTGAGGATTTGCGCCTGGATGGAGACGTCCAATGCCGAGACGGGTTCGTCGGCGAGCACGACCTTCGGCCTCAATGCCAGGGCGCGGGCAATTGCAATGCGTTGGCGCTGGCCGCCGGAAAACTCGTGGGGGTATTTTTGCATGAACCGCGGCGCAAGACCGACGGTTTCCATAAGTTCACCCACGTGCGCGGCAACTTCAGCTGGTTTGCAGACCTTGTGCACAAGCAGGGGTTCGGCGAGGGTCGCGAAGACCGTCATCCGCGGATTGAGTGAGGCGTAGGGGTCTTGAAAAACCATCTGCAAATCACGCCGCACTTCGAGCACGTCGGACGATGAGCTGGCGGTCAGGTTCTTGCCCTCGAGCACCACCGTGCCGCCGGTTGTCGGGACGAGTTGCATGACCGTGCGAGCCAAGGTCGATTTGCCGCAGCCGGACTCACCCACCAGGCCCAAAACCTCGCCGGGTTGGACCTTCAGGTTCACTCCGTCAACAGCCTTGACGGTGCCGACCGTGCGTTTGAACAGCACACCCTTTTGGACGGGGAAGTGGGTTTGCAGGTCCTGGAGTTCGAGAATCGGTTCGGACATGGCTTACAGTTCCCCGGCTTGAACGCGGAGGCAGGATTGTTGGTGGCCGTCTTTGATAGTGCGCAGCTCGGGTGAACTACCCGTGCGGCAGACATCGGTCGCATGCTCACAGCGCGGCGCAAAACTGCAACCGGGTGCGGGTTTGGAAAGATCCGGGGGCAGTCCCTGAATGGTATAGAGTTCGGATCCCTTGGGCTGCATGGACGGAATCGATTTTTGCAGAGCCAAGGTGTAGGGATGCTTCGGATGATAGAACAGCGAGCGGGTGTCGGCGGTTTCAACAATGCGTCCGGCATACATGACCTGCACACGGTCGCAAAGGCCTGAAACCACTCCGAGATCGTGGGTGATGAAGATCACGCCCATGCCGATCTCAGCCTGCATCTTCTGGATGAGTTCCAAAATCTGGGCCTGCACGGTGACGTCCAGCGCCGTCGTCGGTTCGTCCGCAATCAACAACTCCGGCTTCGTGATCAGCGCCATGGCAATCATAACACGTTGGCGCATGCCACCGGAGAATTCATGCGGGTAAAACGTGATACGGCTAGAGGCGTCATTGATGCCGACGGCCTCCAACATCTCGATGGCACGCTTCAAAGCGTCCGCCTTGGAAACGTCCTCATGGATCATCAATGGCTCGATGAGTTGATCGCTGATCCGCATGTAGGGATTCAACGAAGTCATCGGGTCCTGGAAAATCATGCTGATTCGTTTGCCGCGGATCGAACGGGCCTGGGCCGGGGTGCAATGGAGCAGATCCACCCCGTCAAAAATTGCGGTGCCGCTTTCAATCCGTCCGGGAGGTTGGGGAACCAACCCCATCAGGGAGTAGCATGTGACGGATTTGCCGGAACCCGATTCACCCACGATGCCGAGCGTCTCCCCGCGATCGAGGTCGAAGCTGACACCGTCCACCGCGCGATAGACCCCGTTGCGGGTATGGAAGTAAGTGCGGAGATCCTGAACGGAAAGAAGCGACATCAAATCGGGCCGGGTTGTAAGTTGCGGAAAGCAGGTATCTCCATTCAGGCCGACGGCGCAAGCGGAGAGTGGACTGGCCGCGGCGGCACGGGTGAATCAAATTTATTGATACACGTCAGGATAACCGTCACCGCGCTGTTTATAGCGCTTGTGCACCCAAAAGTATTGCTCGGGATGCTGCTGCACTCGCTCTTCGATGAACTTGGTCACCCGGACGGCGTCGGCCGTGTGGTCACCGGAAGGGAAATTATCCATGGGAGGCAGCGCCTCCAAGATATAGCAACCGTCCGGTTCCCGATGGGCAAAATACGGTACAACACGGCAGCCGCTCATTTTGGCGATGCGACTCGTGGCCACGTTGGTGATCGCAGGTTCGCCGAAGAAGGGCAGTATCTCCGACATCTTGGTGCGCTTGCCCTGGTCGGGAGCATACCAGACGATGTTGCCCTGCTTGAGCGTGCGCACGAGGCCGCGAAGGTCCTCGAAGGGAATGGCAAGGCGGAGGTGATTTTCCCGGGACCGGCGCATGATGTCAGCGACCACCGGATTGTTGGGGTCGCGATACAGAGCGCAGAACGGAAGCTGCTCGTTGACGATGCGCGCGCCCAGTTCCAGCAACGTGACGTGGGCGGTCAGCACCAACGCGCCTTCACCGCTGGCCAAGGCCTCCTCCAAATGCTCTCGGCCGATAATGCGATAAGGCGGCAGCTTGTCGGAGGGCTCCCACCAGGCCGCGCACGTTTCGAACAGGCCCAGCGCAAGCGACCGGTAGTGCGCCCGGGCCAGTCGACGGAGTTCAGGGTCGGTTTTTCGGGGGAAGGCGAGGCGGAGATTGGTCAGCACCACTCTTCGGCGAATCGGGATGACGTAGTAGATGAACTGCCCCAGGGCTGCGCTTATTGCGCGCTTCGCACTCCACGGTAAAAACGTGAGCACATAGAAGACCCCCAGCCCGAACCAAGTGGGCCAGTAAATGGGGTGGCGGGCTGATCGTTTGCGGCGGGTTGATTTCACTTGTCGCGGTTGCGTCCCTGTCACGAATCGCGTCCATCCACCGATCGGTCAAAGTCTTCCTGCAAAATTGCCCGGGTCATGAGACTCGGATTTCGGGTTGGCAGGGCTCTGACCGTTGTTCTTAGCTGACCAACTCCGCTTTTATCATGCTCGATCCGAAACTTCTTCGTGAGTCGCCCGAAATCGTCCGGGCCGCCGTCGCCAAAAAGAACCTCAATGTCGATGTCGACGCCATTGAGGCGCTGGACCAACAATGGCGCACTTTCTTGGCCAGCGTGGAAACCCTGCGTGCCCAGCAGAAGGCGGTTAACGGCGAAATGGCAAAGCTGCCCAAGGGGTCGCCGGAGTTCCTGGCCAAAGTGGGGGAGATGAAGGCGTTGAAGGGGGAACTGAAGGAGGTGGAGGGGTCGTTGAAGGAAACCGGAACCACTTGGCAGGAGGCGATGTTGTCCCTGCCGAATGTGCCCCACGAAAGTGTGCCCGACGGAACTTCGGAAGCCGACAATGTCGTTGTTGCGACCCACGGCGACGTTGCGGCCGTGTCTGACCAGGCTAAGCCCCATTGGGAGATTGATGGTTTCGAAAATCTGTTCGACTTCGCTCGTGGGGCCAAAGTGACCGGCGCGGGTTTTCCGTTTTATCTGGGAGATGGCGCGCGATTGGTTCGCGCATTGGTGCACTTCTTTTTGGAAGAGGCCGGGCAGGCGGGTTATACCGAGGTCAATCCGCCGATTTTCGTGAATGCAGCGAGTGCGACGGCCACCGGGCAGCTGCCCGACAAGGAAGGGCAAATGTATGAAACCGTGGTGGACCAGCTCTACGCGGTGCCGACGGCCGAGGTGCCCCTGACCAACTTTTTTCGTGAAGAGATCGTCGAAGCAGCTCAACTGCCGGTGAAACGCTGCGCCTACACGCCGTGTTTTCGCCGCGAGGCGGGCAGCTACGGCAAGGATGTGCGCGGCCTGAACCGGCTGCATCAATTCGACAAGGTTGAGCTGCTCAAATGGGTCCACCCCGATGAGAGCTACGCCGAGCTGGAATCCCTACGGCTGGATGCGGAGCGATTGCTCCAAAAACTGGAGCTACCTTACCGCGTGCTTTCCATGTGCGGCGGCGACATGGGTTTTTCCCAGTCCAAACAATACGACCTGGAGGTCTGGTCGGCGGGGCAGGAACGCTGGCTCGAGGTTTCGAGCTGCTCGAATTTCGAGGCGTTTCAAGCCCGCCGTGCTCGTATCCGTTTCCGTAATACAGAGGGCAAACCGGAGCTGGTGCACACGCTCAACGGTTCAGGACTGGCCGTGCCGCGGGTTCTGGCGGCGTTGCTGGAAAACAACCTGCAGGCCGACGGCACGGTAAAGCTGCCGGCGGCCCTGGTGCCATACTTCGGCGACGAATCGCTGCGGTTCCGTTGATCCTTCGCGTTCCCGTCGGTCCCATGTCATGAGTGCATCCTCCCGCAGTCCTTGGCCGCGGGTGGCCATGAAGCTGGCCGGGGCGATTACGAAGGATCACCTGCATCCTGAGGTGGTGGCGCTGGCCAACGGGGCGGGGCGGCGGCCTTGGATTGTGGCGGTTTCGGGCGGAGCCGATTCGGTGGCATTGCTGCTTTTACTTTGGGCGCATTGGGCACCGCGACGCGATCGGTTGGTTCTCGCGCATTTTGATCACCGCGTGCGGGGGGCGGCATCGGCGGCGGATGCCAGGTTTTGCCAGCGTTTGGCGGATGGACTGGGCGTCATCTTTGAGAGCGGGAAATGGCAAGGGGGCCCGCAAGATCCGAGTGAGGCGGAGGCGCGGGCTGCCCGGCAGCAATTTTTGGAAACCACCCGCCGCCGGCACCGGGCGCGATGGATTTGGACGGGGCACCAGCTCGACGATGTGGCGGAAACCCTGTTGATGAGACTGGGACGGGGAAGTGGGACGGCGGGACTATCCGCTCCCAGGCCGATTCAGGATATGGCTGACGGTGTGTCTCGCCGGCTGCGGCCACTGCTGGAACTGAGATCCAAAGAAATCCGAGCTGCACTCAAGGCAGCCGGTGGACGATGGCGGGAAGACCAGAGCAATCAGTCTTCCCGGTTTTTGCGCAATCGCGTGCGGTCGGACCTCATTCCGCTTTGGGAGAACGCGATGGACCGGGATGCCGTCGCCGGGGCGGGCCTCACCCGCAGGCTGCTCGACGAAGACAATGCCGCCCTGGATGCATGGCTGGATGAGATTGGCCCCATCGATGCGCTGGGCCGGTTGAGCCTGCACACCCTGCAGGATCGCCCCGTGGCAGTCTGGCGGCGAGCGTTGCGCCGCTGGCTTCTGCTCCAGATCGACCCGGGAGATCTGTCCCGGCAAGGGTTCGAAAATCTGCTCGCAATGGCACAGGAGGGACGGACGCGGCGCTTCAGTCTCGGACGAAGTGGTTTTGTGCGAATTCGGCGAGGATGGCTGTTTTTTGAGCAACCTTCTGAGAAATAACGGGTAATATAGCCAATAAGAGGTTTGGCCACCTGCGGTGGCTCCATTGACTTATCCTGTCGGAACCTTCACGTTCACCGTTTAGTCCAAAGATTTAATGTCTGATTCAGATCCCAACAAGCAGCGCAAGCCGCTCCGTCCTCCCACACCAGACCGATTCCAGATGCCGAAGCTCTTTCTGGTTTGGATCTTCATTATCGGTGCAATCATGGCGCTGTGGTACTTTAACCCGGGCAACGTTTCGCCGCCCAAGGAGTTGAAGATTGCTGAGATCGTGGAGCTTACAGAGGCCGGGGAGGTCAAAACCGGTGAAATACGTTCCGACACGTCCGGCGGACGTGACTGGTCCATCATCAACGGCGAGACCCATGAACCGCAGTTTACCAATGCCAAGGGCGAATCCACGGCGGTTTTCACCGGCAAGGGCCGCCTGACCGATACCAATCTCGAAAAACTCCAATCCACCGGTCTCTACAGCGAGCGTCCGGCCACGACGATGTGGGCCCAGTTGGCCAGCAACATCATCCCGTTCATCATCATCATCGGCCTGTTGTATTTCCTCTTTGTGCGGCAATTGCGCAATGCGGGCAAAGGCGCGCTCAGCTTTGGCAAGAGCAAGGCCAAGATGCTTCAGCGCGACCGCGAGAAGGTTAATTTCAAGAATGTAGCCGGCTGTGATGAGGCGAAGGAAGAAATCGCGGAGGTCGTGGATTTCCTCAAAGATCCAAAGAAGTTTCAAAAGATGGGCGGCAAGATCCCCAAGGGCATTTTGCTTGTCGGCCCTCCCGGCACCGGCAAAACCCTGCTCGCCAAGGCGGTGGCGGGTGAGGCCGAGGTTCCGTTCTTCAGTGTTTCAGGTTCCGACTTCGTCGAAATGTTTGTTGGCGTCGGTGCGAGCCGCGTACGCGACATGTTTGAACAAGGGCGAAAGAACGCCCCGTGCATCATCTTCATTGACGAAATCGACGCGGTCGGCCGCCAACGCGGGGCGGGACTTGGCGGCGGCAATGACGAGCGCGAGCAAACGCTGAACTCCCTGCTCGTGGAGATGGATGGTTTCGACACGACCGAAGGTGTGATCATAGTCGCCGCGACCAACCGGGCCGACGTGCTCGACAACGCGCTGCTGCGTCCCGGCCGATTTGACCGCCAGATCTTCGTCGACCTTCCGGACATGGTGGGGCGGGAACAAATCCTCCGCGTCCATGCGCGGAAGATCGCGCTTTCGGATGATGTCGATCTTGCCGGCATTGCCCGCGCCACGGCGGGAATGTCCGGTGCGGAATTGGCCAACCTCTTGAACGAAGGCGCGCTCATGGCGGCCCGCCGCAACAAGAAGAAGGTGGAGGCCATTGATATCGAAGATGCCCGCGAAAAGGTTCTTTTTGGCCGTGAACGTCGTCGAGTGATGGACGATGACGAGAAGAAGATGACTGCCTACCACGAGGCGGGCCATGCCCTTGTCGGCGCCCTGCTTAATGACGATTGGCTCCCCATTCACAAGGTCACCATCTTGCCGCGCGGTCGCGCCCTGGGCATGGCCATGTATGTTCCACGCAAGGAGATGCTGAGCTATCACAAGAAACGGTTGCTCAATACCATCGCATCGGGGCTCGCGGGGCGCATTGCCGAGGAGTTGGTGTTTGATGATGTTTCCAATGGTGCCGCGAATGACATCAAACAAGTCACGCAGACCGCCAAACACATGGTGTGCGATTGGGGCATGAGTCCGCTGGGTCCCATTGCTTACGGCGAGAATCAGGACACCGTCTTCCTTGGCCGCGACATTACCAGGCACGAGAGCTTCTCCCAGGAGACCGCCAAGCTCATCGACGCGGAGGTCAAAAAGATCATCAAAGAGCAATATCAGCGCGCCACCGATCTTATGACCGAACACCGTGCGGCGCTCGACGGCATCGCGGAGGCGCTGTTGGAATATGAGACCATCGAGGGCAAGCATGTCATGGAGATCATCGAGCACGGCGAGATCAGATCCCCGGTCACTTCCAGTCTGCCGGAAGAGGAACCCAAGGCCGAGGAGCCCCGAAAGGAAGGCGGCAAGGACAAAGAAGAACCCGAAGCCGACCTTGGCAACGCCGGCAGCCCGGCCCCGAGCCCGGCCTGATCATTCGGTTGAGCTCAGTATTTTCGCACCCGCCCCCAATTGAGCGGGTGTTTTTTTGGCTTCGCGTTGGCTGAACCAGGGCTCACGGTCGTAAGCCTTCTCTATGTCGACTTCCTCCACTCAATCCTCGGTAACCTTTTCTGAGCTGGGCCAGCGATCCAAGCCGCCGACCATTGCCAAGTTGATGGCAATGGCCCTGGAAAACTCCGAACTGCTGTCGATCGCCGCGGGATTCACCGACACTGCGAACCTGCCAACTGCCAGTGTGCAACGGGGAGTGGAGAGCCTGGTGGCCCAAGAGGGTGCGCCGGAGTTTTTGCAGTATGGTCCGAACCAAGGCCGCCCCGAGTTGCGTCGGTTGATGTCCGAACACCTCTGCGAACAGGAACCGGTTTTGGACTATCACGATGTGCAACGAGGTTCCTTCATCACCAACGGGTCGCAGCAGGCCCTATATTTGGCGATTCAGGTGCTGTGTGATCCCGGCGACATCGTATTAGTGGATCGGCCGAGTTATTTCGTCTTTCTCGAGATGCTGCGCGGTCTTGGCGTCGAAGCTCGCTCCATCCCAGTAGGTGAAGATGGCAAAATCCATCAAACCGAGCTTCGTGAAATGCTGCGAGCGATGCGGGTCTCAGGGGAGTCATCGCGGGTGAAAGCCCTCTACTTCGTCAGCTATTTCTCCAATCCCTCGGGTCGCAGTCTGACGCGTGACGAAAAGGAGCTTCTGGCGGAAGAACTCTCCGCGGCCGACCTGCTGGTGCCGACAATCGAGGATGCGGCTTATCGCGACCTTTACTTTGATGAACCGTGGCCGGCCGACAGCGTTCTGAGCACGCCGGGCTGGGAAGGGTTTCCGCGGCTTTACACCTCCACCCTTACCAAACCCTTTGCCACTGGACTGAAGGTGGGATTCGCCACCTGTACCGACGTTGAGTGGCGCGCCAAGATGCTCCATGTAAAGGCGCATCACGATTTTGGCACCGCCAACTTTAACCAAGCTTTGTTTGAGCAGGTCCTGGAGGGGAGGGGATTTCAACAGCAGCTGGCCCGGATCCGTCCCTCCTACGCGGCGAAGATGCGGGTATTGGACCAGCAACTTCGGGATGCCGGCCTAATTGAACTCGGATGGACCTGGGAAGAACCGGCGGGCGGGCTTTATCTTTGGCTGACGGCCCCCGAGGGATTGGATACGTCGCTGGATTCGGCTTTTTGCCATGCCTGCGTCGAGGCCGGAGTGCTTTACGTGCCGGGCGAGTTGTGTTTCGGCGACGATGCGCCCACCGATACTATTCGCCTCAGTTACGGCGTCTTGAGCAAACCGGATTTACGCGAGGCCGGACGCCGGTTTGCGGAGGTGGCCAAACGCTTCGGTTCCAACTCTCCCTAAATCTCCCCACGGGGATTCCGGGCTTGGATTGCCCGAGCGACGGTTTACAACCTCGCTCTTTCGTTATGAAGATCTGTTGCATAGGAGCTGGATATGTAGGTGGCCCCACCATGGCCATGATTGCGAAGCAAGCACCCGACATCGGAGTCACGGTTGTCGACATGAACCAGCAACGGATCGACGCTTGGAATTCCGACGAACTGCCGATCTACGAGCCGGGGCTCGATGATGTCGTGAAGGAAGCGCGGGGCCGGAATTTGTTTTTTTCCACCGCCGTGGCGGATGAAATCAACGCCGCTGACGTTGTTTTTGTGGCGGTCAATACTCCAACGAAGTCCTATGGGGTGGGAGCGGGTCGCGCGGCCGACTTGCGCTTCATTGAGTCGGTGGCGCGAACGATCGCCGACGTGGCGACATCGGGCAAAATCATCGTCGAGAAGTCGACCATACCGGTGAAAACCGCTGAAACGATCAAGCAGATCCTTGCGGCCAATACGCGGGGTTTGGAGTTCCAGGTCCTCTCCAATCCGGAATTTCTGGCGGAAGGCACCGCGATTGCGGATCTCGAGAATCCCGATCGGGTTCTGATCGGCGGTGAACGCACGGAGGCGGGTGAAAAAGCCCTCCAAACGTTGGTGGACGTGTATGCGACCTGGGTGCCACGTGAGCGCATCATCACGACCAACCTATGGTCATCTGAGCTCTCGAAGCTGGTGGCCAACGCATTTCTCGCCCAGCGAATTTCGTCCATTAACTCGATCTCCGCACTGTGTGAGGCCACCGACGCGGATATTGATGAAGTTGCCAATGCGATCGGGCACGATAGCCGGATCGGTCCCAAGTTTCTCAAGGCTTCCGTGGGATTCGGAGGCTCCTGTTTCCAGAAGGATATTCTGAATCTGGTTTACCTTTGCGAGAGCTTCGGCCTGCCCGAGGTGGCGGCCTATTGGCAGAGCGTAGTGGCCATGAACGACTGGCAAAAGACCCGCTTTGCCACCCGGATTGTGAAGGCGTTGTTCAACACGGTGGCAGGCAAACGCATCGCGATTCTCGGATTCGCCTTCAAGAAGGACACCAATGATACTCGCGAATCTGCGGCGATCTCCGTTTGCCGTGACCTGCTCGCCGAGATGGCGGAGGTTGTGGTCTACGATCCCAAGGTGCCGGCAAACCAGATCCAGCAAGATGTTCTGGGTCCAGGTGGTGAAAACGAACTACTAAAGGTCGTGGACTCCGCCGCTGAAGCCACTGCGGGCGCCCACGCCGTGGCTGTGCTCACTGAATGGGACGAATTCAAGAATCTCGATTTTTCGGCCATCTATCAAAACATGCCCAAGCCGGCGTTCCTGTTCGATGGCCGCAATTTGTTGGATCACGTGGCGCTCCGCGAAATCGGCTTCATCGTTTCCGCGATCGGCAAGTAAACCTTTGCGACGTAAGCAACCCGCTTCCACCACCCACCCGACTCCTATGGAGTCGGGTCTTTTATTGATCGAAAATCGCCTCAGGTAAATACCCCGTCACTGTTGTGGTGGGCACATTTACCAATTGGGAAATCTTCAGATCCAGCACCACGCTGCAAAGTGTATAGGCCATCTCAGGCGAACAGCCGATTCGACCTTGAATGAAGTCAATCACGCGACGAACGACGGCCTTACAGGCTTCCCGGGGGTTTTCAGCAGATTCGATAAACATGTGCTGATCCCCCTTGCTATAGCGGGGATTGTTCAGTGGCCCCGGGGTCCGGGCGTAAGGAGAGGAGAGCGGTGTCTGTTTGATTAACTCGAAACGGAATCGGCTCCGCATGGGGGCTTCCATGCCATTGATGCAAACTTCGCCATCTCCCTGCGCGGCGTGGCAGTCTCCGGCCAATACATTGGCACCCGGCGTGGCCACGGGCAGGAAGAGAGTGCTGCCAGCGGTCAGATGCTTTACATCCATGTTGCCACCGAAGGTGCCAGGAGCACGGGTGCGGAACTCGCCGCTCTCTGCCCGCTGGACACCGATGATCCCAGCAAACGGATTCAAATCCAACGTGACGCCGGGAAACGAACGAGTCTGATCTCCTTCCAGTTTCCAAATAAACAGATGGTAATCGGGAAAGTCCTCAGGCAGCAGGCCCAGTCCGGGAATCAAGCTGGTCCAAGCCCAGCCTTGGTGTTCGAAGGCCTCAATGTGCACGACCAACTGATCGCCGGGCTCGGCACTGCGAATGGCAATTGGACCAGTCAGCGAATGCACTTTGGTTGTATCAAACTTTTCGCGGAAGTCCTTGGAAGTCCAAGTGGGCTGGACTTGGAATCCGCTGGCGTCAGCCATTTCCAGTTCCACCGTGTCCCCGGGATCCACGGTCAACCGGGCTGGGATCGAGTTGTTCCAGCGGTCTACGCGGACCGACGCGTCAAGGGAATGGACTGTGCTCATGGGCGGCGAACCATCACGGTTTCGTCCACTTGTTCAAGCTTAGGTAGTTAAAACACCCATATAATTTCGATAATAAAACAGGATATAAGCTTGATGTATTAAAATTTCGACGTTGTTTCAGCTTTGTTATGGTGACTGATAAAATCAAAGAACTGCAAGATCTGCAGGCTCGCGCCGCGGATCTGCAAAAAACAATCGAAACTGAACGCCAACAGGAATTGGCCGCCTTACCGGGTAAGTATGGTTTCGATTCCGCCGAAGCTTTTATTAAAGCTGTGCGCGTCGCGACGGCCCCCAAGGGCAAGAAGCGTGGCCGCAAAGCCAAGGCTGCTCCGGCGGGCAAGCGCACTCGCACGAAGATCACTCCCGAACTAAAGGAAAAAGTGGTTGCAGCGGTGCAAGCTGGCAAGACGGGTGCCGCGATCGCGGCTGAATTTGGCATCTCACTTCCGAGTGTCCAAAACATCAAAAAAGAAGCTGGTTTGGTGAAGGCTCGTGGCTCCGATGCAGCTCCGGCCGCCGCCGCCGCTCCGACAGAGTCCTAATCACACTCTATTTTTATATGAACCCCCCGGTTTTCCGGGGGGTTTTTGTTTGGCCTTGCGGTGGGAAGCAGAGGCTCAGTGATTGAGGGCTGTGAAGGAAATGGCCTCAAATTTTGTGCAAGCCAACACTGGCGGGACATTGCATTCCGCGGATGATGCAAGCATTCGTCCTGTGGACCGGGGGTTTTTGTATGGAGATGCGGTTTACGAGGTCTGGCGAACCTATGATAAACGTATTTTTGCGTGGGATGAGCACTGGGCTCGCCTGAAAAAATCGGGTAATTCCATTCATTTGCATATTCCATGGGCGGATTCCCTCATGATGAATGAAATTATCAAAACGGGCGCAGCCTTCAGGAAACAAACGGGCCATCGGGGAGAAGTGTATATTCGACTCCAGATATCGCGCGGCGGTGGATCGATCGGATTGGACATCGACCTCGCTGAGTCGCCGGAGTTTGTGATCTTGGTGAAACCGGTTCCAGTATTGTCGGCCGAGATTATGCAAAAAGGTCTGAAACTGACCGTGGCGCAAACGATTCGCCGGAACCCGCCGCTCACCCTGAACCCGGCCTGGAAAACGGGGAATTACCTCAATAATATAATGGGCTTGCGGGAAGCGAAGCAGCGAGGCGCGAATGATGTTTTGTTTCTTAACCTGAATGGGGAACTAACGGAGGCATCAACGAGCAATGTCGCCTTCATTGTGGGAAACAGCTTGGTCACTCCTCCTCTCGAGGCGGGAGTTCTTCCCGGAATCACCCGTGCCCACGTGATCAAAACGGTCGCACAATCAGCCGGATTGTCGGTGGACGAGCGCCCAATTTCACCCGCAGAATTGGAGACTTTTGACGAAGCGATGCTTCTCTCCACCACCAAGGACGTGCAACCGGTGGGACTGATTGACGGCTTTCGCTACCGCGTTGATCGCGAAGCCAAGCTTTGGCGTCTGAAAACAGAGTTTCAGGCGTTTGCCGCGAATTCGGTTTCCAGGCGACCGGAGCTGTCAGTCCAGCGCACCGTGGAGGATGGGCGGATCAGTATTTGAGCATGCCTGGCTCGATCTGATCGGCCCACGCGTCGATACCGCCGCCCACATTGGTGACCGCGGTGAAGCCCTGATTGCGGAGGAACTGGACGACACGCATGCTGCGCCCACCGTGGTGGCAATGGATGAGCAGGTGCTCATCACGCGGCAGCGTTGGCATGTTTTCGGGAATCTGCCGCATGGGAATCAGGTCCGCTCCTTCGATTTTGCAGATTTCAGCTTCGCGCGGTTCACGCACATCAATGAGCCGAGTCGGCTTGGTCGGGTCGTCGAGCAGGGTCTTTGTCTCGGTCACCGAGATTTCCCAGGGATAGTCAGAGTCGGACATGGTTGAAAAATCAGCAGAAAGGGGAGTGCACACCATGTTATCGTAAGTCGCTTGATCAAGAGGCACCGGCGGTTCGGTTGGATGGCAGGTCGGACAGTGGGGTTGCGATTGAATTTGCAGGGTGGAACTGTCGGCCCGGAGCACATCATGCACCAGTAACCGGCCAATAAGCGGCTCACCTGCTCCGGTAATCAGCTTGATCGCCTCCAAAGCCTGTTGACTGCCGACAATTCCGCACAATGCGCCGATTACGCCAACTTCGCCGCAACCCGGGACGCTGCCCGGTGGCGGAGGCTCAGGGAACAGGCATCGATAACATGGTCCACCAAGATGAGGGGCAAAGACCGAAACCTGGCCTTCAAAGCGATAAACACTGCCGAACACCACTGGAACTCCAACGCGCACCGCGGCGTCGTTGTGCAAATAGCGGGAGCCAAAATTGTCGGTGCCATCCACAATCACATTGTAGCCCGAAAAGACCGTTTCCGCGTTGTTGGCGTGAATGCCCTCGGTGTGCTCCACGACTTTAATGAGCGGATTGGTTTCGCGCAGGCGCGCCGCCGCCGAGCTTGTTTTCGGCTGACCAATTGTCGCGTCAGAATGCAGCAGTTGACGATGGAGGTTGGACACCTCAACGCGGTCAAAATCGGCGATGCCGATCGTGCCCACTCCGGCGGCCGCGAGATAAAGCGCCGCCGGGCTACCCAACCCACCGGCTCCCACCACCAGCACACGAGCAGCTTTCAACTTGGTTTGGCCTTCGCCGCCAATCTCCGGCAACAGCACATGCCGGCTGTAGCGCGCGAGTTCGACCGGAGTAAGGGCATCCATGGATGCGAAAAGAGAAACGATTGAGTCTCGTCGCAAATGATTATTTGCCGCGATGGGATGCCCTCGTTGCACTCAACGCTTATGGCAGATCCTTACATCGTAATCATTGCAGGTGGAAAAGGTGAACGTTTCTGGCCCCAAAGCCGGGCGGAGCGGCCGAAGCAACTGCTTCCCATCGTAGGCGACGATCCGTTGCTCACCCAGACCGTCGAGCGGGTGCTGCCCATTGTGCCGCGGGAGAATATTTTCGTTATCACCAGTGCCGTGCAGGAGAAAGGTGTGCGTGACGTTTGTCCGCAATTGCCCAAAGAAAACATCATCGCAGAACCCGAAGGCCGCGACACGGCTGCCGCAGTGGGTTTGGCGGCCGCCATCGTAGGAGCCCGGGACCCGGAGGGGGTCTTTGCCATCCTGCCGGCTGATCATGTCATCCATAATGGCAAGAAGTATCAGTCCGACTTGAAGGCCGCCTTCGAGGCTGCGGCCAAAGAACCGGTGATGGTCACCATCGGCATCTCCCCAACTGAACCCGCCACCGGATTCGGTTATGTGCAGGCTGGTGCCGTGCGCCGCACCATCCGCCGCAAGAAAATCTACGACGTGAAACGATTCGTCGAAAAACCGAACCTCCCCACGGCGAAGAAGTATCTGCGAGCCGGAACCTATTTTTGGAACGCCGGCATGTTCATTTGGAGCGTTGGCGTGGTGGAGACGGCGATTGCCAAGTTTGCGCCCAAACTCGATGCAGGCCTCGATCTCATTCGCACCGCCCTCGCCAAGGGGCGGAAACTCGGCCCGGTCATGAAGAAGGTCTATCCGACCTTGCAAAAGATCTCCGTTGATTACGCGTTGCTCGAGAAATCGGACAACGTGGTGATGCTGCCTTCCACGTTCGACTGGGACGATGTGGGGGCATGGCCGGCAGTCACCCGGCACTACCAGGCCGATGACGCCGGCAATGTAGGTCGCGGTCGGAGAATCATCGAGCAGGCCAACAACAATATCATCTTTACCGAGGGTGATCACCTCGTCGCGGTGGTGGGTGCATCCGACCTGATTGTGGTGCACACTCCCGACGCCACCCTGGTATGTCCCAAGGATAAGGCGCAGGAAATCAAGGCCGCGGTGAAACAGGTTTCGACCCTCGCCGACGCCGCCAAATTTCTCTAACCGATAGCGCGTGCCGCGCTTTCTCGGAATCGACCCCGGAACCAAGCGCCTCGGCTTGGCCCGGGGCGACGAACTGGGATTGGCCTCACCCCAGCCCGCTTTGGTCCAAGCCGACGCGGACGAACGGTGGCAGGCACTCCTGCAGGTGATCGAAACCCAACAAATCGACGAGATCGTGGTGGGATATCCGCTGAACATGGACGATTCGGTGGGCCCCAAAGCCCGCGAGGCCGAAGCGCTGGCGGCGAGGTTGCGGGGATCAACCGGATTGACGGTGCATCTGGTGGACGAGCGGCTGACATCACAGGCGGCGGAGGCCACCCTGCCAAAAGACAAGCTGCGGGAAGTGCGGGCCTCGGGCGTCGTCGATTCGCGAGCGGCGGCCCTGATCCTGCAGGACTATCTCGACCAGCGCTACCCGCCCACTTTGCCGGAGGAGATGTCATGACGTTGCCGGACGCACCACCGCGCTGGCGGGCAACTTGTGCCTACGACGGCACGGATTTCGATGGTTGGCAGAGCCAACCCAGCGGCAACGCCATCCAGGATGTGATCGAGGTCCGGCTGTCCACGATCTTCAAACGGACTGTGCGCATTCATGGGAGTGGCCGCACCGACGCAGGAGTGCACGCGAAGGGGCAGGTGTTTCACTTCGATGCCTCTTGGCCTCATGAACCCACCAAACTCCTGGCGGCCTTGCGGGTCGGACTTCCGCCGACAATCCTCGTCGAGCGGATCGAACGCGTATCGCCGGATTTCCATGCCCGATTCAGCGCCACCGGCAAAAGGTATGTTTACCGGATTGTGCAGACGGCGGCGTCCCCGTTTGCCACGCGATTTGTGCTGGGGCGGAGTGGTTTTCAAAGGCTGGATACGGCGGCCATGCGAACCGCGGCGATGGTGTTGCGGGGACGGCACGATTTCCGTGCCTTCGCCGCTGAAAACGGCGCGGAGCTCGAAGATCCGGTTCGTGATCTTCAACGACTTGAGGTGGAGGAGGGGAACGATCACGTGACCTTGGTTTTCGAGGCCAACGGGTTTCTCTACAAGATGGCGCGCAGCCTGACCGGTGCTTTAATCGCGGTCGGTGAAGGAAGACTTTCACCGGAGGACGTGAGACATATTCTGGAGTCCAACCGACGGACCGAGACCGTGGAAACGGCTCCCGCCCGGGGGTTGTGTTTGGAGGAAGTGTTTTATGCCGGTGGTGACACATGATATCTCCGGCTTGGGTCGGGCGATGTGCGACTTGGTCTTTCCACCAACGTGTTTGTCCTGCGGTGGGCTTTGTGAGGACGGTTTGCTGCGACATGTTTGCGCGCGTTGCGAGCCGCTTATCGTGAACGTGCGCGAACCGCATTGCTTGACCTGCGGTCATCCCTTTTTCGGTGAAGTGGAAGGGGAGCGCATTTGCCCGCATTGCGAGGGGCTGCATCCATCTTACCAAGCAGCCAAAACGGTGACATTGTTTAAAGGGCCCGCGCGCGAACTGATGCTGGCCCTCAAATATCGCCAGGGGCTCTTTGTTTTGGAGGACATTGCTGCCTTGATCCGAATGAACCACGCGGTGGTCGAGTTTCTACGTGGTGCCGTGTTGGTGCCGGTGCCGCTTCATGCCCGCAAGGAACGGGAACGAGGTTACAATCAATCGTGGCTGATTGCCGAAGCTTTCCAGTCGGCAGTGGGGGAGCACTGCACAATTGCCGAACTGCTTCAACGACGGGTGGATACCTCGTCTCAGACCGAATTTGACCGCCGGACGCGCCGTCAGCGCATGAAAAATGCCTTTGCAGCCCAAAATCCCGGCGCCATAACCGCGGATCAACGCTATGTTCTGGTCGATGACGTCTTCACTACGGGTTCCACGCTCAATGCCGCTGCTCACGCACTTCGCCAAGCGGGTGCGGTAAAGATCGACGTCGTCACCTTTGCTCACGGATAATTCGTCCCGAAGTCACCGCGCTGCCCATGTCGCTTTTTTCCAAACCGAAGTATTCGACGGTTGTCGTTAAGAAGAAAGATATCCCCAAGGGATTGTGGACCAAGTGTCCGATTTCCGGAGAGATCGTCTTCAACAAAGAGTTGGAGGCCAATCAGATGGTTGTTCCCAAGAGCGGCTATCATTTTCCCATCGGAGCCCGGGAACGCATCGCCAACCTTTTGGACGCCGGGTCGTTTGAAGAAACGGATGCGAACGTGAAGTCGGCTGATCCGCTCGAGTTCGTGGATTCGAAGGCTTACCCGGATCGAATCAAAAAGTATGAGTCAGACAGCGGTCTGCCCGAGGCGGTGATCAGTGGCGTTGGCATGTTGCACGAGATTCCGGTCTCAATCGCGGTCATGGATTTTCGCTTTTGTGGCGGGGCCATGGGATCGGCGACGGGCGAAAAAATTGCCCGAGCCATCGAGCGATCCCTGGAGCGCAAAATCCCTTGTATCATCGTCAGTTCTTCCGGCGGGGCGCGCATGCAGGAAGGCATCTTTTCGTTGATGCAGATGGCGAAAACCAGCGCGGCTTTGGCCCGACTCAATGCCGCCAAGATTCCCTACGTTTCGGTCATGACACATCCCACCACCGGTGGCGTGACCGCGAGTTTCGCGGTATTGGGCGATGTCAATCTGGCCGAGCCCGGCGCCATGATCTGTTTTGCGGGTGCTCGCGTCATCAAGGAGACGACCAAGCAGACCTTGCCGCCGGGATTTCAGACGGCGGAGTTCCTGCTCCAAAAGGGATTGGTCGATCAGATTGTCAGCCGTCTCGACATGCGCGATCGGCTTGCGGAGATTCTGGGTGCACTTTACCTGCGTAAACCCGTGGACAAGCCCGAGGTGGTGGCGGCGGCCAGCTGATCCGCCGCATCAGTCTCCGATTTTCTGTGACTCCGTCGGGTGCGATGACCGATTATCCTGCTGTGCAGGACTACCTTTTTGGCCTGAAAGCCAAAGGGGTGAAGTATGGTATCGATCGCATGCGTGATCTGGCCCGGGAGATCGGCCATCCGGAACGTCGATTGCCGATCATTCATCTGGCGGGCACCAATGGCAAAGGATCCACGGCGGCGATGCTGGATGCGATTTTGCGGGAGGCGGGATATCGGGTCGGCCTCTATACGTCGCCTCATTTGGTGAAATTGGGCGAGCGGGTGCAAGTGGATCGGCAGATTTTGAGCGAGTCCGAGATCGTGCGGTTTACCCAGGAGTTGCAGCCCTTGGCAGAACGGATTGCAGCTCACGACCCTGACAACCACCCGAGTTTTTTTGAATTCATGACTGCAATGGCATTCCTCCAGTTCGTGCGGCGGGAGTGCGATATCGGGGTGGTGGAAGTCGGTTTGGGCGGTGAGTTGGATGCGACCAATATCGTGGAACCGACGGTCACGGCCATTACTTCAATCGGTTTCGACCACTGCGAAATCTTGGGCCACACCTACGAGGAAATTGCGGTCGCCAAGGCCGGTATCATAAAGCCCGGAGCGCCGGTGGTGATGGGGCGACTTCCCGAAGAAGCCGAGCACGTCGTGCGCGGTAAAGCTGCCGAGATGGGGGTTGAGGTATTGTCCGTGCGGGAACGTTTTGGCGAAGCCTCTGAGAATTACCCCCAAGTCGGCATGGAAGGGGTCTGTCAGCGTTGGAACGCTGCGACGGCTTCGCTCGTCATCGAGGCCTTGAATTACGCAATTGAAGACGATGTCATTCGTCGAGGGCTAGCCGATGCAAGTTGGCCGGCGAGGTGGCAACCCTTTCGCTGGCATCAGCGAAACCTCATACTGGATGCGTCTCACAATCCGGAAGGCGCCGAGGAGCTCCGGAAGAACTTGGCTCGATTACATGACAAGATCGGCGGTAAACCCAAGATTGTGGTCGGTGCCTTGGGGGCCGTCCGAGCGGGGCCCTTGATGGAAGTGGTGGCGACCTTCGCTGAAGCACTGCATCTGGTCGTGCCGGAGCAAGCCCGGGCCTGCTCCCATGGCGACCTGCGGGCCCTGATTCCGTCAAGTTTTGCCGGCGATGTGCACGAAGCGGACGTGACGGAGCTCTTCAGCCAGCGTCGGCTTTTGGAACAGACTGCTCCCGGCGAAACCGTGGTGATCACCGGTTCGATCTATCTCGCCGGCGAAGTCATGGCACAACTCGAACCCGAAAACGGCCACAATGAAGGCCACCTGCAGGACTTTTGAAGTTTCTCCTCCGTCTCCGTCTGACGGCCGTGGTAGTCCTGAGGGATTGTCACGTAATACGTGACAGTGGGGTCTAGGCCTTGCGGCCTTCGTCGTATTCG
The DNA here is from genome assembly GCA_028280945.1 of Opitutaceae bacterium. Taxonomy (GTDB): domain Bacteria; phylum Verrucomicrobiota; class Verrucomicrobiia; order Opitutales; family Opitutaceae; genus Actomonas. The sequence goes on from JANQKV010000002.1 coordinate 60,244, forward strand.
AAGTATTCGATCATGGTTTCGATCTCATCCCGGTCGGCCAAGCCGCTGCTGGCTTTGCGGTTGGCGAGCGACTCCGTCACCTGGTCGCGCCATCCGAGTTTGGTGACGTAGTGATTCCACAGCAGGATGTCGGTTTCATTGATGTCCCGGCCGTTTTCCTGCACCCAGCTGAAAACCTCTTCGTCGGTGGTAGATGAGAGGGTTTTTTCACGGAGAGCTTCGTAATCGACACGCAGATGATTGCACAGGCGCGCATCGAGGCCGCGGCCAATCATTTCGTGAAAATCCTCGCGCAAGGTGCCGGCGGCCATGAGGCGGATCTTGCTGAGCATGCGCGGGAAGTAGCGCAGGCCCTTGGTTTCGATATAGGCGCTAATGGGACATTGATCAGCGGACATGAGGGCAAGGTTGGCTGACCGTGTGCCGTCGCAAGCAACGACGGTGGATTTAGCCGGCCCGGTTCAAAGCTTGATCAAGTCTGCGGTGCGCGGGACATCTTTGATCAGCTGCGACGGTTCGGGGCCAACGCCCAGATAACGTAGATTTGGCAGATGATCTTCGTCCGGCCAGATCATCCCTTCGTAGGCGACGTCCAGAATCGAGCGCATCATGGCGGCGATATATTTTTGTGCGTTGGTCGGCAGATTTTTGAAGTGGCGCACCTCGCTGATATCACGAGCCCAACCGGCATGGTGGGAGTAGACGGGACGCAGGGTCCGGCGCACGGCTTCATTGCGCGGAACGTGGTGATAGCGTTTCCCCTCCACATCTTCGTAAGCCTTGCAGATCAAGAGATCGCCCTGCCAATCGCCTTGGTGGGTGAGGGCGTCGGTTTTGTTGATCATCAAGTCCTGAAAGCCGCCGTAACGCAGGGCGTCGCCCTTTTCAACGGCGTCAAACCAACCAACCATGCGTTGGCGTCCGGTGGTGGAGCCAAATTCGAGTTTTTTAAGCAACGCCGCCAGCGGATGGGCGTCTTCCATCTGAGTCAGGAACGTATGGGTGCCGACTTTGGTGTCATAGGCCTTGGCCACGCCAAACGTGTGCACGGGTTGCACGGGAATCCCAGCGCTCTCGAAAAACTCCGGCGTATAGGTGTGGGAGGCGGTTACGTTGGGGGAGAAACCGTGGCGTTTATCAAGCCAGTAGGCTTGACCGAACTCACCGAGAATCGTGTGTCCGGCGACAAGCTCCCGGCGGATCAATTCCCGGACTTCGAGGATGCGTGGACCCAGGCGAGTGCCGGCTTCCCAGTAGGTCGCGGTGAGTTTTTCCAGATTCAGGCTGAAGGGGCTGTCGCCATGGAAGACCGTGAAGTCGAACTCGCTCTCGTCGACCACCCCGAGTCCGATTGCTTCGGTGTTGGCCCGTTTTTCGGCTTCACCGAGGGTTTCGAAGAAACCGGCGAACGTGTCGGCGTCGACCTGGCAAACATGTTGGATGGTGCGCAGCGCGCGATCGGCCCGCTGGGCGACTTTGCGAGCGTAGAAATTCGGCCCGGCCAAAAAATCGGAAAAGGAGATCTGCCATTGCCCCACTTCATCCAGATAGGCCGGCGTGATGCCGCGACCGGTTGACCCACGTGGTTCTTCGTGCAGGACGTTCGAGCGGTAGTGTTCCCACGCGAGATCGAGCAGCCGATGGATAAGGTCGGAAACCATTGTGCGCTCGTCGATGGCGAGACGGTTGATGACGTTGTAGCCCTTGTGCTCAAGTGGGGCGGCCTCCCACCAGACTTTGCGGGGATCGGCGACGACGCCGCAACCGATAGCGAGGTGTTGGATGTCCTTTTCGACCACACCGGAGGGGAGTAGATTGAGCTTAACCCCGGCGGCGGTGTGGCCGGAGTTGGCGCCACCATTAACCTTGAGCACGGTGGAGACTTGGCGAGGAGTGCCATCGAGTTCGCGGCAAACTTCGGGAACGAGGCGACCCTTGCCCTCATCACCGAGAGAAATGCCCACATCGGCGATGAGCTGGCTGGTAAACGGATTCAGAGACATGATTGCGTAATCTGGGATGCAACCGGGAGTCTCCCCGTTGCCTTAAAGGGCAAAGAGATGATAGAGCGCGGGCGCAAGCGGTAATCCGTCGATCAGGTTTTTACGCCGGCTTTTATCTCGATGACATCGTGGGGCGTGGCTTCCTTTTGGGCGGCAGGACTGACCCGGATGTAACGCGCATTCGATCGCAGGGCCGAAAGGTCCTTCGCACCCAGGTAACCCATGCCGCTTTGCAGACCACCCACCAGATTGGCGAGCACGTCGTCGACCGAACCGCTGACTTCCTTTAAAGCCTCGATGCCCTCAGCGGTCATCTTACGGGTCTTGTCGGTTTTACTGTGCCCATACCGGGCGGCGGAACCGTCCTTCATCGCAGCGAGTGATCCCATGCCCCGGTATTGTTTATAGATCTTGCCATTGATCTCCATGATTTCGCCCGGCGCTTCGCGACAACCGGCGAGAAGGCCTCCGAGAATGACCGCGTCGCCAATCGTCAGGGCCTTGACGATATCGCCACTCTTGGTGATGCCCCCGTCGGCGATGATTTTTGCACCGTTCTTGGTGGCTCCGCGAGCAGCCACATGCAGGGCAGTGAGCTGGGGGATTCCCACCCCGGCGACGATGCGGGTGGTGCAGATGGAACCGGGACCTTGACCAACCTTGATGGCGTTGGCTCCGCAGTCGGTGAGAAATTCAACGCCATCTGCACTGGTGACGTTGCCGGCGATGACCGTCAGGCTGGGAAAGGCATCACGCACGAGCTTCACCATGTCGCCGACCCCGGCGGTGTGACCGTGGGCCGTGGAAACGGCCACACAGTCAATGTTCTCATCCATGAGTTTGCCGACATGGCCGATGATGCGTTCGCGATCCAGAGCGCCATCGGGCAGCCGGACAGGAGCCAGGGCTGCTCCCACAATCAAGCGGAATTCACCGTCGCGGGCGGGCCGCCGCCGCGAGTTGGCCTCGGATGAGATGCGTTCGATGTCGGAAAACGTGGCCAGGCCGCGAAGGTGATCCTGCGCGTCGACGACCAACATTTTGTGGATACCGATGTGTTCGGTGAAAAACGCATCGGCGGCTTTGATCGGGTCGGGTTTGAGGGCAGTGACGGGAACCGTGTGGATTTGGTCACGCGGGGTCATTGCTTCGGCCACGGTGGTGGCCCGGTAGCGTTCCCGCACGCTGCTACCGGAGAGCAGGCCAACCAGTAGGCCTTTTTCGTCCACGACGGGAAAGGTGCGGAAGTCGTACTTTTTAACGTCGATGAGATCGAGCACCTCCCCGATGAGTTTTTCGGGAGTGACCGTGATGGGATCTTGGATAAGGCCGTGGATGTGCCGCTTAACGCGGGCCACTTCGCGGACCTGATCCGCCGCCGGCATGTTGTAGTGGATGAGTCCGAGCCCACCATTCAGCGCCATGGCGATGGCCATGCGCGACTCCGTCACAGTGTCCATGTCGGAGGAAATGATCGGGATCGAGAGCTGAACCTGATCGGAGAGGGACGTCGACGTGTCGGCGTCCTTCGGAAGGATGTCGGAGAACCGCGTGGCGAGGGTAACGTCGTCAAACGTCAGGCCGACGGGGCGGTTGGCGGCGAAAAAGGTCTCGGCTGGTTGGTAGTATTCAGCGTCGAAACGGTCGGTGGTGGGCGTGGCAACCTTGCTCATGAGTTGCCGGGAACGGAATAATGGCCTGACGACGAGGTGCAAGAAGGAATCGAGAATCCCGGGGCGAGCAGTCGTTTCATCGCATGATAATGGCTTTTGATTTGGTGGAAAACTAGGGCATGGTGACGGTGTGTCCGAGGCCCGTTATCGCGTTCAGTCTTATTGTCTGCCGTTTCGGCATCCGATGCGCACAGCCCGGGGGGCATGGGCGGAACGCGAGGGATGGTGGGTGCGACGGGAAGCAGCGGACGGGGGTGTCAGTTGGGGTGAAATCGCACCCGTTCCTGGCTTTGGAGATTGGAACCTCGCCAAGTGTGGTGCAGTGCTCGAAAGGCTCGGAGAGGAGCCTTTGGAAGCCGACGTTGATGAGCTCGTGCGGGCCGGCGGGCCGGTGGGGTTTGGATTTGGGGCAGCGCGATGGGATTGGCGCAGCTCCCTGGCGAGGGGACCTGATTATTTGCCCGTGGCGGGGCTGCTGCCGGCAGGGCGACGAGCTTTTGAGGTAGTGGAGTCCCGACTTGAGATTGGATTTCGCACGTTCAAATGGAAGGTGGGAGTGGAAGACACGCGGGATGAAATTGCGATGATGGATGATTTGTTAGCGCGTTTGCCGGAAGGTGCACGTCTGCGCTTGGATGCGAATGGTGGGTGGGATCGTCGCACCGCTGAACGGTGGTTGGATGCCAGTGCGGAGCGTCCGCAGATTGAGTATATCGAGCAACCCACACCGTCGACCAATCGCGATCTGCTCCTCGGCTTGGCAGGAGACTATCCGGTAACGCTCGCTTTGGACGAGTCCGTGGTGGATCGGACAGATTTCGAGTGGTGGCGGGATCAAGGTTGGCCGGGAGTATTTGTGATCAAGCCGGTGCTCTGGGGGGATCCGGCAGACATGGTTGATTCCCTGACTGGGTCGAAAGCTGACGTGGTGATTTCTTCGGGGCTCGAAACCGTTGTGGGGGCCCGGCTGGTCTTGGCTCTGGCCTTCACCTTGGGGGCGACGGGGCGAGCGTTGGGAGTGGGGGTATGGCCGTTGTTTCAGGAAGGAAAATTTGATGGACCACCCGCCATGCCTTTTGTCCGGCGATCGGAGGTCGAGTCGTTGGGAGGGAAGGCCGTTGAACCAGTCACGGGGGGGGAGCAATGAACCGAGCAGTTTTTGCGACTTTGCTGGGAGGGAAGGTGCATTCGGAGCATGCTCCATATGTGGTGGATGCGACGGACCCGACGGAATGGACACAACAGTTTGTGCGGGCAGCGGCTGGTCAGTCGCCGGTGTTTTTGGCCAACCCCGATTGGGGGGAACGCGAGCGAGACCAATTTCAGGAACAGATCAGACTGCAGTCGGAAACATGGAATCCGGAAACGGGCTGGCTGATGATCCCGACGGGAGGTTCCTCCGGGGCAATCAAGCTCGCTCGTCACGACCAAGTGACCATCGCGGCTGCGGTTTCGGGAATGGCCCAACACTTCGGTCTGTCGTGCATCCATAGTCTGAGTACGCTGCCGCGACATCATGTCGGGGGATTGATGGCTTGGTTGCGCTGTGTTCTGACCGGCGGAACTTATCTGGATGTTTCCTGGCGCCGACTGGCCGAGGGAGGATTTACCGGCCTTCCCGCCGAGGAAATGGTGGTTTCATTTGTGCCCACGCAGCTGCAACGCCTGCGGGAGTTGGAAGGCAGCGCGGCGTGGTTGCAGCACTTTCATGTCGTGTTGGTAGGGGGGGCGGCCCTGGACGAAACCACTGCAGCGTGGGCATACGAGGAGGGGATCAGGTTGGCGCCGAGTTACGGTGCGACGGAGACGGCAGCCTTGGCGGCTGCCCTCCTGCCGGATCAGTTTTTGACTGGGCGGCGTGGCGTTGGGCGCGCCTTGCCGCATCTTAATATTAACACCGACACCCAAGGCGGCCTGATTTGTTCAGGTAGATCGATTTTTCGGGGGTATTGGCCCGAGGAAATCCCGGCGTCAGTGGATTGGAATTCGGGTGACTTGGGTCGGATCGATGCAGACGGGTTCATCGACGTGCTGGGTCGGGTTGACGCCCTGATCAATTCTGGAGGCGAAAAAGTGAACCCGCAGGAGGTGGAAGTTATCCTGAAAAGGCTGATGCAGGATGCTCGTTTGATGGTGTTGGGCGTGCCTGATCCTACGTGGGGGGAGAAGGTGGTCGTTGCACATGCCGATGAACTGGAGTTAAACCTCGATGAGCTCTGGCAGGCATCGGGTGGTCAGGTAGCCCGATTCAAGTGGCCCAAGCAGGCGATCTCCGTCGATCCCTGGCCGGTAAATCGCATGGACAAGATCGACTGTAAACGGGTCAGAGCAGCGGTGCTCCGTGCTTTGCGCGATTGAGATGAGTTGAGGGGAGCGCCGAGGTGCGTTGCGTGTTCATTAGGCCGCAGACTCGATCCATTTTTGTATGGCGGGAGGAATTGGGATCTTCCTGCGCGTGGCTGATTCGATGCAGACGTGTTCGGTGCGAATGTGCGCCGCACGTTTTTCGGCCGGCTCGGTTTTCCATATTGTGGCTTCGATAGCGAAGCGGGACTCGTCAATCGTCTGTGGAGTAAGCTCCACGATGATTTTTTCTCCGGTGGCGAGCGGGCGAAGATAGGAGGCCTCACTCTTGGCGATGGGAATGACCACACCGGTGTCCGCAAAAAACTGGGCCAACGGAACTCCGGAGGCCGCCAGGGCCTCCTCGTAACCCTCATGAGCGATGCTCAGGTAGCGTGCAAAGAAAACCACGCCGGCGGCATCGGTATCGCTGAAGTGAACAGTGCGATGGTAACGAAAAGGCATGAGCAAGAATGAAATCGGAAAGTGGAAGGCTCGGAAAGTCCCAAAGCAGGGTTACACGGCTCGATTAATCACTATCCGTGGTTGGAATAATTCGGGTAGATTCGCGACTGTTCGCGGTTAAAAAGGATACGATGACGAAGAACGAGATAGCCGAAGTGCTGGTGGACATTGGCGTGTTGCTGGAGTTGAAGGGGGAAAATCCCTTCAAAATTCGGGCCTACGGGAGTGGGGCACGAATTCTGGAATCGATGGAGCAGGAGAACGTGGAACGCCTGATCGAGGCAGGTGAATTGGATTCGGTGAAGGGCATAGGTGCGGCCTTGGCGCAAAAAATCGGCGAACTTTACACGACCGGCAAACTGGAGTTCTACGAAAAGCTCCGCGCATCGATTGCGCCGGGATTGGTGGAGATGCTGGAGGTTCCGGGGCTGGGAGCGAAAAAGATCAAGGCGATCCATGAACAGCTGGGCATCGATTCCATATCAGAGTTGGCGAAAGCCTGCGCAGACGGCCGGGTCGCGGGACTGGCGGGTTTTGGCGCGAAATCGGCGGCAAAAATTGCCGAGGGAATCAAGAACCGTGAGGCTTACGGCAAACGTCACCTTTGGTGGCTTGCGCAGGAAGTAGGGGCTCCAATTGTGCAGGGACTGCAAAAACTATCGCAGGTCGAACGTGCGGAATCAGCAGGGAGTTCTCGTCGTGGCGTGGAGACCGTGGGGGATTTGGATTTTATCGTAGCCTCGTCTGACCCGGAGCCGGTCATGGCGTGGTTTTGTGAATTGCCGGAGGTCAAGGAAGTCACGGCCCGAGGAGACACCAAGTCGAGTGTGCGGTTTGACAGCGGGTTGCAGGCGGATCTGCGCATTGTGCCGGCTGATCAATTTGTTTTCGCGTTGCACCATTTTACGGGTTCGAAAGACCACAACGTGGCCATGCGGCAACGCGCGCTGGAACGCGGCTACAGCATGTCCGAATGGGGATTGGTGCCATCGGAAGGCGAGGGCACGGCCAAGGAAAAAGCAGAGCGCGGGGAGAGCCTGCCGGCCGACAGCGAGGAACAGCTTTTTGCACATCTCGACATGGCATGGGTACCACCGGCGTTGCGCGAAGGCCGAGGAGAAATCGAGGCGGCAGCCGAAGGAAGTCTGCCGCGACTCCTTGAGTTGGGCGATTTGCGCGGAGCGTTTCACAACCACACGAATGCGAGCGATGGCAAGGCAACGCTACGGGAGATGACGGCGAAAGCGGAGGAGCTAGGGTGGGAATATCTCGGTATTGCGGATCACTCCAAAGCCAGCTTTCAGGCGAACGGGCTCGATGAAGAGCGTTTGCTCAATCAAGTGCAGGCGATCCGTGATCAAAATGCCTCCGGTGCTTCGCAAACGTGGGTCTTTGCCGGCTCCGAGGTGGATATCTTGACCGATGGACAATTGGACTTTGCCGACGACGTACTGGCCGAGTTGGATTACGTGGTTGCGTCTGTTCACAATGCGTTTTCTCAGGACGAGGCGAAGATGACGGCACGCATCATTCGTGCGGTCGAAAATGAACATGTTACGATGCTGGGGCACCTGACCGGTCGCATATTGTTGAGGCGTGAGCCCTATCGGGTGGACGTCGAAAAGGTCATCGATGCGGCGATTGCCAACCAGACGATCATCGAACTCAACGCCAGCCCTTGGCGGCTGGACATGGACTGGCGGCTATGGCGCAAGGCGGCGGAGCGAGGATTACTTTGTGCAATCAATCCCGATGCCCACGAGACCTCCGGGCTCGAACACGTTGCCGCGGGTGTGAACTCCGCGCGAAAGGGATGGTTGGGAGCGGAGCATGTGCTTAACACCCGCCCGCTCGATCAAGTGAAGCAGTATTTTACCAGTCACTAGCTGTTCCCAACGGCCAGCATCGAGATTTAAGCTGACAGCCCTAGGCAGAAGTCCGAAGGCTTGCTGACTCCATGAAGAAAGCACTGATCACGGGCATCACCGGCCAGGATGGTTCCTACCTCGCCGAGTTTCTGCTCGCCAAGGGATATGCCGTGCACGGCTTGGTGCGCCGGGCGAGTGCGTTTAACCGCAGTCGGATCGATCACTTGCGAACGGAAGAAAACCTTTCGGCGAAGCGGCTTGTGCTGCACTATGGAGAGCTCAACGACCTCACCTCGTTTCATCGACTGCTACACAAAATTGAGCCTGACGAGATCTACCACTTGGCCGGCCAGAGCCATGTTGGGCTCAGCTTTGAGATCCCGGAAATCACTTGTGCCGAAAACGGCATGGCGACCCTTCACCTGTTGGAAGCCATGCGCGAGTTGCAGACCGAGGCCCGTCTGTATCAAGCTGCGAGCTCTGAAATCTTTGGTGCGCCCGAGACGGGTCCGCAGACAGAGATAACTCCCATCAACCCGCGCAACCCCTACGGGGCGGCCAAGGCGTTTGCCTTCAATCTGGGCCGAATCTATCGGGAGTCTCACGGACTGTTTGTTGCCAACGGAATTCTTTACAATCACGAGTCACCGCGTCGCGGAGAGAATTTCGTAACCCAAAAAATCTGTCAGGGGGCGGCTCAGATCGCACGAGGCGAAAGGGATAAGCTGAGCTTGGGGAATCTCAACAGTCAGCGCGACTGGGGATATGCTCCAGAATACGTTGAGGGAATGTGGCGCATGCTACAAACCGAACGGAGCAGTGACTTCCTCTTGGCCACCGGTAAGCTTACTTCCGTCCGCGAATTCTGTAGAGCAGCGTTTTCCACTGCCGGGATTCCGATCGAGTTCGAAGGGGAAGGTCTCAAGGAAGTAGGCCGCCGTCAGGACACCGGTGCGACGGTGGTCGAAGTGTCGTCCGCCTTCTACCGTCCGGTGGATCCTTCCCACCTTTACGGTGATTCGATCAGAGCCAAGGCGGAGTTGAACTGGCAGGCTGAAACGGATGCAGTCCAACTTGCTAAAATCATGACCAAGGCGGCGTTCGCATCCTAGCATCCAGCCACTGACAAACCAGCCTCTCTCCAGGAATCAAAACCTAGAAATATGCCAACCTACCTACTCACCGGAGCTGCCGGTTTTATCGGTAGCCACACCTGTGTTGCCTTGCTTGAGGCTGGTCACGAAGTCGTCGCGATTGACAACTTCGCCAACAGTCATGCCGACGTGTATGAACGGGTCGAGCAGATCACCGGGCGCAGTGTTAAGCACTACGATTTTGACGTGCGGGATCGCTCGCAGTTGGCCGCCGTCTTTGGGCGACATCAAATTGACGGCGTCATCCATTTCGCGGGACTGAAGGCGGTCGGGGAGTCGGTCGAGAGGCCGTGGGAATATTACGAGGTTAACCTCGGGTCGACCATGACGCTGATCTCGGTGATGCGGGAACAGGATTGTTTCAATCTTGTGTTCAGCTCGTCCGCCACGGTTTACGGCGAGAGTAAAATCCTGCCCATCCCAGAATCGGCCCCGCTGTCCGCCAGCAACCCTTACGGCCGGTCCAAGTTGATCATTGAGGACATGCTCCGGGATCTGTCCTCGTCGGATAACCGCTGGCACATTGCGCTGTTGCGTTACTTCAACCCAGTGGGAGCGCATCCCAGCGGTCTTATTGGCGAGGATCCCAAGGGTCGGCCGAATAACCTTTTCCCGGTCATTACTCAGGTCATCGACGGCCGGCTGCCGGAGTTACAGATTTTCGGCGACGATTACGACACACCGGACGGCACGGGCGTTCGGGACTACATTCACGTCTGTGATCTGGCGGGTGGGCACCTAGCTGCTGTGGAAAACCTAGGCGGCCTCGGAGGCGCTCATGCCATCAACCTTGGGTCAGGCAATGGTCACTCGGTGCGTGAAGTGCTGGAGCAGTTTCAAGCGGTATTGGGGAGATCCCTGCCGCATTGTTACGTTGCGCGTCGTCCCGGTGATGCCGCCTCGTGTTATGCCGACGCTAGTCGGGCTGCCGAACTGTGGAGTTGGCGCACAACCAAAACCCTCCAAGAGATGGTGGAGGACTCCTGCCGCTGGGGTGGATTCTTGAAGTAGGGAGGCAGCATTGGCTTAATTTTTTGTAGTCAGAGTTTCCGCCCGTCGTTCAGACCCATCACTTCGCCTCCTTCTTACTATCCCAATTTTCGAAGTTCGACCTTTAGATTTTCATGTCCACCTATCTCCTCACCGGCGCCGCTGGTTTCATTGGATCACAGACAGCGCAGGCCTTGCTTGCAAAGGGTCACTCTGTGGTCGGTGTAGATAATCTTAACAACTACTACGATGTGAGGCTGAAAGATCATCGATTGGACCTCCTCCTAGGTGGAGATGGTCTTCGGATGGGCACCAGTCCCCGTTCTTCGATTTTCGAAGAATCTGATGTTTCAGATAGCAATTTCAGGTTTGTTGCGGGTGACATTGAAAATCCTTCGATGATTGAAAGACTCTTTGCTGAGTGTCGTTTCGATGGGGTTATCAACTTGGCGGCCCGGGCTGGAGTGAGATATTCGGTCGAGCACCCAGAGGTCTATGCGACCACCAATTTAGCGGGATCGGTGAACCTGCTACAGGCCATGGTGAAGCAGGGCTGTTCCAAGTATCTGCTGGCCTCCACGTCCTCTTTGTATGCCGGCACCGAGACTCCGTTTGTCGAGACGGCCAATGTCACTCGCCCGATTTCGCCTTATGCTGCGACAAAGCTGGCCGCTGAAGCGATGGCCCATACTTATCACCATCTACACGGGATTGATGTTTCGGTTGTGCGTTATTTTACGGTCTATGGTCCAGCGGGGCGCCCCGACATGAGTCCCTTGCGCTTTATCAAGTGGATAGACGAGGGGACGTCCATCACTCTCTTTGGCGACGGCTCTCAAACTCGGGATTTTACCTACATCGACGACATCGTTGCCGGCACCTTAGCGGCACTCCAGCCTGTAGGCTATGAGATCATCAACCTCGGAGGCGGAAATCGTCCTCTTGCCATCAATGCGATGATAACGGGTTTTGAACAGGAATTGGGAAAGGAAGCTGTGGTCGATTATCACCCCTTTCATGCGGGGGATATGACCTCAACCCAGGCGGATATTGGCAAAGCCAGCCGTTTATTAAATTGGTCCCCCAAAGTCGCGCCCGCGAAAGGCTTTCGTCGCATGGTGGAATGGTACCAAACCAATCGAGCCTGGCTGAAAGACATCGAACTTCGCTAGTCTTGGCATTTGTAGCCGGGCGTGCTGACGGATCCGCGTATATTTGCGTTCATCAGCGGTTAAAAACAGCTTCAGGCTAACGGCTCCGTCCACGTTATACTTCTTTAACCAACGACATCGCCTGTTCTAAACAGGCTGCCAAGTCCTGCTCCTCCGTATCGATGACTACATCATCATCTGCTTCGATTGGCACTTCGAAGCCTGAATCTTTACCCGTAAACTGTTTCACCTCGCCCGCCGCTGCCTTGGCATAAAGCCCTTTAGGGTCGCGCTGCTGGCAGGTTTCGAAGGAAGCCTTCACATAAACCGACGTTAGATCATCCTGAAGAATGGCGCGGGTAAGTTGCCGGAGATCCCTCTTCGGTGTAATGAAGCTCGCCAAAACTATGGCACCGTTTTCCGTGAATAATTTCGCTACTTCTGCAATTCGCCGGATGTTCTCATGGCGATCAGAATCGGAAAAACCGAGGTTGTTGTTGAGGCCGCCCCGGACGTTGTCGCCGTCAAGTACAACGGCATGGCGTCCACCTTCGTGGAGTCGTCGTTGCAGGGCTGCGGCAATGGTGGTTTTCCCGGATCCACTCAATCCATAAAACCAAATCACCTGTCCGTGTTGTTCCAACTGAGTCTCATGCTCAGCCCGGTTGACCAATCGATCGTGAGTGGTGTAGAGGTTTTCAGACATGTTCTTGGTTGGTTTTGGGTAACGCAGGGACGCAGAGACGCGGAGTCAGTTCAACTCGGATAATGAGTTCATCCTCCTTCTTTGCGTCTCTCGACCTCCCGTTAAAGAATCAACCCCAAAGCCGTTTCAAAATCCTACCATCACCTACCGTGAGAAGCGAGCCGTTGCGAAATCCAGGTTTTCCATATTCCAGCAGTTGGTGCTTCGGGTGCGTGAGAACAGATCCTCCGGCAGCTTGCACAATCGCCTGGGCCGCAGCGGTGTCCCATTCCATCGTAGGCACGTCACGCAGATATACATCCGCCTTTCCTTCGGCTACCAGGCAGAATTTCAAAGAGCTTCCGATGCTCAGGCATTCCGCCTTGGGGAACCGCTCCAACAGTGCTTTGACTTCGAGACCGGCATGGTCCCGGCTGGCAACGATGCGCAACGGCTCAGTTGCTGGAGTCACTTTGATTGCTTTTGGTTCGCTATCGGTTTCCGCCCGCCAAGCTCCATCCTTGTTTGCGACATAGGTTACCCCCGTGACAGGAACATGCACGATTCCAACAATCGGATTTCGATTTTGCACCAGTCCGATGTTCACGGTGAATGAACCAGTTCGTTTGATAAACTCCTTGGTCCCATCCAGCGGATCGACGACAAAAAACTGTCCATTGGTGTTCAAATCGGCGGGACGGGAATCATCTTCCTCAGAGACGATGGGGATGTCCGGAAAGGCGGTGCGAAGTTCGCGCAAAATCAGGTGATGCGAGGCCAGGTCCGCCTGGGTGAGGGGTGAGTCATCGGCTTTGGCATCGACTGTGAATTCCCGGTCGTAGAAGTTGAGGGTTTCCCGGCCGGCGGCCTCGGCGATTTGGCGAAGAGTGTGAAGCATGGGTTCTGGTGGCTAGTTTCTAGAGTCTAGCAACTAGCACCTGTATTCTAACGGCTAGCAACTAGTTCAACGGATCATGCCTGCGGCAACCGTTTCATTGGAAAACTCATCCACCAAGATGACGGAGCCGGTGATGCGGTTTTTGCGGTAGGAGTCGTAGAACAACGGGGAGGAGGTGCGCAGTGTCACGCGGGCGATATCATTAAGGCTGACCTCATTCACATCCTCGATTTTGTGCAGGGTATTCACGTCCACCTTGTATTTGATGTCGCGAACCACCGCACGGCATTCCTTGGAAGTGTGTTTGAGCAGGTATTTGCCCCGGACCTGCAATGGTTTTTTCTCGGAGAACCAACACAACATAAGGTCGATATCCTGGCCAACCGTGGGTTGGTTGTTGGGTTTTGCCAGCATGTCGCCGCGGCTGATATCGATCTCCCGATCCAATGTGATCGCCACCGAATGGGGACTGAACGCTTCATCCAGTTCCCCGTCGTTCGAGTGAATGGCCTTAATCTGGGCATTAAAGCCACTTGGCAGGATCATTACGTCGTCGCCGGGTTTGAACACGCCGCTGGCCACCCGTCCGGCAAACCCGCGAAAATCATGCCACTCATCCGAGTGGGGACGGATGACGTATTGCACTGGAAAGCGGGGATCAACGTGGTTGACGTCGGTGCCGATGTAGACGGTTTCCAAGTGATAGAGCAAGGGAGCGCCTTGAAACCAAGGCATGTTGGTGGACTTCTCGACCACATTGTCGCCGTGGAGGGCACTGATGGGAATGAAGGTGATCTCCGGAATTTCCAACCGGCTGGCGAACGCCTTGTAGGCGGCAACGATTTCGTCGAATTTCTCCTGCGACCAATCGACGAGGTCCATTTTGTTGATCGCTACCGTGAGGTGTTTGATGCCAAGAAGCGAAGCGATGAACGAGTGCCGGCAGGTCTGCTCGATCACGCCTTTGCGGGCATCGATCAGGATGATGGCCAGGTTGGCGGTGGAGGCACCCGTGACCATGTTGCGGGTATATTGGATATGCCCGGGAGTGTCGGCGATGATGAACTTACGCCGGGGGGTGGCAAAATAACGATAAGCCACGTCGATGGTGATACCCTGTTCGCGTTCAGCCTTGAGGCCGTCGGTGAGCAAAGCCAGGTCGAGTCTGCCGTCGCCGCGTTGCTTGGAGGTCTTTTCGACGGCATCCAACTGATCTTCGAAAATCGTCTTCGTGTCATACATCAGCCGCCCAATGAGGGTGCTCTTGCCGTCGTCGACGGAGCCTGCGGTTGTGAATCGCAGCAATTCCATGTCGGGATAGTTCGTTTCAGTCATTTATAGTAGATTGTCGCTGGTTTTTGGGTGCCAATTGCGAAGGCTGGGAACTAGAAATATCCTGCTTTCTTTCTGTCTTCCATGGCTGTGTCAGAACGCTTGTCGTCGGCGCGAGTACCGCGCTCGGTTTGGCGGGCGGCGGCCACTTCCGCGATAACTTCGTCCAGTGTCGCGGCCGGTGATTCCACGGCTCCCGTGCACGTGGCATCACCCACCGTGCGGAAGCGCACACGACGGGTTTCCACGGTTTCGTTTTCGGCCACGGTGATAAAGTCAGTCACTGCGAGTAGCGTGCCATTGCGGTTGATGACATCCCGTTCGTGGGTGAAATAGATATCGGGCAGGGGAATCCTCTCCTGCTTGATGTATTGCCACACATCCATCTCGGTCCAATTGGACAGCGGGAAGACCCGAAAATGCTCTCCCTGAGCCTTACGGCCATTGAAGAGGTTCCAGAGCTCAGGACGTTGGTTCTTGGGATCCCATTGACCGAACTCATCTCGATGGGAAAAGAAACGTTCCTTCGCCCGGGCCTTTTCTTCATCTCGCCGTGCTCCGCCGATGGCGGCGTCATATTCACCCTCTTCGAGCGCATCGAGTAGAGTGACCGTCTGCAGGGCATTACGGGACGCGTTGGGTCCCTTCTCCTCCTGGACCCGTCCTTGGTCGATGGAGTTTTGCACGCTTGCGACTTCCAACCGGGCGCCGATATCGGCGACAAACTTATCCCTATACACCAAGGTTTCGGGGAAATTGTGACCGGTATCTACATGCATCAGCGGGAAGGGCATTTTGCCCGGCCAGAATGCCCTCTTGGCCAAATGTGCCACGACAATGGAGTCCTTACCACCGGAGAACAACAGGACCGGCTTATTGAATTGGGACGCGGTCTCGCGGAGAACATAGATGGCCTCGCTCTCCAAGTGGGCGAGATGATTAACGGTATAGTTGGACATGGGTCAGGTTTGAAAACGGCATGGGATGCCGGAAAAAAGTCGTCAAGGCGAGGTCTGAACTTTCGGGGTGTCAAACAAAAGATTACTATGTAAGGTTAAAAACTAAACAAAAGATCGATTCCAACTGTCCGCATCCCTTATGACGACGCCACAATCGCGAAATACCTTAAAGACAAACGCCACAAGGATCGCGACGCTCGTCGTGAGCATCTAGCCAAAGGCAAATACGCCACCAACCTTCTTCGCGTCCCCAGACTCAAAGGCAGTAGCCGGGAAAAAATTGGTCACCCCAGCCAGAAGCCAACAAAATTGATCTCCGTCTTGGTTGAGAACAGTTCTCGTTCAGGCGATTTAGTCCTTGATCCGTTTTTTGGCAGTGGCACGACTGCTGCGATCTGCGAAGAGTTAGGCTGTGAATGGATAGGCATCGATAGAGATGTTTCCTACTGCGAGTTGGCTCGTGATCGGATCAGGGATGCTTCAATCAAGACCGATTTTTCCAAATGACGGAGCATTAAACCGCATAGATGGTGCCTCGATCAAAGCGAGAGGCGGCCCGCAGGACCCGAGCGGCGGGGGGGCAGCGGACAGCTGAAACGGCAAAAGGTCGGACACCCATCACAAAAACCGGAACGGCTCATCGAGATGCTCGTCGACAGCAGCTCTCATCAAAATGATTTGGTCCTCGACTCCTTTCTCCGCAGCGGCCCGTCCGTATCTCTAAGCCTCAGCGAAGGCGAAAGTTGTCTTCGTATCAGGCGAGCAGAAATCTAAGTTCAGTTCATTTTGAATTGAACAAAGACACGCCAACTGCTCAACCTCGATCTGGTGGCTATGCCACTCTTCAACTCCTCCCAATCCGAAGTTGCCTCTCCGAAGCCCACTGGGCTGGAACGCAACCCGGCGCAGCTTTCAAAATTCGAAAAGGAGCTCATTGCCATATTTGTCGAATTGATGCAGGCACTTGGGTTTCCCAAGTCATATGGGGAAATCTATGGACTGCTGTACGCCACCCCCGACCCCCTTGGGTTTGCCGAGATCCACAAACGCTTATCTCTTAGCAAGGGCTCGGTGAGTGGGGGATTAAAGGCCTTGAAGGAGATTGGCGCGATAAAGTCGGTGGCGAGTGATGACGGCCGACGAGAGCGCTTCGAACCGCAACTGGAGCTCAAAAAACTTGTGCTCGCATACCTCCGCGACCGATTGCAACCCCAATTAGAATCCAATACTCAACGCATACAGCACTTGGAGACCGTACTTAACGAATCCCAAGCCCCTTCTACCCAACGCAAAGTGCTGCAATCCCGATTGGGCAAATTGGAAAAGTGGCGTCATAAAGCCAATGGCATCGTTCCTTGGGTAGTTCGATTTCTTAATTAGTATGGAGCACAACTACGAATTACATCATCAGACGCCTTATGGGCACCTTCACTTGTATTGAAGCTTATGACCCGTAAACCAATTCAAGTAACGGAGCCTTTTCTACCTCCATTTGAGGAGTATGTGGACTATCTGAAGGGGATTTGGGAGCGGAACTGGCTGACGAACCAGGGGCCATTGGTGAAGGAATTGGAGGAAAAGCTACGATGCTATCATAATCTGTCTTCACCAGTATACTGCGTGGCCAACGGAACGCTTGGTCTACAAATTGCGCTCAAGGCCTTGGGCGTGAGAGGAGAAATTGTGACGACTCCGTTTTCGTATGTTGCTACGACTTCATGTCCACTGTGGGAGGGATGTAAGGTAAACTTTGCCGACATTGAATCCAATACATTGACGATAGATCCTGAGGCGGTCGAAGCGGGCATTACTCCGCAGACAGAAGCCATTCTTGCCACTCACGTTTTTGGCAATCCGTGCGATGTTGAAGCACTCGACGCAATTGCTGCGAAGCACGGCCTAGCGGTTGTTTATGATGCAGCACATGCATTCGGCGTGACCTATGGAGGCAGAAGTCTTCTGGAGTACGGTGATGCTTCAATGGTGAGCCTGCATGCCACTAAGCTCATGCATTCTGTCGAAGGAGGCTTCGTCTTTGCGAAAGATCCTCGTATACTAAAGAAAATGGAATGGATGCGCCGTTTTGGTCACAAAGGACCAAAGGAATTCTTTGGAGTGGCTATCAATGCAAAACTCAGTGAATTCCATGCAGCGATGGGACTATGTACTTTGAATCACGCTGATTTAATTTTAAAAAAACGTAAAGCCATCTGTGATATTTACGACCAGTTGTTGCTTGGGGACAGGGAAGAAGCGGCCTTTTCTGTTGATCGAATCTCGGATACAAGATATCAATTATGTCCGATAATTTACCGTGCTACTGCATCACGGAATTACGCTTATTATCCTGTCATTTTTGAATCCGAAAATAAACTGTTGAGTGCTATGAGGCAGCTTGAAGGTAAAGGCATTTTTACTCGTCGTTACTTTCACCCAGCATTAGACCTCGTGCACGAGTTGACGGGAAAGAGAAAACCATGTCCGATATCAAAAAACATATCAAAACGAATATTATGTTTACCATTAAGTAGTTCAATAGATCAGTGTGAAATAGATCGGATATGTTTAGAAATAAAAAACATCCAGGGGATTTAAAGAATGAAATTTGCCTTAATGCAGCCCTACTTTTTCCCTTACGTTGGTTACTTCTCACTTATCCACAGTGTTGAGCATTTTATGTTTTTTGATGATGTTCAATACATTCGAAAATCATGGATGTGTAGAAATCGATTGCTAAATATACAAACTCAGAAACCATACTACATACGCCCAGAAGTGCAAAAACCACCCTATCAGGCTTCGCTTCCTAGCATAAAAATAGATCGAACCAAAAAATGGGAGCAACGATTGCTCGAACAGCTAAGTACCTACAAAAAAAAGGCACGTTTTTATCGAGAAACACGTGAATTTTTAGAAGTACTCCTTAAGCAAGATTATACAGGATTAGCAGATTTCAACATTCGATCTACTATTGAAATATCGCGATATTTGGGACTTGAAACTAAATTCGATAGATATACAGATCATGATTTCTGGTTTGAAGCTAAGCCAGGTGTTGGTGATTGGGGACGTGAGGTTGCCAGAAAAGTAGGTGCTGCAAAATATATAAATTCCCCGGGAGGTGAAGATTTTATTTATGCAGACAAGTTTGACGCGCTAGGCATAAAATTAGGTTTTATTCAACCGGAGCTTTCAAGGTATTGGCAAGGAGGGACAGATTTTACTCCTGGACTTTCGATTATTGATGTATTGCTTTTTAATGGAAAAGAAAAGACAGCTGAAATGCTTTCTCAATACACGATTAAATGGATAAGTTCCAAGACATGAATCCTCATCGCATCGTAGACCATTCTCAATATTTAGTTTATTTATGTTAACAAAGAGTCCTCAAGATAGAGAATCTTGTATGTTACCGTGCAGATATTTTCAGGCCGCTCGCCAAGCTTTCGAGTTAGTGATTTCAAGTTTGGATTTCCATAATGATCAAAAACTGCTTCTTCCCGCTTACATAGGAATTACCGATCGTGAAGGTTCCGGAGTGTATGATCCAGTGTTAGAAACTGCTACACCACATGAGTTTTACCCCGTGAATGAACGGCTAGGTGCTATTGAAGAAAGGTTATATGAGCTGATTGAGAGTGGGAAGTACAAGGCGCTTCTAATAATACACTATTTTGGATTTTGTCAAAACAGGATGGATATAATAGTGAAATTGTGTAAGCAAAATGATGTTGTTCTGATAGAAGATTGCGCCCATACAATGCTTAGTTCTGTGGCAGAGGGTGATTTGGGTTGCTTGGGTGATTTTTCATTTTATTCTATTCATAAATACCTTGCCGCGGAAAATGGAGGTTGTCTAAAAATTAACAACCCAAAGTATTTTAATGTACTGCAATATCCCTATTTGGGAAGGAATTTACTAACGGTTGATGCACTAGAAATTATATTAAAATCTGATTTGGAGTTGATTCGAAGTCGGCGAAGAGAAAACTACTTATATCTGAGCAATTTGATTGATGCAATTTCTGGTATAGAACTGATGTTCGGTCATTTACCACAGGGAATTGCTCCACATAATTTGCCATTGATTGTTCATGAGGGGAGGCGTGAGGATATCTACTTTAAGTTAGTTGATGATGGGGTGCCCGCAATTGCCTTGTATTATCGGTTGATTTCGCCAATTGTAGAAGGAGGGTTTGACAGTTCTATTAAGGTTTCAGATAATATTCTTAATTTGCCTATTCATCAAGATGTAACCACTGCTGATCTTGAGTTTGTCGCAAAAAGTTTGAGGACTGCGCTTTCGTCATGACGAATTCACCTATAGGAGGTTTCTTCGAGTTGGAGTTGCCTACGCCGAAAGGGTGCTATCATTCAGAGGCTTTGGCCTTAACTAACGGGCGAGCTTGTATAAGCTGGATTTTGGAACGTGAAGCACCCGATAAAGTACTTTTACCATATTATTGTTGCGGTGCTTTGTTTGAGCCTATGCTAAAAATGGGGATTCATTATGAGTTTTACAGAATTGACGAAAATTTTGACCCAGTAGATTTGCCGATGCCAAACGAGGGAGAGCTTCTAATCTATCTCAACTATTTTGGCATGAAAAACCGCGAAGCGATGAAGTTAAGTCGAACTCTCGGGCGCAAACTCGTTATTGATAATACACATAGTTTTTTTTGTCGTGATTTCGAAGACTCTTATTCTTTTACCTCGGCTAGAAAATACTTCGGTGTCCCAGATGGTGCGTATTTATATGCTCCCGGAGAAGCGGAAGTAAAAGATATACCTCGGTTTTCCAAGCCTAGCTTGAAGCATGCTGTCAAAAGGTTGGCTGGTGAGCAAGATGTGGCTTTTCGCGCTTACCAGGAATATGAGGCCAAACTGGATATTGATATCTTGCGTATATCTAAGATTAGTGAACGAATTTTAGAAGGAATCGACTACAGTCATGTTATTTCAAAACGAAGGCGGAATTTTGAAATTCTAGAGAAAGCACTTGGGAAGAAGAACAAGTTGACCTTTCACTTGACGAGCATGAATGCACCTTTTTGCTATCCATTTATTCCTTCCAGAACGCTTGATAAGTGTGAGTTTCATAGAAATGCTATTTATGTACCTACTTTGTGGCCAGACGTGTTAGGTAGGACGCAAGTAGGCTACGATTTAGAACTTGAAATAGCGGAAAAGCTTCTGGCTTTTCCTATTGACCAACGATATGGACCTGCAGAAATGAACCGAATTATCGAACTAACAAACAAGCTACTTAGGAATGAGTGATTCAAGCCATTGGATTGATTTTTGGAAAAAACAAGGAAGAGCTACCCAAGACGCCGATGAACAAACCCAAGTGCTTAGAACTTCGAACAAAATTCCCATCGAATCACCTCTCTGGGAATTTACACTACGGGGGATCGAGAAAAATGTTCAAGTAGGTCCGGGGGACACCTTACTTGAGCTTTGTTGTGGTAATGGGCTAATTTCGCGCCACTTTGCTGCAGTATGTTCACATGTGACAGCAGTGGATGTTTCCAGTGATCTTCTTGCTCCACTTAAGGAAAGTGTGCATCAAAACATTAGAGCGATCGCATCTGATGTCCGTGATATTGAATTTGAGGCAGAGAGTTTTTCCCGCGTTATCATCTATGCCGGGATTCAATATTTTACATTATCTGAAACAATAGTACTTTTTGAAAAGATATATCGTTGGCTTATTCCAGGTGGTATCTTTTTTCTGGGTGATGTACCAGACAGTCGAAAACGCTGGGCATTCTACGATTCTGTTGAGCGCGAAAGTGTGTATTTTGACAACGCTAAAGAAAATAAAGACATTATTGGAACGTGGTTTGATCCAGAACTACTTGAAAAGTTGGCCACCTACGCAGGATTTGGCGGGAGTGAATTTTTCGAGCAACATAAAGATTTAATCTACTCACACTTTCGATTTGATTACCGATTTACAAAATGATTGAGCCTGAAACTGTTACCTACATTGCCGGAGTAGCTCGTAGCGGTACTAGTTGGTTAGGCCAAGTGTTCAACAGTGCCCCATCGGTTCGGTTTCGATTTCAGCCACTCTTCGCATATGAGTTCAAGGGGAGAGTCAATGAGGATTCTTCTAGTCAGGAGTTCAAGCGACTAACGGATGACATGTTTGTTCAAGAGACGCCATTTTTGGTCCAGAAAGATAAGTTGGAAAGCGGTCTTTATCCGAAGTTTGTCAAGGAGAGTAAATGTCCTCACCTTGTATTTAAAGAGAATCGATACCAGAACGTTATTGAGCCATTCATGCGAAAATGTCCGAATGTGAAATTGGTCGGCTTGGTTCGAAACCCTAATGCAGTTTTGAACTCATGGATGCAGAATGAGAAGGAGTTTCCTCCCGGATCTGAGCCACTCACAGAGTGGCGGTATGGTTTATGCAAGAATAACGGCCCGGAGGATTTTTTTGGCTACTACAAATGGAAAGAAGTTGCGAACCTTTACCTTGATCTTTGGGAAAAATGGCCAGATCGAGTGGTAGTGGTACAATATGAGCAACTCGTGGAGGATTCGGTAAAGATAACCAAAGATCTCTTTAAATTTTGTGGGATTCCTTATTCCTCTCAGACGGAGAAATTTCTGAGGCAATCTAGTAGAAGGATCCCTAGCAACGACTCATACTATTCAGTGTTCAAGAGTAAGAATGTAATTACAAAATGGAAATCACTGCTGGATCCTTATATTGTAGGTGAAATTGAGAACGACCTAAGAGGAACTCGTTTGGAGAGATTTCTCAAATTTCCCTGAGTAATTCAATATTGAGACGATTATTGATTGTCACTCAATCCATAAGCATATGACAAAAAAGCGGTTATTTTGAGTAATGACAATCATAACGTGATAGTAGCTTTCGATTCGTTTGTCAGCTCTAGGTAAACTCTTTGTTTATGCTTATTTCGTTGTAGCTTTGTAGGAATTATTCCGCTTTCCTGTTCAATCAACGATAATAACGCCTATTTCCTTATAAATAAAGAGTGATAATCTCTTTTAGCTTAAAGATACAAAACTAATTAAAACACCAATATTTTATTTGTTTTAAGGTTTGCAGCGAAGCTTAATCTCAAAGGAGATAAAATCGCGATGTATGTATTTATTGCAGGATTCTATTGCGATAAATAAAACTTGAATGATTTTATTTGGCGTAAACAATTGCACGTAAATTAAACTGCGTTAGAGCAATTTTATTGAATATCCCAACTGACATACACTCCCTGATCATCTAAAACTCCTTGTAGTAACAATTTTCGCAAGATCTTGTATGTTTTTAGTAAACAATCATAAATTAATTTGTGATTATGCAAGACGCTAGACAGGGAGTTTTCTGGAGTGGCGCTGAAAGATTGGCGCAACAGCTAGTTAGGTTAACTATTCAGATCGTACTGGCTAGGCTTTTAACTCCGTATGATTTCGGTATTGTGGCTCTGGTTTCAGTCTTTGTTGTAATAGGGGATTCGCTTACAGATGCAGGATTTAGTAAAGCGTTGATTCAGCGAGCAGAAATCTCTAAACGAGATGCAACTACAGTATTCTATTTCAACTTGGTGGTTTCTGTAATCATTGTTGGAGTTTTACTCACCCTCGCACCGATGGTTGCAATGTTCTATAATGATGACGAATTAACAACAATCTTAAGGGCATTATCATTCGGTGTAATATTGAGTTCGTTTAGTGCGGTTCCTCAGGCATTGTTAAATCGTGATATGATGTTTAAAGAACTGTTCAAGATAACATTTCCATCCGTGTTAGCCTCTGGTTTGATTGGAATTGCAGTCGCGTATAATGGTGGTGGGTCGTGGTCATTGGTGGCGCAGGTATTATCTCAACGACTTCTTAATAGTATTCTTATCTTTCAAAGAACGAATTGGCGACCATGTGGCTTAGTTTCGCTTGAATCATTTAAGAACCTCGCACCATTTTCATTCAGGTTGGGCTTTACAAATGTGCTTGATACAAGTTTCCAACAAATTTACACAATTGCGATTGGAAAGTGCTTCTCGCCGATAGATGTTGGGATCTACCAAAGAGCCAAAATACTCCAACAAGTACCTGTCACTAATATCCGGTTAATTGCAGGAAGAGTGGCATTTCCATATTTTTCGAAGCTTAACGCCAAACAATCATCAGACTTCAGGCCTAAGTTTGCTTATTCGATAAAAATGTTATCAGCAGTGTCTTTTCCAACGATGACTCTACTGGCGTTATCCGCACCCTTACTTATTCCCATCTTATTGGGCAACCAGTGGACGGCGTCTATCAAGATCTTGCAAATTTTATGTATTGTTGGTATACTGTATCCCATTCAGGCAATGAATCTTCAAATTCTTATGGCCAAGGGACGTTCTGATCTATTTTTACGATTAGAAGTTGCCAAGAAAATTGTAACACTGTTCGTTTTAGCAATAACAGTGCATTTTGGCTTGTTAGCATTAGTAATTGGCCAAGTTGTGGTAGCTGTAATAGCATTGAGTATAAACACACACTATTCTGGTAAGTTTTTAAACTACGGTTTGGTAAAGCAGCTTTATGACATGGCCCCATATTTCCTTAGTTTGATTCCTTCAAGTATGTTTGTAATACTTCTTAATCGAACTATTTCCCATGATATCAATATTCTAGTACTTTGTATTCAAATCATAGGTTTTATTTTGGTGTACGTGTTGACATTATATATTTCAGGTCTCGAGGCAGCTGTAGAATTGAGACGAATTTGGAGTGAATTCATGAGAAAAGTCTTCAGTCGCGCATGAAAAATCGGAATACATGCGTGACCGCGTCGTTAAGACCAAAAGTTAGTGTTTTAATACTAACATATAATCATGTCCAATTTATTAGAAAGTGCATTGAGAGTGTATTGGCACAAATAACAACGTTCGATTATGAGATTGTAATTGGAGAAGACGGATCATCGGATGGTACCTTTGAGGTGTGTAGTACATTTAGAAACAGATATCCAAGAGTAATAAAATTAGCCAACCATAGTCGCAAAAATGTGATAAAAATATGTGGCAGAGTTACCGGCCGAGCTAACTTGATCAATACATGGTCTTTATGTCGTGGAGAATACGTGGCGCTGCTTGATGGCGATGATTTTTGGATTGATGATTTTAAGTTACAAAAGCAGGTCGATTTTCTTGAGAAAAACAAGGACTTTAACCTATGTGCTACCAATGTTGAATTTCGTACACGTGATCTAGGTTTCATACGACTTAAATATCCGAAAGGGAAAACAAGAGTGCTTACACTTTTCAATTTTATTGATGAAAGAACGATACTTGCTACTGCATCAGCAGTTATCAGGCGTGCGTCAATTTCAAATTTTCCAAGTTGGTACTACTCAAGTTTTTCTGGAGATTGGGGATTATTTACAATCACCTGTCTAAATGGTGGAAAGGGGGCATTATTGCCATTTATTACAGCAGTATACCGTGTCCATGGTGGGGGATTAAATACTAGTGCCGATTCGTGTTGGAGATTAAAGCTATTCCAAAAATCGTATTGGGAAATCATTCCAGTTCTGAATGGAAGAGCCAGAATGCTTGCAATAAGGAAGTACAGTGGGTACTCTGCCCGATTAGCGTTGAGACACTTGGTATCCGGGAGACACACCGATGCCGTGACTGCACTGAGAGGATGTTTTCATTGGCCTATGGGGATCATTTATTCTGTTCTAGAGGTACTAAGAGTTATTATTAAACGTTCAAGAGATGTTTCGTAGAAGAATATATTTTATCCGGAAGTTATGGCGTATTATCGCTAACAAGCGTGACCTGATGCGTTTTATCATTTGGGCTTTTATTAGATGTAGGTATTGGCCAAAAAGTATTGTTCTTGAGATTCGAGTATTAAATAAAGTGCATTCAGTAATTATTCGTGGAATAGATGATTTGGCTGTACTGGAAGAAGTATTTGTAGACGGTGAGTATCAGTTGAGTGGTGAAGGTGATTTAGATGGCATTATTGATCTAGGGGCACATGCAGGATTTGCATCTATATATTTAAAAACAGTATTCGATTCAGCCAAGCTACTTTCAGTCGAACCGGATATTGCGAATTATCGTTCGTTGACACAAAACCTTCAGAAATTTGACTCGGCTGAGTTAATGAACCTAGCAGTCAGTGAAAAAGAAGAAATTATACCACTATATATAAAAAACAAGGCAAGTTTTTCTATTTCGCACTTAGAAAATGATAGTGATAGAAGTTACGTAGGGAATGCTGTGGGTATGCCTATCGATTGGTTTTTGGCAAAGTTTGATGTCGACAGTCGTCTTGTTTTGAAATTTGATGTAGAAGGTGCGGAAAAGTATATTTACAACATTATTAATAAGGATTCGCGCATAATTATTTTACTAGGAGAACATCATGAAGATTTGTCGGGGATTAGGATTCATGATACGGTAGAGATGCTATCAAATTATGAGATTACTTGGGAGAGCCTTGGATCTGGGAGATTTATCTTACGCGGAAGTCGCATCCGGTAGTTTGTTTTAAGGTTAAAACGGCATGTTGTTGAAAACTAAATTATCACAATTTGTAAAATCACATTCGGATTATATCGAAAGACTAATTTAATCATCTTGCGGGGGGCATTTTATATCTTAAGAAAATTGTCTCTGCAATAAGGAGAACACCCATGGGGCTGTTATACTTTACATAGTGAGTATTGTTTATATGATAGGGAACTGCCATTGTTTAAACACCCGGAAGAGAAATAGAAGGTGTCGTTATGTGGGCTTCGAAATTGAGACGCGAGGATCGATGTCATTGGCCATTGGGTTTAACTGGATACTCCGTATTCTCACTTTCGGCAAAATACGAATCCCACAGTTTGTAGCGCCGAAATGGACGGAGTCTTGGCTCGCTCACGCTTTCGTGTGGCGACTGCGCAAACCTGTTTAAGTACTCCAGAAATACCCCTCGTGCGTCTCTTAGATCATTCCTTAGGTTCGGTAGCACCCATGCGTGGAGAGGCTCCCGGCCGATCGCCATTTACCTCGATTTCACCCCAGCTGCGCAGGCTCATTCTACTGGGTTTCTTCGGATATTTGAGTTTCGTAGGGGTAGGGGCTTTTCTGCAGTTCCGCGCGGACGTGTATTTGGTCTACGCTGCATTTTGTTTTCGAATGCTGGTCCTCTTTCTTCCTATTATCTTTTACAAAAGAGAATATGGGATCTTGCATCCGCTCGTTTTTCGAACTCTCTGGGCATTCGTCAACGTCTCGCTTCGGCAGACGCCAATGTATATATTTGGCTTGCCTTTTCATAACGCCCTTCCTAACTACAGTTCCCAACAGCTCAACATGCTCGTGGCCTACCACGAGCTTTTGTCAGGTCTTGGTTTGCTTGTATTGTATATCAGCTTCCATATCACACCGAAGCTGAAAGTGCCGGTCATCGAATTCAAAAAACCTAGTTTTTTATTCGTAAAGATGTGCATCATTGCCCTCTTTGCACTGAGTAGCTTTTACATTTGGGCTCAAGCGTTGGGTGGATTCGAGCGAATGCTATTGATCCGGGGTGAATCAGCAATAGATCGACACAGTGAGGTGTCGGGACGCCACTTAGTCGTTTTCTTGCTCTCTTTACAACTGGGGGTTATGTTCTGGCTAAGCCAACGTCCAAAGGTCATTCGCAATCCCGTCTTTTGGGGTTTTGTAGCTATTGCGAGTATAATCTCCTTTGGAAGCACTGGTTCTCGAAGCGCTGTGCTTTACCCACTCATTCTTCTATTGCTCATTCATATCTGGCAAATTGGTAAAATCCCGGTAGTTAAATCGGCTGCCCTAGTGATCCTCTGTGTTTTCATGGTGGGGGCACTAGGACTTTTCAGGGTAAGCACTTGGAGTTCGAGAGTCCTTACCGAAGAGAATTTTCAAGGCATAGATATTGTTAGTTCATTTACATATGGAATTGAGGAATTCAAGAATAGGGCCACAGCGAACCACGGAGGCTTGCCCGTTCTTGCTAAAGTACCAAATGAGCATCCATTGCTCTTGGGTAAGAGCTATCTTGCATTAGCAACCGCTCCGATACCGTCGGCAATCCTGCCTTTCTCAAAACCACTCTCCTCCGGTCGCCTCAACGGCACGATTATGTATGGTTCTCTCGCCGGGATTCCTACAGGCACGGTCAGCGAGGCCTATTGGAATTTCCACATCGTCGGGGTAATCTTTATCTATTTTATAACTGGTGTGATATACAAATGGATGGCTCGATTTTACACGGTGAATAACCGGAGCCCAGGCATGATCGTTGTTTATGTCGTCTTTCTCTTCTAC
Organism: Opitutaceae bacterium; assembly: GCA_028280945.1. Taxonomy (GTDB): domain Bacteria; phylum Verrucomicrobiota; class Verrucomicrobiia; order Opitutales; family Opitutaceae; genus Actomonas. The sequence continues at coordinate 88,085 of JANQKV010000002.1, forward strand.
TTTGCCCTCAACGGGACAGATTTCTTCCGCTACGTGCAAGGCACAGGTATGACTATTGCAATTGTTCTATTCTGTTGTGGAATGCCCCGATTGCGAGGTTTCCGTTAGATTGGAACAGACTACCTCTCTATCTTGAAGCTGCTTTACTTCATCTTTCAAACTCCCGATCGCTCCAATGGCGGGGTGGAAAGTATCACGCAGGTCCTGGAGCGGCTGCCGGCCGGAGATGCACATATCGTGACCAATCGCGAAAGCCTGCGTAGCGAGCGTTGGGTGCGGGCCGGGCACACCGTCGAGATTTGGAAGTTGCCCTATGACTTTGGAAAGGAAATGCCAATCATCACGGATCTATCCAGTCGGATTCGTCTGGCCGTTTCGCTACTCGATACCAATTTAAAGGCCTTCCGGCTGATGCGGCGACTTCGCGCTGGAGTGGCCCATTGCAATGACATCATCTCGCTAATGCACGCTGGTCCAGGTGTGCGTCTTTCAGGTGGAAAAGTGGTATTCAATATTCGTGATGTGAAGTCTGATGGCGTCTACGGATTTAAATGGCGCGTTGCCCGGAATCTGGCTAGCAGTATAATCGTCTTGTCCCGCGAGATGTTGGAACAATTGCGAGATCGCATGCCACCAGCGCTTTCCTTCAAGCGGGAGCACTTTCATCAGATATATTCGATCGTGGATCGTTCAAGGATGTCATCGGTCGAGCCTGAGCAGCGGGCCGCGATCCGCGCGCAACTCGGGCTTGAGCCAGACTGTTTTCATATCGGGATAGTGGCGGTGGTCTGTGAGAAAAAGAACCAACTTGCTCTCGTTGAGAATCTTCCGCAGGCTTGGATTGACGACCCCGGTTGGCAGATGCATTGCATCGGTGACTTTCGGCCGAAGACAGAGAGCTACGCCCGTCGTTGCAGCGAAGTGGTGGCTACTCGTGGCCTCGAAGAACATGTACGCTTTCTGGGTTTTGCCGAACGTGTGGAGGATTGGTATCGTGCGCTCGATCTCTTGTTGGTGGTCTCCAAACGTGAGGGTCTCGCGCGTTGCATGATCGAAGGCATCAGTTGCGGGACGCCGGTGGTTTCCTTCGACGTGACATCGGCCCGAGAAGTACTGGAGGAGCATGGCTGCGGACTTGTTTTCCGTTCGGGTGACTGGGAGGGGCTTTTCAATGCCCTGCAGGAGCTCCGGGAGGATTCCATGCGCCGTGACAGGCTAGGACAGGCGGGAACCCGAATAGCTGCGAAGTTATTTCAGGCAGACCAAGTGGTTGCTGCTTACCAGCAGCATTATCGAGAATTGTCCGGAAACATTGCCGAAAGTGGTCAACGAGATGCAAAGATCTAATTTGGGCCTCTTCACTTCCTCTCTCGGGAATGGTGGTGCGGAGAAACACCTGCTTCGTTTGGCGAATCATATGGATCGGGAGCGATTCAGGCTGATAACCTACCCGATTCGCGGCGGCGGGTCCTATGAACGGCAGTTGGCAGCCGACGTGTCCTGCCGCCCATGTGTGGAAAATGTTCGCTCGTCGACCTTATCGGCATTCCTCGCCGCGGGTCCGCTCAGTCGAATGTTGGATGCGGATCGCTGTGATTTGCTTTTTTCCGTTCTGGCACCCTTTCATGCTCCCGCCTTTCGAGCCGTCCAGAAAACCCGACGACGCCCCAAACTTGTATTGGGGTTTCAAAATAATCTTTCTGCCAACGTTCGACAATGGGGACATCTTCGGCGGGTTCTTCTGCTGCCGCAGATCGAACAGGCGATACGGAAGTGCGACCACATCATTGCGCTTTCGCGCGGAGTAGCCTGTGATTTGCAGAAGCGTTATCCGGTACCGGATGAGAAACTCAGTGTAATTTACAACGCTGCATACGACGAGGAAGTGGTCTCCGGTGCTGGCGAGGCCTTGGATCTCCCACGTCCCGAGGGCCCGCTACTCGTTGCCTGTGGCCGCTTGTCGGTACAAAAGGACTACCCGACGATGCTCCGGGCTTTTGCCCGAGTTTGCAAGGATGTGCCGGCAACCCTCTGGATTCTGGGGGAAGGTCCCTTGAGGGGTGAATTAGAGGCTCTCGCAAGCGAGCTGGGTATTTGCAGACAGGTCGACTTTCTAGGCTTTCGCGAAAACCCCTTTCGTTACATGGCGGCTGCGGACCTGTTTGTCCTTTCCTCCGCTTGGGAGGGCTTCGGCAACGTCATTGTCGAAGCGTTGGCCTGTGGGACGCCGGTCGTGAGCACGGCTTGCCCTTTTGGCCCATCCGAAATTCTCAACGATGGTCAATATGGGAGCCTGGTCCCGGTAGGTGATGATGCGGCATTGGCTGCCGAAGTTGTTGGCCTGCTAGACGATGTTTCGCGTAGGGAAGCATTGGCGCATTTGTCGGTTGGGCGCGCCCGAGAATTCGCCTCGCACCGGATTGCAAAGCAATACGGAGAGGTCTTTAGCAACGTTTTGGAGGACAGGTGATGAATGGTCATTGGAGGTGGCTTGAAGTATAGCACCGCTTCCCTGCACAACTGGCTGCAAAAGCATCCGGA
>JANQKV010000013.1 GCA_028280945.1 Opitutaceae bacterium
CACTTGGGGGAAATCCCTGTGGCAGGGCAATTGGACCGGCCTGAAGGGCTTTGTCGTGGCCACCGCCGACAGCAATGCCATGGCCAGCCTGTTCGTGAGCCAGGACTTCACCGGCCGTTTCTCGATGTATCTGGTATTTGACTACGGATGGGGTACCTGGGTTTTCGGCGAGGAGCAGACCTACCTTGAAATCGAAGCCAAATACCGTGTCGCCGAGCGCCTTTACCTCTTTGCTCAAGGAAGGGAATTCCGCGGGGTGACGGACTGGGATATCGATCTCGATCTGGTGATGGGGCTTAAGTATCGGTTTTAGGATGGGGCGCCGCCTGTCGGGGGTTTCGATTTTTGCACCATAAGAAATCACCGGGTGGGGGCGTCTCTTTTTAGTGATGTCACCGATATACCGTTTCTCCCTCCGCCTTTCTTTGTTCTTGGCCGCCGCATGGCCCGCCGGTCTATTCGGCGCGGTCGACCGGCCCAATATCGTCGTGATTCTCACGGATGACCAGGGGTATGCGGACATCAGTTTTAATCCGGAGCACGGCGAAGAGGTGTCGACGCCGCACATGGATGCCTTGGCGTCGGAAGGGGTCTTTTTCACGCAAGCCTACACCAGCGGCCATGTTTGCTCTCCGACCCGGGCGGGCCTGATGTTGGGCCAATACCAGCAACGTGTCGGGATCTACACCGCGGGGGACGGCGGGGTTGGCTTTGACCCCCGGATGCCCATCTTTCCGGGCATGTTGCCGGATGCCTACCACAGCACAGCCATTGGCAAGTGGCACCTGGGGTTGGATGAGGACTACCCGGAACTGAAATGGCATGCGATGAACCGGGGATTTGACGAAGCCTACAAATTCATGGGCCGCGGCGGGCACGATTACTTTGCCCTAAAAGGGGTCAATGATGACGACTACATGCCGATCTATCGCAACAAACGCCGCCTGCAGGAAGGGGAGTATGAAGGATACCTGACCACCCGCCTGACGGAGGAAGCCGTGGCGTTTATCCAACGCGAGAAGGACAACCCCTTCTTCCTCTATCTGGCCTACAACGCGGTGCATACACCCGCGCAGGCACCCCAGAAGGATATCGACCATTATCGGGCGAAGTATCCGGATCTCACGGAGAGACGGGCGGTCCTCATGGCCATGCTCGATCATCTGGACCGCGGAGTGGGGGCGGTGGTGGACAAGCTCAAGGCCGAGGGCGTGTGGGACAATACGCTGCTGTTTTTCCTGACCGACAACGGTGGGGCAAGGGCGATGGATGCCGACAACGGCAGCCTGCGCGGGTTCAAGGGCAGCCTGTATGAAGGCGGCATTCGCACGCCTTGGATCGTCAGTTGGCCGGCCAAGTTCGCCGGTGGGCGCACCATCGATACGCCGGTCATTTCCATCGACATTCTGCCCACGGTGATGGACGCCCTCGGGGAATCACCGGATCGTGTCTTTGATGGCCGCAGCTTGCTGCCGTTGTTGGCAGAAGGAGCCTCGCACCACCACGATGCGATGTTCTGGCACAGTGGCGGGGAAAAGGGCGAATGGGCTGTCCGGCAGGGGAATTGGAAACTGCACGGCGCCCGCGCCATGGAAACCCAATTGGTGAACCTCGCGACCGACCCGTCGGAGCGGAAAAACCTGGCCGATCAACATCCCGCCAAACTGCGGACGTTGGCCGGGTTGCACGCGGACTGGCTGCAGGAGGTGGGGCCGCCGCCGATGCCGGAGCCCAGGCGAAAGAGGAGGTAATCGACCCTGCTCCGGTCCTGGCATGTGAATCCCCGCCTGATCGAGTCCGGTTGATGCTTTAGTCTTTCCTGCAGTCATGTTGCGATCCCTCTGTCGCCTCTGCCTGACGGCCATGCTGGTCTGCCCTGTGCTCCGGGCCGAGTCGCGTCCCAACATTGTCATCATCCTTGCCGATGACCTCGGCATTGGTGATGTCTCCTGCTACCGGCTGGGGGCGGATGTGCAGACTCCGTATATCGACCGGATCGCGGCGGACGGGCTGCGTTTCACGACCATGCGCGCCAATGCGACCGTCTGTTCCCCGACCCGGGCGGCGTTGATGACCGGCCGGGATGCCGACACGGTGGGGGTGCCGGGATTGATTCGAACCCATGCGGAAAACACCTGGGGTTACCTGGATCCCACCGTGCCGACTCTCGCCAACCTGCTGGGGGAGGCGGGTTATGCCACGGCCCTGGTGGGCAAGTGGAACCTCGGCTTGGAAGAGGAGCGGGCTCCGAATGCGCGGGGGTTCGATTTCTTCCACGGATTCCTGGATGACATGATGGACAGTTACACAACCCATCTGCGATTCGGACAAAACTATATGCGGCGAAATTTGGAGGTCATCGAACCGGAGGGGCATGCCACCGATTTGTTCACGGACTGGGCGTGCGATTACATCGTGTCCCGGCAGGGGCGGGAACAGCCCTTCTTCCTTTATCTGCCCTACAACGCGCCCCATTTCCCCATCGAGCCGCCGGAGGTCTACTTGCAGCGCGTGGTGGCGCGCCAACCGGATTTGGACGAGAAACGCGCCCTCAATGTGGCCATGGTGGAACATCTCGATGCGTCTGTTGGCCGGGTGATGGAGGCCTTGGAGTGGACCGGGCAGGACAAGAACACCTTGGTTTTTTTCACTTCCGACAACGGAGGGGCGCTCAACCATGCGCAAAACAACGATCCGTGGCGGGATGGGAAACAATCCCACTATGATGGCGGCCTGCGGGTGCCCTTCGCGGCGCGTTGGCCGGCCGTGATCGCAGCGGGAACCCAATCGTGCTACGCGGGGCAAACCTTTGATATCTTTGCCACAGCAGTGGAGTTGGCCGGGGCCCGTGCGCCGGCCCAGATGGATGCCGTCAGCCTGCTGCCCATTCTGCGCGGCCAGCCGGACGCCATGCCGCCCGGTGAGCGCGACCTCTACTTCGTGCGTCGCGATGGCGGGGTCCGCAACGGCGGCAAAAGTTATGAAGCTCTGATCCGGGGGAACTGGAAGCTGATGCAGAATGACCCCTATTCGCCGTTGGAGCTCTACAATCTGCGTGATGACCCGTTCGAACAAAACAACGTCATCCAGCAAGAGCGCGAGGTGGCTCGCGTGCTGCAGGCGGCCTTGCGTGCCCGGATCCAACGGGGCGGGGCCGTGCCGTGGAATCCACCCGCCACGGCCCACTGAAACCATCAGATGGGCGCGTCCGTCAACGCCGCTGGCCGGCGTTTATCTCCGTGCCATCAGGCAGGGTGATGGTCTTGCCCGTGACCTTCAGGTCGCGGACCAGCGCCAGTTGTTCATCGACTTGGCCGGGGGACAGGGTGTTCTCACCGTCGAGGAATTCACCATAGGGCCGGCCGATGTCGTAAATGTTTGCCCACAGCATGCCGCGCAGATCTGCCTGCACGGCGGCATATTCAGGGTGGCCGTAGAGATTGATGGTCTCTGCGCTGTCGCTGGACAGATCATAGAGGGCGTCTTCGCTATAGAAGGTGGGGTTTTGGGCCCCTCGCGTCCCGATGCCCAAGCGATTGAGCGGAGCCAGCAGAACGGGCAGTTGGGCTATCCTGGCGGTCTTGATGCGGGCGACCTGTTCGACGGGGTAGCGGGTGGCTACATACTTGAAATCCCGGGTGCGCACCGCCCGGCCATACCCCATTTCCACATAGACGTGATCCCGCCAGGACGTGCTGGTCCCGGTCTGAAAAAGAGGCGTGAGGCTGCGTCCATCCAATTTGTAGCCCGCCGGGAGGTTCACCCCGGCCAACGCGTAGGCGGTGGCCACGACGTCGGTGCTTTGCACGAGTGCGTTCGAAACGATGCCGCCGGGAATGTGGCCGGGCCAGCGGACCAGGAAAGGCACATTGGCGCCATCCTCGTCAAACAGGGAGCCCTTTTGCCGGGAGCCGTGATCGGTGGTGAAGATGACCAAGGTGTTTTGGTCGAGGCCGAGTTGCTCAAGTTTGTGGAAAATCGCCCCGACCCCGGCATCGACCCAGGAATGGCCGGCATGCCCGCCGGCGGGGTCCAATCCTCGTTTTTCCAATTCCGCGAGGATCTCCCGGCGGGAAAGCATGCCCTCGGGTTGAATCGGGGCGGGGAGTAAGCCGGCTCCCGATACAAGTTCCCGGCGGATGGAATTCAGCCAAGATTGGTCCGGGCCATGGGTGAGGGTGGTGCAGAAATGAAGATAGAACGGTTTGCCCGCCTTGGCTGGTCCCGCGCTGTCTTCGATGAATTCGAGCGCCGCCTCGATGGTCCACTCCAGGTTGTGCTCATCGAACGGGGGATCCAGGTTGCCGAGATAAATGTTCTTGGCCCAATCAAATCCCCGATCGGTCAGCATCTTCCGATACTGCCTTTCGTTGTAGGCAAAATCCTCGCTCAAGGCTGCGAGGTCACCGGCGTTCCGATCGATGTAGCGCAGCCCGAGGTCTTCGTAGTCGGATCGTGACCGCAGGCCTTCGATGCCGCTCACATGGTATTTCCCCACGAATCCGGTCCGGTATCCTGCCCGGGACAGCAAGGCGCCGATGTTCAGGTTGTCCTCCTCCAGTCCCATGTTGAAGGCGGTGTAGGCCTGATGTCCCGCGGGGTTCTCGTGGAGAAAGGTATGGGAGGTGGACCGGCTCGCATACCGGCCTGTGAGAAAGGAATAGCGGGACGGCGTGCACACCGTGCTGGTGACAAAGGCATGGGTGAAGCGCGCTCCCTCCGCGGCCATGCGGTCGAGGTTAGGGGTCCAGACTTCCCCGCCGTAAGCCCCGATGGCTTCTTTGTCCTGATCGTCCGTCAGGATCAGGATGATGTTGGGCCGCCCGGCGGCGAAGGTGGGGATTAGGGAACCGGCGGCGAGGACCGCGAGAAGCAGCAGTTTTTTCATGAAGTTGCGATGGTGGTGTGCTTCTCTACTCCCGGATAAGCCGGTAGTTTACGAACTCCTCCCGGTTCCTTATCCGGTGGAGCGGATGTGGTTCGGCGGGATGCGTTGATGCCTTGATGTTCCCACGGGGGGACTTGGCCGTAAGTTTCCGTCAAGTTGGGAGTAGTTGGGGTGATGTTGCGCAGATTGCTTTTTCTTTTCTCCCTGCTGTTCTTGCCCGCCGTTCTTCAGGGCGGTTCCCACCCCAACATCGTGCTGATCCTGGTGGACGACATGGGCTACGGGGATCTGGGATCCTACAATCCGGATTCCAAGATTCCGACACCGCATATCGACAGCATCGCCCGTGAAGGCCTGCGCTTCACCAATGCCCATTCCGCGGGGTCACTTTGCCATCCTTCCCGCTATGGGTTGATGACCGGCCAACTGCCGTTCCGCATCGACTACACCGTTTGGCCGAAGCAGCCCGTGATTGCTCCGGAACGGACCACGGTGGCCTCGCTGCTGAAGGGCGAGAACTATCGCACGGCGATGGTGGGCAAGTGGCATCTGGGATTTGAAGAACAGGGCTACGACCAGCGGCTGGCCGGTGGGCCGATCGATCGGGGGTTTGATACCTTCTTGGGCATGCGGGCTTCCACCGACATCCCGCCCTATTTCTACATCGATGGGGATCGGGCCCTCGTGCCGCCGTATAATTCGATTCCCGCCAACTACAGCGATGGCTGGACCAAGATTCAGGGTGCCTTTTGGCGGCAGGGCGGAATCGCCCCCAACCTGCAACTCGAGGATGTCTTGCCCCGCTTCACGGACGAGGCGGTGGGCGTGATCCGGAACCACGCCCGGCTGGCCGCCGAAGACCCCTTGTTTCTGTATCTGGCCTACCCGGCGCCGCATACCCCGTGGCTGCCGAGTCCGGAATTTCAGGGCAAAAGCGGAGCTTCCATGTATGGGGATTTTGTGATGATGGTTGACCACATGGTGGGCCGGGTCCTCGCCGCTCTGGACGATGTCGGGATGACGGAGGAGACCTTGGTGATCTTCAGCTCGGACAATGGCCCGGTCTGGTATCCCGCCGACGTGGAGAAGCATGGCCACGATGCGGTAGCGGGCCTGAAGGGCATGAAGGGTGACGCTTACGAGGGCGGGCATCGCATGCCGTTCATCGTGCGCTGGCCGGGGCAGGTTGCGCCGGGAGGCAGCACGGATCAGTTGATCTGTTTTACCGATGTGTTGGCGACCTTGGCCGACATCACCGGGCACACTTTGGAATCCGACGAGGGACCGGACAGCATCAGCTTCCTGCCGGCCCTGATGGGTTCTCCTCAAGCCGGGGAGACGGCGCGGGATTCGCTCATTTTGGAGTCGGCCCAGGGCTTGTTCTCCGTGCGCTCGGGCAAGTGGAAATACATCAATGGAGTCGGCTCCGGTGGGTTCTCCGGCCGGGGCAGTCGCCAGCACTACAACATGGACCCGGGCACGGGGGGATTTGCCGATCAGTCGAAGAAAGAAACGGTCGTGGGACAACCCCGGCAACAGCTCTACGATCTCGAGGCGGACCCGGGCGAAACGACCAATCTTATTTTGCAGTATCCTGAAGTGGCCCGGCAACTGGAGCTCTCCCTTCAGGAGGCGCTGGCCGAGGGATATTGGAAGTCATAGGTTTTGTTAGGTTAGGGGCGAGGCAGGCCCGGATGCATATCCGGGCCTGCTCTCAAAAAACGAAGGCAACAATTTCAAATGCTTTGGAACTCGCTCCGAGGATCTTTACGATCTCGCGATTGCGGCAACTTCGTGAACCGGTCCGATTGATCCCCCCAATTCAAGTCGAGATGAATCCCTTGGTATCCCCCTCCACCCGCCGAAACTTTGTCAGAACCGCCGCTGCCGGGGCGGTCCTCGCCGGGATGACCTCGCCCTTCGCTTGGGCGCAGGCGTCCGCCCGACGCAAGCCCAACGTGGTGATCCTGTTCATCGATGATTTGGGTTACGGGGATCTTGCCTGTTTTGGCAACCCGCGCATCCCGACCCCGCACATCGATTCCCTGGCCGCCCGGGGAGCGAAATGCACGATGTCCTACATCACCAACCCGCCCTGCTCGCCCAGCCGGTGTTCCCTGCTGACCGGCATGTATGCCCAGCGGTTTGGCAAGTCGGGCATGGCGCGGGGGCTGCCGATTCCGGAGGATCACCCGACCATGGCCGAGTTCATGCGCGATGCGGGTTATGTGACCGGACAGGTGGGCAAATGGGATGTGGGTTCCACGGGGCAGGGCCCCCATCAAAGAGGATTCATGGAGGTGGCCCGGAACGCCCCGGGCTTGCAATACGACCGGGAGCGTGAGGATGGCAGTCCCGTGTATCTCACGGATCTGGACGGGGACTACATGGCCGAGTTTGTGGAGCGAAACGCCGACCGGCCTTTTTTTCTCTATTTCTCCCCCTTTGCGGTGCACTCCAAGGTTAAGACCACCCCTCAACACTACCGCGATCGGATTCCCGGCGGCGACGGCACGGCCTATGAGGGGGCGGTGGTGGCGGTCGATGATGCCGTCGGCAAGTTACTGGCCATGCTCAAGAAGCATGGCATCGAGGATGAAACCCTTATCCTCTTCACCGGGGACAACGGCGCGAATCGTGCCGAGGGCGGCAGTTCGGCACCTTATCGGGGTGGAAAGGGCGCCGGCACCCAGCAGGAGGGTTGGGTGCATACTCCCACCATCGTGACATGGTCGGGGGTGGTTCCGGCCGGAACGGTTTATGAAGGCATGATGGCCACGATCGATTTTTATGCGACCATGGCCGCGGCGGCGGGGGAGACACTGCCCGCGGCGTGTGACGGGACAAACCTCCTCCCGTTTTTGCGGAGCGAGAGCACCGGTGATGTGCATGAATACCTGTTTTGGCACAACGCGGATCCAACCGATGAGCCTCGTCGCAACCTCTATGCCGTGCGCTGGAGGGACTGGCGGATGGTCAGGTATCCGGACGGCTGGCGCTTGTTTGATCTGAAGCATGATCCGGAGGAATGGCGGGACTTGTCCGCGCTCAATCCCGAGATCGTGGCGAACATGCGGAAGCACTACGATGCGTTCGTGGCCACCCTGCCTCCCCTCAAACCCGGTGCGGACTACAAGGGAGGAGGGCAAGTGCCCGCGGGCTGGGGATGGCACATCGGTGATGGCACCGGTTGATGTCCCGGTCCGCCGCCGGCAGCGTCACTTCTTGACCCAGCGGAAGGTTTCACCCTCCACCACCATCTCCATGTCCTTGCGGGATGTGCCGGGCGGGGCAAATTCCCGGGGGGCGGCGGCCTGGAGAGTTGCCTTGGCGGCATCATACGCGGGATCAGCGGCCAGGTTGTGCCACTCATGCTCGTCCCGGGCCAAGTCGTAGAGCTCTTCTGATCCGTCCCGATAGTGGATGTAGCGCCAGTCTCGGTTGATCACCGCGTAGCTGCCCGGGTGATCGTGGGGCAGCAGTACGTTGCGGTTCGTATCAATGGTGGGATCCTGCAGGACCGGTACCAGGGACTCCCCCTCCAGTCCGGGGTCGACCGGCAGGCCGCAGAGGCGGGCGAGGGTGGGATATATGTCGATAAGCGAGGCGGTGTAGTCGGTTTTCTGATTCCGCGCGATGCCCGGGCCCGCCCAGAAGAACGGCACGTGGGAGGTGCGCTCCCAGAGGGTGTGTTTGCCCCAGTGGCCCTTCTGGCCTTGGGCATACCCGTGGTCGCTCCAGAAGACGATGATCGTATTATCGGCGTGGGGGCTTTGTTCGAGGGCATCGAGCACCCGGCCCAGTTGGTGGTCGGCGTAGGTGATGCAGGCCAGGTAGCCTTGGATCATCTTCTCCACCTCGCCCCATTCGACCAGCTTGTCATGGATGCGTTGCTTGCGTGCGAGGTGGGGCCGGCGCGCGATCCCGGGGATGTCATCCAGATCGTTTTCCAGATAGGCGGGCAGACGGATGTCCTCGAGCGGATACAGGTCGAAGAATCGCCGGGGGGCATAGTTGGGGAAGTGGGGCGCATAGAGGCCCAGCCCGAGGAAGAACGGCCGGTCATGTTCCCGGCTGATTACGTCGATCGCCCATTGCGTGCGGATGGAGTCCGCCATTTCCGCCTCCCGTTCGTTGGGAATGGGGCCGACTTCCATGAAGGGACGCCCCGACCAATTCTGGGCCATTTGGTTGTATTTGCTGTGCGGATACGGGTCGGGCAGGGGCGCGCCGTGCCCCCAACTGTCCATCGGCCAGCCGGTTTCCTTCTGCCGCTGGTTGCGGACATGGAATTCATCCCACCCGCGCGGATCGATGCAGCCCTCGGGGTGATGGAAGAGTTTGCCGGTGCCGAAAACCCGGTAGCCGCCCTTTTGAAAGGCGACCTGCAGGGGCTGATATTCCGGATGATCCACATAATAGATCTCGTTTTCGTAGACGCCGGTGGTGAAGGCATAGCGGCCGGTGAAAATGGCGGAACGCGACGGGGAACAATAGATGCCGGCGGTGTGGGCGTTGGTGAAGGTGACTCCCTTCATGGCGAGGCGATCCAGATTGGGGGTTCGGGCCATGTTCGAACCCAGCGGGGTGGACCAATCGTTCATGTCGTCGACGGCGAAGAATATCACGTTGGGCCGGTCAGCGGCCGCGGTGATGCCGCTGAGCAGGAGCAGCAGAACGAGTTTCAGAACGGGAAGGGGAGAGCAGGGATGGGTCATTGAAATCCAGCAAAGTGGCGCGGGACGGGGCGGCAGGAATCGCCGCCGGAGCGGACGGACCATGGATTTACTCCCGAAAGCCCGGGAGTTTAACGAAGAGAATGCCCTGGACGGGGCCGATGGCCGAAAGGCGCCGGGCGGTTGGCCGGATTTCACCGTAATATTCGCCGCCCTGGGGGTGTATTTTCTTGCATGCGTTTCCCCCGTTTCACTTTTCCCCCAGTCTTCACCTCGCGCTTTCGGCTGCCGTTGGTCGGATTTACCAGCCTGCTGATCCTGCTGAGTGCTTCCTGCACCCGTCATTCGCTCAAGCGCAGCGATGATGCGGTTCTGACCGGATACACGGGACCCACCGTCGTCGGCGTGGATACCCGCACGCTGAATGGCAAAATCATGACGGGCTACCAAGGGTGGTTTAATGCCGAGGGGGATGGCGCGGGGTTGGGTTGGACCCACTGGGCTCGGAATCGGCTTGAACCCTTTGGCCCCGGCAATGTCACCATCGATTTATGGCCGGACATGACAGAGTATGGCCCCGGCGAGCGTTTTACCACCCAGTTTCGGCATGCCGATGGCCGCCAGGCCGAGGTGTTCAGTTCCTACAACCGGGAAACCGTGCTGCGGCATTTTGAATGGATGCGCGACTACGGCATCGATGGAGCGTTTGTGCAGCGGTTTGCCCAAGGCACGATGAGGCTGGATATGCGCCACCACAAAAACGTGGTGCTGTCCCATGCCCGGGAAGGAGCCAACCGCACCGGACGGTCCTATGCCGTCATGTATGATCTGAGTGGGTTGCCCCGGGGAGGCACTGCCGCGGTGAAAACGGATTGGTTGATGCTGCGGGAGCGCATGCGCATCACCCAGGATCCAGCCTACCAACACCATGAAGGCCGGCCTCTGGTTGCGGTCTGGGGCATTGGGTTTGCCCCCCGGGCCAAGCCCCGGGCCTACACCATGGAGGAGTGTCATGAATTGGTGGCGTTTCTGAAGGCGAATGGCTGTTCCGTGATGATCGGGTCTCCCACGGGTTGGCGCACGCTGGACCGCGACGCCGCCCCGGACCCGGCGTTGCACGATCTGTTGAAATCGGCGGATGTGGTGAGCCCCTGGACGGTGGGGCGCTACAAAAACCCGGCCGAGGTGGACGCCCACGCCGAACGCTATTGGAAGCCCGATCTGGCCTGGTGTGAGCAAAACCAACTCGATTACCTGCCGGTGGTTTTTCCGGGATTCAGCTGGCACCATTTAAAAGGCGCCACCTTGGGGGCGATCCCGCGATTGCGGGGGAAATTCCTGTGGCACCAATTGATGACCGCGCAAATGGTGGGAGCCAACATGGTCTACGTGGCGATGTTCGATGAAGTCGACGAGGGAACGGCGATTTTCAAGTGCACCAATGACTATCCGTCCGGTGATGGGGTGGAATTCCTCACCTACGAGGGCCTGCCCAGCGACTACTACCTGTATCTGACGGGACAGGCGGGGCGCGTTTTGCGGGGTGAAATTGAGCCCCGCCCGCTGCCGCCGCTTCGGCCCGGCGACGAGGAGCCGGACCCGGCGGTGGTGATGTCGGCTGATTTGCGTTGAGGAGGTCGCGTTTGCGCCCGGCGGGCGGCATTCGATTCCGCAGTTTTTTCCGTAAATCCGAGGCCGGTTTGGTCGTGATAATGATGGGGCTCCATGCCCTGAACCTCTTCCGGAGCGTTGGACCGTCATGCCCGTTATCCTCCCAACTGAAACCCAACCCGAGTACGATGTGCTGATCGGGGCCCATGGCGCCCATGAAAGCGTGGCCAACACCCCGGATTCCCCGCCCGGCATGCCGCCGCCCGAAGTATTGGAACAGCCAGATTGGGGAGTGGAGCAATGGCCATGAAAACGAGGACAGGGTCATGGATGGTATTGCTGTGGGGCAGCTTGGTGACGGCCGCCCTCGGACAAACGGAACGTCCCAACGTGCTCTTCATTGTGGTCGATGACCTGAACACCCACGTCTCCACCTCGGGATATGCGCCAATTTACACCCCGGCCTTTGATCGCCTTGCGGCCGAGGGCATGACCTTCGACCGGGCTTACTGCCAATACCCCGTGTGCAACTCTTCCCGCACCTCCTTTTTATACGGCCTGTATCCCCAGTCCACGGGTGTCATCTCGAACCGGGATGATATCGACAAAACGCGGCCGGGTACGGTTTCGCTGCCGCAGCGATTCAAACAATCCGGCTACTGGACCGCCTCCACCGGCAAGATCTTTCACAACGAATCACTCAACCCGGGGAGCTGGGCTTGGCACCAATCGAAGCAGTTCCAGAACGATGAACTGCCGATGGTGACGCCGATTCGAAAGGAGTTTGAAAGGAGGCACGCCGGCCTGTCCCGGTCCGAGTTGCAACGGCGTTGGCGGGAGTTTTATCCCCGCATTGCCAATCAGACGAAGGGGCAGAAGCCGGGTTACGGGCCGACAGGCCTGCCTGATGCGGGGCACCGCGATGGCAAGAACGCCCGGCAGGTCGTATCGTGGCTGGAAGACCGGGAGTTTGGCGACAAGCCCTTCTTCATCGCGATGGGGATGCACAAGCCGCACGGTCCGTTTTTGGCCCCGCAGGCTTACTTCGACCTCTACCCGCGCGCGGAACTGCAATTTGAACCCGCCGTCAAGGGGTTCTGGGACACGGTTCCCTCATCGGCGATGACCAGGCGGTATGTCGGATTCGATTTTGAATTCGAAAGCGAGAATGATGCCCTGCGGCGGGCCTACATACAGGCCTACCATGCCTGCATCTCGTTTGCCGATGCTCAGATCGGCAAGGTGCTGGAGGCGCTGCAACACGGCGGATATTGGGACAATACGATTGTCGTCCTGATCTCGGACCACGGTTACCATCTGGGCGATCATTTCATGTGGGGAAAGGTGACCTTGTTTGAGATCTGCAACCGGGTGCCCATGATCATTCGCGCGCCGGGAATATCAACCCCGGCCCGCAACAGCGCCGGGCTGGTGGAACTCGTGGACCTGTTTCCCACGCTGGCCGAGCTCTGTCGGGTGGAGGCTCCGGCCCATTTGCAGGGCAGCAGCCTCGTGCCGATGCTGCGCGATGCCACTGCTCCGGGCAAGGAGGCGGTTTACACCATCGTGGCGCGCGGGCAGCAGTACGGCAAGGCGGTGCGAACCGCGCGCTGGCGCTACGCCCGGTGGCCCGACGGCGAGGAACTGTATGACTTGGAGAACGACATTCGCGAACTCCACAACCTGGCCTCCGATGCCGATCACCACGCGACTCTGGTCATGATGCGCGGGCACCTGGCGCGACTGGATGCCATGGCGGGCAGCGAGGTGGCGAGACGTTGACTTTAATCCGAATGAAAAAACTACGGTTTCTCCTGATTATGCTGGGCGGGCTGGTGCCGGCTTCGACCCAAGCGGAGGATGCGCCTGCGACCCGGCCCAATTTGATCTTCATCTACACCGATGACATGCGGTGGGATGCCATGGGCGTGGTGCAGCACGAAATCGGCCCGACCGGCCGATTCCCCTGGCTGCGCACCCCCCACCTCGACCGCATGGCGGCGGAGGGATTGCGTTTTCGAAATGGCTTCGTCGCCACCGCGGTTTGTTCACCCAGTCGCGCGGAATTCCTCTCCGGTCGCTATGGCCACTTCAATGGGGTGGCCAGCAACCACATGGAGTTTCCCGAGGACAGTGTTTCCTTTGGCTCCGAGTTGACCGCGGCGGGTTATGACACCGCGTATGTGGGCAAGTGGCACATGGGCAGGCAAACGGGCAAGCGTCCGGGGTTTGGCTACTCAGCGAGCTACGTGGGCCAAGGACGCTATGAGGACTGTCCTTTCGAAATCGACGGAGTGCGGGCCGAGACCACGGGATGGATCGACGACGTGGCCACGGACTTTGCCATCGAGTTCATCGAGCGGGAGCGGGAGGAGCCCTTTGCTCTGGTGTTGGGATTCAAGTCGCCGCACGTGCCGTTCATTCCGCCCCCGCGCGCGAAGGACCGCTATGTTGGCGAACGCATTGGCCCCGCTTCCAACTTCCACGATCATGCGCCTTTTCGCAAACCGGAGCCAGGGCCGAAAGGCCGGCCGATCCAGCCGGGATGGGTGCTGGACTACCTGCGCTGCATCTCCGCCATCGACGACAATGTCGGCCGGGTGATGGCGACGCTGTGGGCCGAGGGCATCGCCGACAATACGGTTGTGGTCTTTTCCAGTGACAACGGCTACTACATCGGGGAACACGGCCTGGGTGATGAGATCGGCGACAAACGCTCGGCTTACGAGGAGGCCATGCGGGTGCCCCTGCTGGTATGGTATCCGCCCATGATCGAGGCGGGTTCTGTTTCCGACGAGATGGCGGTCAACATCGATTTGGCCTCAACCTTCCTCGATCTGGCCGGGGTGGAAATTCCAGCCGAATTCCAAGGCCGGAGTTGGGTGCCGGTCATGCAGGATCCCACGGCCCGGCTCCGAGACGTCTTTTTCTATGAGTATTTTTGGGAGCATAAGTTTTGGGAGACCCCAACGCTGCTGGCCCTGCGCACGCCCACCCACAAGTTGATCAAGTATCCCGGGCATGAGGAGTGGACGGAGCTGTTTGACCTGGAGACCGATCCCTTCGAGCGAAACAACCTGGCCCACGCCGCGGAGCACCAAGCCCTGCGTCAGCAGATGGAGCAGGCCTTCCGGGCCGAGCAGGAGGAGGTGGGCTACCATGTGCCCGACTATGCCGAGAAACCGGCGGCGACCGGAGCATTTCAACCCCGGCGCAAGCAGGTCTATCCCTGGCAGAAGCGTGAGCGCAACGAGGAGATTTTTGCGAAATAATCCTCCGTTGCCATGAATACCCAACGCACCCTCAACGAGCGCCCATGGCGGGTGACGGATGTGGATCCCTCATGAACGTGTCCCGGATATCCCGGCGGGTTTTTCTCAAGTCAAGCGGAGCCGTCGGCGGTGGGTTGATGTTGGGGTTTCCCTGGCTGCGAGCCGACTTTGCCGGCGATGGGGCGAAGACCGCGGCTTTTGCCCCGAGTGCCTTCATCAGAATTGCGGAGAGGGAGGGCGTCACGCTGCTCATCCCCACTCCGGAGATTGGCCAGGGCATATGCACGGTGCTGGCGGCGGGCATTGCCGAGGAGATGGATCTCGACCTTGATATGGTTTTGATCCGGCAGGGCACGATGGACGAAGCCTTCGGCCACCAAACCGCGGGTGACAGCAACAGCGTGCGGCGGCAGTTCAACAACGTCAGGCGGGCCGGGGCGGCCGCGCGCTTGATGCTGCTGGGCGCCGCGGCTCGCCATTGGGAGGTATCGACGGATACCTGCCGCACCGCCGACGGGCGCGTGATTCATTCCGGCAACGGGGAGTGGCTCTCCTTCGAACAGTTGGCCGAAGCCGCGGCCTTCGAACCGGTACCCGTTGCGGTCGCACTGAAATCGCCCGCAGCGTATCGTTACATCGGTCGCTCGATTCTTAATGTCGACCTGCCGGAGATCGTGACCGGGCGAATCAAATTCGGGTTGGATGCCACGGCGGACAACCTTCACCACGCACACCCTCGTGCGGACTCCGGTTTGCCGCACCTGGGCAAAAGGTCGCGTTTGCCCAAGGCGCAATTGAGCAGAGTAACTTCCACGATGATTCCCTGATTCGTTTTGATCAGCCGGTGCCGGCGGAGGTCGAGTTCGTGTCATCCTCGTAAGTTTCCGGAGGCAGGGCGGAGGTGTCCACTATGGCTGTATCCCTGCCATCTGCCATGCTCTCTCAATTGCCCGGGGAACGCGCGTCAAGGAACCGCCGTTTATGGAGTATCACGGGTAGAATGCTCCAAGTTTCGTTCTTCCCCAAGATGCTTTCCCCGGGTTCCCGCTCCGTTCGCCAACTGCTTGGCAGCCTCGTGCTGGCGGCCATTACGCCTCTCTGGGGCAAGCCGATGGCTTCGTCGGGTTACGATTATGTCGACATGAAGATTGGCACGGGGGTTGAGGGCCACACCATCATTAGCGCCGCCCGGCCGTTTGGCTTGGTCAAACCCGGCCCCGACACCGAGATGCGGCGCAATTTTCTCGGCTCCGATTACGTAACGGGATTCAGCCAGCTGCACATGAGCGGAACCGGTGGCAACGCCCAGTCCGGGGCCATCGGCGTGATGCCGACAACGGGAGAGCTGAAGATTGACCCC
Source organism: Opitutaceae bacterium (assembly GCA_028280945.1). Classification (GTDB taxonomy): domain Bacteria; phylum Verrucomicrobiota; class Verrucomicrobiia; order Opitutales; family Opitutaceae; genus Actomonas. Next base: position 15,808 of record JANQKV010000013.1, read on the forward strand.
CGGGCCTACCGTTCCCGGTTCTCGCCCACCGCTACCCAAGCGAACTTGGATTCCATCCAATTTGAACTCGAGGATTACGGCATTCATGCCGAGATCACCGCTTCGGAACGGGTGGGCTTCTACCGATTCAATTATCCGGCGGGGCAGGAGTCCCGCGTGCTGGTCGACGTGAGCCACGCCTTCAACAAGTTTCGCGGTGGCGAGATTCGCATTGTGGATGAGATGACGGCGGTGGGCGTCGGCAAATACCGGGGCTACCATGGCTCGCAGTTTGATGTCGCCTTTCAGGTTGAGTTCGACCGGCCGTTTGTTTCCGCCGGCGTGTGGGAGAAGGATCAAATCATGGCCGGCCAACGGGCCGCGACGATCGAGGGGGATTTTGGCCTGGGTGCCTATTTCAATTTTGGTCCGGCAACCAAGGAACCGGTGCTGATGAAGGTGGCGGTCTCCTACGTCGACATTGAGGGAGCGGGCCGCAACCTGCGGACGGAGATCCCGGACTGGGATTTTGAAAAGGTGAAGGGGCAGGCCCGCGAGGCTTGGACGGAACTCCTGGGCAAGGTCCGAATCCAGGGAGGCACCGAGGAGCAAAAAACCGCGTTCTACACAGGGCTTTATCACACGATGCTTTCCCCCTCGATCCTGTCGGATGTGGACGGTCGCTATGAAGGGTTCGATGGCGAGGTGCACACCGCCGACGGCTTTACCTACTACGGCGAATTTTCCCTTTGGGATACCTACCGCACGGTGCATCCGCTTTACACCATTGTGCAGCCCCAGCGGCAGAATGACATGGTGCGCTCGCTGTTGAAGATAGCGGAGCAGGGCGGATGGCTGCCGAAGTGGGCTTGGTCCGAGGGCTACACCGGCGGCATGCTGGGAGACCACGCGGTTTCGGTGATCGTCGACAGTTACGTCAAGGGCATCCGCGACTTCGACGTGGAGGTGGCTTATGCGGCCATCCGCAAGAATGGCTTGGAAAAGATCGACGGCCTGCCCTGGGGCCGCCGCGGCCTGCACGAATACAAGGCCTTGGGTTTTGCTCCCGAGGATGCCGGTTTGCAGGATTCCCTGGTGGCGGGGGTGCTGGAGTATTCGCCCGGCGGACATCCCGCCCGCGACACCTACCCGAAAATCTCCGGTTCGGTTTCGACTACTCTGGAGTTTGCCTACAACGATTTCTGCGTGGCCCAAATGGCGGAGGCCCTGGGCAAGGAGGAGGATGCGGCCTACTTCCGCAACCGCACCTACAACTACAAGAATGTCTACGATGCCGAGGTTGGGTTCATGCGTCCGCGCAATGCCGATGGCTCCTGGGCCCTGGTCCCGTTTGTGCCGACCATTCTGGGCGAGCACAGCCAGTTCTACGTGGAGGGCAACGCCTGGACCTATTCCTGGATGGTGCCCCATGACCCGCAGGGACTCATCAACCTGATGGGGGGCGTTGAAAACTACGTGACCAAGCTGGACGAGGCCTTCGCCGGCTATGAGACCAAGGAGTCCTACTATGACCACAGCAACGAGCCGGCCATGCATTATCCCTACATGTATGCTTTCGCCGGCCAGCCCTGGAAAACTCAGGAGCGGGTGCGGACGGTGATGGAAACCTACTATGGCGCCGATCATGAGCACGGCCTGCCCGGGGACGATGACGTGGGCACCATGTCGGCTTGGTTTATCCTCAGTTCGATGGGCTTTTACCCGGTGAATCCCGGGTCCGATGAATACGTCATTGGCAGTCCGCTGTTCGATGAAATCGAGGTGGATCTCGACCGCAATTTCTACGAGCGGGACAAGCTGGTGATCACGGCGCGGAACAACGCGCGACAGCACGTGTATGTGCAATCGGTCAGGCTCAACGGCGAAAAGATCAACCGGCCTTGGATCACCCACGACGAACTCGTCAACGGCGGCCGCCTGGAGTTTAGCATGGGCAAAAAGCCGAACCGCGAATGGGGCAGCGCGCCTGATGCCGCCCCCTCTTCGATGACCAAAGGGAAGCCCAGGTTTGTCTATTCCGATCTCACAGCCCCGGCGGAAGCTGCGCCAGGCGAATATGTCACGGTCACGGTAAAGGTGACCAACGAGGGGGCGCTCGGCACGGCGCACACCAAGCTCTGGCGTCACGAAAAGAGCCGGCACTACCTCCGGGGTCACCTCGTGGGTGAGGACAAGCGCGTCTTGGATCCCGGCGAGTCAGCCGAATTGGAATTCTCCGTCCCGGTCTACCTCTACAGTTGGCATCGCTTTGAGGTGGGCACCGAAACCGCCACCACGATAGTCGAACGTCCCTGACGCCCTTCTCCCCCTTCAACCTTGCCCGCTAACCTCATGAAAAACATCTCCGCACGTTTCCTCCTCGCCGCCCTGCTCGCGACTGCCGCAGTGGGCGCCGGCTCTTCCCCCAATATCCTGACCGCGGCGGAAAAGGCTGACGGTTGGCGCCTCTTGTATGACGGCCGGACCCTCGCGGGATGGCGTGGTTACATGGGGTCGGACATCGCCCGGAGCTGGTCTTCGGTCGACGGCGAATTGACCCTCCGAGGAGGCAACGCCAGGGGCAGCCACATCAACATCATCACCGAGGGACAGTTCAAGGACTTCGATCTTCGGTTCGAGTGGAAGATCGGGGCCGGAGCCAATTCGGGCCTGATGTTCCACGTGCAGGAAGGCCCGAGGATGCCCTATCTGACCGGCCCGGAATACCAGATCCTCGACAATGAAGGATTCCGGGATAGCAAAGGAAAACCCGTCGCCCGGCGGGAGTATACCGCTTCGCACTATGCCATCGAGGAAGCCTTGGTTGATGTGGTCAAACCGATCGGCGAATGGAATGCCAGCCGCATCCTCGTGGTGGGCAATGCGGTTAAGTTCTACCTGAACGGTTCCTTGACCGCGGAATACGTGATGCACAGCCCGAAGTGGAAGGAACAGGTGGCCAATTCCAAGTTCGCCAATTGGAAGCCGTTCGGCACGACGACGGAAGGTCACTTTGCCTTGCAGGACCACGGTCACGGCGTTGCGTTCCGCAACATCAAGGTCAAGGAACTCTAAACGGATCGGAGTGGCCGGCCGCTTCGATTCAGGGCTGCATTTTCTGGATCCAGTAGCCGTATTCCGGCCGGGCCATCCAGGCCTCGAGGAAGGGCGCGTAGATGTCCGTTGTGGTCCAATGAACGGGTTCCGGGTCAGGCCGGGTCAGCCGCCCCTCCTGATAATCGAGCCCGGCCGCGCTGCGGTCCACCGCGGCGCTCCAGGTTTGGAATTCGCCGATGAGTCGCGCGGCCGTGGCGGGTTCCTCCTCGATCAGGTTGTGTTGCTCCGCGGGATCCCGGTCCAAGTGGTAGAGTTCGAAGACGCCGTTGGCGTAGTCCTGGCTGATCAATTTGTAGTCGCCTTCGATCAGGGCGCCCCGGCCGATATGGCGGAAGGGGATGCGGTGTGATCGTTTGAAGGGTCTGCCTGCGAGTAAATCGAACAGGCTGATTCCGTCCTGCGGGTGGGGGGTGGCCTTCGCGGGAAGGTTCACGATATCAGCCAAGGTGGGGTAGATGTCCATGGTGGCCGCGGGTTCGTTCGTGCTGCGACCGGGAGCAATGACCGCCGGCCATTCAATGATGGCGGGAACCCGAATGCCGCCTTCGTAGAGGTCACCCTTGAATCCGCGCAGTCCCCGGACGGTCTCCGGACCCATGGCTTTGAGCCCTCCGTTGTCGCTGCAGAACCAAATCAACGTATTTTGGGCCACGTCCATTTCGCGTAATCCCTTTCTTAGTGCGCCGATGCTGCGGTCCATGGCGATGATCTCGCCATACTGGTCCCGTTGCTCTTCCGGGCGGTGCGAGAAGGGAACGGCATCCATTTCCGACGCGGCGAAGGGGCTGTGGGGGGTACCGAACCAAAGCACCGCCAAAAAGGGTTGGTTCGGGTCCTCGCGTCCGGCGATGAACCGGAGGGCCTCATTGACGGTGACCTCGGAGGAGTCACCTTGAAAATCCTCCCATTGCCCCATTCGGCTCATCAGGGGATCGAGATCGAAAAAGTTGGAGGTGGTAAGCCAGTGATCGAAGCCAAAGTGCCCGGGATGATAGGGATCGTCTGCCAGCAGAGGCACTCCCGGCCCGCGCAAGGCGTTCAGATGCCATTTGCCGAAGTGGGCGGTGGCGTATCCGGCCTGGCCCAAGGCCTGGGCAAGGGTGTGCTCCTGGCGTCGCAGGGCGTAACCGTGACTGATGGCGCCGGTGCGATCGTTGGACCGGCCCGTGAGCACGCTGGCGCGGGTGGGAGAGCAGACCGGTGCGCCGGCATAAAATCGATCCAAACGCAGGCCGGCCCGCGCCATCGCGTCGAGATGGGGGGTATCCAGATCGGGATGGTTGTAATAACCCACCTGTCCCCAGCCCAGGTCGTCGGCCATTACCAGGATGATGTTGGGGCGGTCTTCCGCCCGGCTTGGCATTGCCAGTCCCAGCAGGGTCGCCCAGAGGCCTAGAAGGATGCGGTGGCAGGGCATGGTTGGCCCGGGTCAATCTTGGGCCAAAGCCAGCAAATCATCGCCGATTGAATCCAGGGAACGAATGGCGATGCCATACATGGCCCGATTCTCATCGGGCGAGGCCTGGTTGATCGATTCGCCCAGCTCGATGGATTCGTTGCCCCGCAGGTCGGCTCTCCAAACCTTGTGATGGACGTAGAAATTGCCCTGGGGATCCGGCAGAATATCATGGACCACCTCCACCGGTCTCCACGGGCCGGATACCAAGACCTGGCCGGTATCGGTGAACCTCTCGCCCAGCCATTCGGGGGTTTCGTAGCGCTCGTCGAACATCACGTAGATCGCGGAGGCTTCCTGCACCTTGAGATTGATCGTGAGTTGCTGGCGTCTGCGGTCCTTGTGGAAAGTTTGGATAAGATCGGCTCCGAGCAGTTCCGGTGGGAAGGCTTGGCCGGTGGCACGCTTCCAACGCACGTTGCGGAAAGTGGTGTAGACACCCGCTCCCTCGCGCATGCCGCCATTGATAATGCCGTAGTAGCGCAGGGTGTTGTTGACGCCCAGGTTGTCACTGATCTCGAAGTGGCTGGCACGAGAAAAACGGGGAGAGTCGGAGTCGGCTTCGTCCGGCAGGTTGATCGACATCAGCCGGGACTCACGGCCGCTGGAGGCCACCTGCACACCTTCACCTTCGATCAGCAGGCGGGGGCCGGATTCGTTTTCCGAGGCATGCACCTCAACTTCGCCGGAGAAGACGGCTACTTTCGCTTCAAAGTCTTCGCCTACATCCACCCCGAACTGCGTGCCCAGATCGACGATTTCCGCGTTGGCGGTCACCACGGTAAAGCCTTTGCCAAAGGGGCCGACGTCGACGTTGAGCCGACCGGAATCGAGATGGAACCGGGTATTGCTTTCGAAGCGGCCCTTGGCCGGACCATAAAGGTCGAAGATCACCCCGCGCGGCAGTTCCAGGCGAACCCAACCATCCTTCAGTTCAATGTGTTCCAGTGACACGGTGTCATCGGAGCCAAGCGTCTGGGCCAACGCCTCAATCTGCGCATTGTTGCTGGCAATAATCCGGGTGGGCACCCCGGTGGCGGCGGGGGCGGGCAGATTAAACCAAGTGACCAGGCCAATGACCACCGCCGCCGCGGCTGCGAGAGCCCAGTGCGGAAACGGGATGACTTTGGTCGCCGGGCGAGGCGGGGGAACGGGTGCCTGCAGGATTGATTCCGGGAAAAGCGATTCGGAGTAGCTGGCCGTATCCTCCAGAAACACGCAGGTGTTCATATACTCCAGAAACTCGGTCCGGAGCTGCTCGTCCTCGAGCAAGCAGTCTTGCAGACGACGAAAATCATCTGCCGAAATCTGTCCCGAGGCGTAGTCGGAGAGGAGTTTTTGGAACTCGGCTTTCATTGGTAAGCCTCCGTGGCCATCGTTCGTTTAACACACTTGAGCAGCGAGACACGAACGCGGTGCAGCCATTGGTAGAATCCGTTCAGGGTACTGCCGCGGCGAATGGCGATTTCCTGGGGTTTGTTTCGAGCGGAATAGGCTTCCAGTACCAACTTGCGCCGCTCCTCGGGAATTTTCTGCAAGCACGACTCGAGCGCCACCATCTGGCGGTCCAGCTGCGGGAATTGGTCGGCTGATTGATGGGCCAGCTTGTCCAACAGTTCCTCGGAGAACACGTGGCGGTCCCGGTATTTATCCCGGCGCCAACTCAGCACTTCATAACGGGCCACTACCATGGCCCAACGTTTGAAATGAAGTTCGAGTTCTTCCTTCTCTTCGGTTTCCGCATCATAAATGGGGTGCTTCCGGAGGAAGATATCGAATTTCTGCCAGAGCACAATCGACGTGTTTTGGCAGATCTCGGAGGCATCGTTCTGGGTCGGGACCAGCCGACGAATATACGCCCTCAGCGCAGGTTCGCTGGCCGTGAACAGCCGCAGAAAATCGTCATGGTTCCGCGAATGCATGGACACCAGGGGCGATGGTTCTGAACTGTCGGAGTTGGCACTCACTATCCCCATACTCCGGGCAACGGGAATCCTTTAGTTAAAAATTGGCCATGCCGGTGTTTTTTGGTCGAGCCAGCTTGGAGGAAGGCGTCACCCCTGCGGGTAATCGGGCCGCTGGCTTGGCTCAGTCGAGCGAAGAATACTGGGTCGCAAATTCCCGAAAACCCGCTCGGCGGACGATTTCGTTTTTGATCAACCTGCCTCCCTCCCCGGTCAATTTCAGGTAGTAGTCGGTCGGGATGTTCTCGTAGCTGATGCCGTGGACGCCTTCGAGGTGCGGAGTGGTTTTGTCGAATTTCAGGATGGCGGTGCCGTTGTTCATGCCGTCGAACGAGGCCACGTAGACCATTTCACTGCCCAGCCGGCGGGCAGCGGTAAACTGGGCCCACAGCAGCTTGCCATGTTGGCGGGGCACGATGTTCTGCATCTCCCGGTAGTAGGCTCCCCGGCTGAAACCGGGGAAAATCACCGGCAGGTGGTCAATGCCGCGAGCGTCGCACCAGGCCTTCTCAGCCTTCCAGATATGTCTGCCGTGAATGCGGGCCTCCTTAGGGCTTTGGTAAACGCCCACGGTCCATGGGCTTATGACATCCACTTGGGCCAGCAGGTCGAGCAGGGCAGTGTTGAGCTCGCCGTGTTCATTGCGCTTGCGCCATTCGGAGGAGGTGCCGACCAGCACGGCACAGCCTTGTTGTTTTAAAAACGAGATGAGCTTCTCACATTCGGTCAGGGTGTAGTGCCGGTCGGCAAAGCCGACGCCCCATACCGCGACCAAGGGTTTGCCTTCGTGGTGGAGGTAGGTGGCGTTCTCCGTGATCTTTTTGATCTCCGATAGATGCTTCCAGTCGTCGATCAGGTGTTTGACCTCTCCTGCGCACATGCCGTTCAGGTCGTAGGCGACGGCGATGCTCCGACCGGCGGCGGCGGCACCATTTTGGGCATTGGCCAGGACGGTGTTGGTGTGGTGGCGGGAGTTGGCGGAGAACAGGTCCCGCCCGTAGCGTTTGATGAAGGCGCCGTCGATTTGGTAGTCCCGCATCCATTGGAAATGGCGTTTGACCGTTTCCTTGTGCAGCGAGCTGTAGATTTCCACCGGGGTGCCGTCGGGCCTCAGCAGGTCGGTGGCGAAGCGTTCATCGGGTGCAAATTCGGACAGGTCGGGGAAAAGTTCGACGGAGATGTTTTCTTCGGCGAGGGGTTCAGCTGGATTCTTCGTCCAGTGGGCCCAGCCTCGGTTGCCCCCGTCGCCATCAAAGTTATACCAGCCGTTGTAGCCCACCATCACCTTTCCTCGCAGGGTTGAGGTATCAACCGAGGAGATGAAGGCATCGGTGGAACCGGCGGCGGGCTTGCCCGGGTCCTGGGCTGGGAGGGAGCCAGCCAACGCGCCGGAGGCGGCCAGCGGGGCGAGGAGTATTTTGAGAGCAGAGGAAGGCATGGGGCGGGAGGTTTGGGGGCTGACGGGTCAGGGGGGGGATGACAACGCAGGGTGGTGGCGGGCGTTACTTTTTGTTCCGGCGGTTGGGCGGGGTCGTTTGGTTGAGGGCCGTGATCTCCGCCGGCTCCAGTGGAGCATTGAGCACGGCAAATTCATCGATGCGCCCGTCCCAGAAACGGGAAGTGCCGGGCGCGGGGCCAGCGGAGTCGGGCCGGAGTTCGGCTCCGATGGCCAGCGACTGGGTGGTCAGGGGCATCACCCCGGTGCAGGCGGTCCGGGCCACCCGCTCACCACCCCGATAAAGGGCCAGGAAATCACCATCCGCCACCACGGCCACATGGTGCCAGGTTCCCAGCGGCAAGGGGGAGGGGTCGTTAAGGCGCACGACTTGCCCCGACAGGTCCAATACCTCGACGGCCAACCCGCCCTGATCACCGAAGAGCCCCAAACGGAACTGGCCGGGGCCGGCGGGCGTCTGGGTGTGGGCGATCGTGGCCGAGCGAACCCGGGTATTGGCATAAATCCAGGTAGTGAGCGTGAGCAGGCCCGATTCAGAGGTCGGGCCTTCGGATACCCAGCCGAAGTTCTTCGATTCAGTCCGCAGAGAAGCGCCAAACCGGCCCGGGACCATGGGCGGCAGGTCCAGGTCGCCTCGAATGATCCGGCCGTGGCGGGAGTGCGTGGAGCGATCCAACAAGGTCAGCCCGTCTTCCGAAATGGCCATGCGGTAGTAGGCCACGGGGTCTTTGAGTTTCACCTTTCGGGAATAGGGTAGGGAGGGCTCGTCGAAGCTGCGCAGGAAACGCTCCTGATCGAGTTCAATGCCGGACAGTGAACCGGAGGCGGCGTCCACGCGGGTGGCTTGGGCCGTGCCCAGCCGCAGGGGTTCGGTGGTGGCCGCCAGGGATTGAACTTCGACCTCTCCTTCGAAGACGTGAATCTCGCTGGTCCGGTCCGCCGAGACATCGACCCCAAAATCGGTGCCGTGGTCGACGATTTGAGCATGGGGGGTTTCGACCGTGAAGCCGACCCCCTCCGGTGGAACCCGGGCGGCGAGTTTCCCCCGGTGCAGTATCAACCGACCCGCTGATACGATTTGGAAGTGGGCGGGACCTTCCATCATGAGAGAGACGTTTTGGGCCAAGGTCAGGCCGGCGAAACCGCCGGACAGTTCATACTCGCCGGCCCGCAGGGATTCGCCGGGAGACAGGATGATGGAGGTGTTGGACACCGCCAGACTGCCTCCGGCATAGCGGTCGACGATTCCGACGGCTCCCCCCGCGTTCCAACGGGCCTCCCTCAGCAGATTGGGCACAAACAACCCGGCGGTTGTGGCGACCAGCATCAGGGAGGCGGCCCATGCGAGCGGTTTCCACCACGAGACCGGCAGGGCCGGGATTCTGGCCTCCCCGCGGGAAGCGGGGGAGGGTTCCGTGGGAAACGCTTCGCCGCCCAATACCCCGAATTCCCAAGCCAACGACGCCTCCATCCGGCAGTGCTCAAGATAGGTCCGCCGGACGGCGGGATCCGTGGCCAGCAGATGGGCGAGCTGTGCTTGTTGAGCGGGCGAAGCCCCGCCGTCGATCACCTCTCCGATGAGGAGGTCCGCCTCCTCGGGCGACAGGAGGGCTGTCCTCTTCATGAGATGCCCTCCTGCAGGCGAAATTGAACGCACTTGATCAGATTGGACCGGGCCCGAAACAAAGTCTGCTTGATGGCCGGGGCGGCCGCTCCCAGCTGCCCGGCCAGTTTCCGGATGGAATACCCCTCGGAGTATCGCCGATGCACGATTTCCCGCTGGCGCTCGGGCAATTTCTCCAAGCACGCCTGCAGGGCGGCTTGTTGCCGTTCCTGCCAGTCGGTGGCGGCAGATGATTCAGCGGCCAGGTTTTCCAGCAGGTTGTCGTCGAAAACGAATTGCTCCAGTTTGCGCCGGCGGCGGCGGTGGGTCATCACTTGGAAGTAGGCGATTTTCAGCATCCACGCCGCGAAGTTGGAGCCTGGGCGGAATTGATCGGATTTTTCCCACAGGATCAGGTTGGTCTCCTGCATCACGTCCTGGGCTTGCTGCCGGTCTCCCAACAGGGACAGGGTGTAGGCATACAACCGACTTTGGTGGCTCGTGATGAGCTGGATGAACTCAGCGGATGGGGCAGGCAAGGTCCGGGAGGGGGGTAGGGGTTGTTAGGTAATGTCCCCGGCAACGAAAAGGTAACGCGGTATTTGCAATTTTTTTTGACGACGGGATGGGTTCGTCGGACCGCGTCGGGTGAAAGGCCATGATCAGGGCCTGGGGCCTACAAACTCGACGATGTTCTGATCCGGATCGCGCACGAGGATCAGATAGACGCCTTCGAATCCGGCTCCTGTGAGATCAACCGGCCCCTTGGCCATGATGGGAATGCGGTTCTCCTCGAGCATCTTCACCGTCGCATTGATGTCCTTCACGAAGAGGGTCTGGTAGCTCATCCCATAGGTGGAATCGATAAAGCTTTGATCCTGTTTTTGGGGTGAACCAGGCAGTTGCATCAGTTTGACCTTGGTATCGTTTTCGGAGCCGGTGGCGGTCATCATCACAACCTGCAGATCCTTGTAGTCGGTTAACCCGGCATCGCCGGCGAGTTTACCGGGCACGCCGAATGACGTCAGTTCGACGAGGCCGATTTTTTTATAAAATTCCACCGATTTCTCGATGTCCTCAACCACGATGCCGTAGTCGATGACGCCGGTGGAGAAGTTGGTTTCGGCTTTACTGCGGGCGAAGGAGGAGAGGCTGAAAAGTGCCAGCAAAGTGAGGAGTGATTTCATGAGTGGCTGGGTTGGGTTTTGGTGCTTAAGTTATGGGTGAGCTGAAGATGCGCCCGTGCACCGATTGAAATTGATTCACGGCTCGGCCAAAGGCGCCTCCCTGCGCTAACGTGCTTCCCGCTTCCGCCGGGATTTACATGAACCCGGGGCGATAGGATTTGGTGAGGTATTGATTGGCCGGTTCGTAGTTGGTGAAACGCACGTTCTCGGCGTCGAAATCGAGGCGTCGATTGGCCCGGATGGCGGCGTTGCCGAGCAGCACGGTTTCCGTGAACGGACCGGCGTATTCGAAATTGGAGGAAGGCTGGCGATTTTCGCGGATTGCATTGCACCAAGCCAGGTGGTGGTTGCTGGTCTCCACTCGCGGCAGGGTCTTGGGCGGCAGGTTCGGCGCGATCTTGCGCATGTCTGATTCCGGAAAGATGCGTGGACTGGCCCCGTAGAGGGAATTCACCATGCTGGCTTCGGAGCCAATGATGAGGGTACCGCTGCCGTCCTGATAGTATTTGCGGCCGTCTTCCCACTCCGCCGGGAAGGTGGGGGTGAGGCCGCCATCATACCATTTCCAAGTTACGGCGGGCAGGGATCCGCGCGCGGGGAATTTGTAGGTGACGACCGAGCTGGTGGGCGCACTGACGCTGGTGTTGTTGGCCGAATAGGCTTCGATGGCGGTGGGAGCAGCCAGGTCCAGCCCCCAGTAGGCGGCGTCCATGATATGGCAGGCCATGTCGCCGAAAGCGCCGCAGCCAAAATCCCACCAGCCCCGCCAGGCGAACGGCAGGTAGGCCGGATCATAGGCGCGTGTTTCGGCGATACCCAGCCAGAGATCCCAATCCAAGGTCTTCGGCACGACCGGGATGGCTTTGCTGTGGTTCGGAACCTTGAGTCCCTGAGGCCAGATCGGACGGTTGGTCCAGCTGTGAATCTCGCGGACCTCGCCGAGCACGCCCGCCTGAATCCACTCCTTGGTCAAGCGGGTGCCCTCATTGCTGTGACCGTGGTTGCCCATCTGGGTAATGACGCCGGCATCGCGGGCGGCTTCCGTCAGCAGTCGGGCTTCCTCCACGGTGTGAGTCAGGGGCTTCTCGACGTAGATGTGCTTGCCGTGCTTGATTGCCGTCATGGCGATCGGAAAGTGCATGTGGTCAGGGGTGGTGATCACCACGGCATCAATCTTGTCACCCATGGCGGCGAACATCTCACGATAGTCTCGGAATTTGGGTAGATCGGGATACTTGGCGTAGCTTTCCGCGGCGCGGTTCTCATCCACATCGCAAAACGCGACCAGATTCTCATCCACCAGTGCTTCCAAGGCCCGGCGACCGCGTCCCCCGACCCCGATCATGGCAATGTTCACCCGGTTTGTGGAGGCGATGCCGTCTTTCTTGCCGCGCATGATGGCGGGGAAGGCGCCGGCTGCGGCCGATGCGAGGGTGGTTTTTTGCAGGAAACTGCGACGAGAGAGGGCATGGTCGTGAGGCATCAGAAGGGGAGTTGATATGAGTTAAATGACTTGGCGGACCCGCGGGGAGCGAGGGTCCTACATGGGTAACGTATCCCCGGCGGTGAAACTTACGGTGCTGGTGGTGGATGATGGCGGCGCTTTCCCGTAAGATTGTCAGGTGGGCGGCCGTTTCCTCTTTGTCCGGTTGAGCTCATGAGACAGCCGGAACCTGCTTCCATGTTTTCGAAAACCACTGTTTCAGCCTCTGCGCATGAAAATCCCGATCAGTGTCCTGGTCTTCCTGTCGTTCAGCCTTGTGGTGAGGGCGGAATCCACTTCTTCCCGGCCGTTCAATCCTCCCAATCTGGATCGTGGCCTTGCTGTGATGCAGGCGTTTTTACGGCGAGCTTCGGTCAAGGAGTTCGATTCACGTAAACTCGATTGGCAGGATCTGTCGGACTTGATTTGGGCGGCCTACGGCGTCAACCGGCCCGCTGAAGGCAAGCGAACGGCCCCCTCCGCCTACAACGCACAGGACATCGAATTGTATGTGTTCCTCGAAGAGGGTGTGTACTTTTACGAGGCCCGGGAGCATGTGCTGCATCTGTTCGAGCCCGGTGATCACCGGGACTTGGTGTCCAGAGGCAAAAAAGGACTGAAGGAAGCGCCGGTCTTTCTCGTGCTGGTATCCGACGTATCGAAATTCCCTCAAGGCACCGCGGCGAAGAAACTGGAGTGGGGCGCGATCAGCGCGGGAATCGTTTCGCAGAATATCTCGTTGTTTTGTGCCGGCACCAACATGGTCACCCGGCCACGTGCCGGCATGAACGCGAAATTGATCCGGGAGCTGTTGTTCCTGCAGGATCACCAGATCCTGTTGCTCAACCATGGTGTCAGTTACGCCAAGCCCGCGGGAGGGGAGTAAGGCGTTCGTTGTTGTTGGTCTGCCCGGTCCCTTTTCCTCCGGCTTGGCCCGTCGGCAGGGCGGTGCGGATTTCTCCCCTGTTTCAGGGGTGGCCCAGATTCACCTGCAGCACCTGATTGGTGCCATGCTGCGGAAATGCGAGCACGCCCAGTTCTTCGGCGAATCCGGGATCGGTGGGATGGGAGAGTCCCGAGATCAGAACCCGTACGGCTTTCGTTGAAGCGTTAACCTCAATGAGCTTACCTGCGGCCCAGTCCGTGATGTAGTAATGGTCACCGGCCTTGGTGATGCCCTCCAGGTTGCCCAGGGTGGGAACAAGGGTGGTGATTTTTTTGCTCTTCAGGTCGATGCTCAGCAGGTCGCCCAATTTGGAGGTTGCGAAGGTCGCGCGGTCACTCAGTGGACCCCATGCGGCCACGATCAGCTTGTCCCCGTCCACGAGCAATCCATCCGGAGTTTGCAACGCGTCGGTCTCCAACCAAATCTCCGCTTTGCGGGTTTCGGCCGGCAGCCTGTAGATGCGATTACCGAAGAAATCGGACACATACAGATTCCCGGCTGCATCCATCGCGATGTCATTGATGAACTCGCCGCCGGGGGTGGGAAAGAAGTCGACGATTTTCCCGGCCGCGATGTCGACTTTGTGCACCCCGTCCCGATCACAGACATAGAGGAAATCATCGGTGACAATCATTCCGGATGGAGCATGCATCCCCTCGTGCTTGCCGACCCAGAACGGGTCCAGGATCTTTCCCTTTGCGTCCGTGCGGCTGACCCAGCCATAACCGTCGCGGTCGAGGGAGATTCCGCCGCCCAGACTGGAAACGAACCAGGTTTGGGAGGGAGCGTGCCACATTGCTTGATCAGGAGCGTCGAAGACTTGGTCATCTTCCGCGGAGAGAGGTGCGGTAAACAGGAGGGTGCCGCCCAGGGTCAACAGTCCGGCCATGGCCTTGATTGTTTTTTTTAACATATTGTCAGTCATGTTGATGCGAATAAATTGGGGATAAGGGCATATCGTCCGGCAGGAGTGGGAAGACCGGGAATGTCCCTCGACCTGGTGGGATACTCCGCGAGCTCCGACTTGCTTACTCCGTAAGTGTGCTTTTTGGACGGAGTTTTGTAGGGCAGCAGGAAGGACCGGACTCCGTGTTCAGGGCGGTGTGATATTCTGTCGCCAATTCCGGGCATATCCAGTCCGCCTGTCCTGAGCCGAAAAGGGGGTTGCAGGTCAATTGCATGGGTGACCGCCGGCGTGTGCTCCCTGTATGGGGGCGTGGCGGAAAAGTAGGGGAATTCATAATACAGCCATAAGTTTTCGCTCAATCGGGGCGTCAACCAAGTACCCTTCCCCGTGCTAAGTGTTAGCGTTACCTACCCCAAAGTCGCTGCCACTGCGTTGGTTCAGCCTCTTTTGACATCCAAACTTTCGATCGCGCCCAAGGCGTCGTCGCGCGGGTTTTTTAATGTCGATGGAGAGCCGTCCCTGTGCGCTGGACCGACTGCCGATTCCCGGACGCTCTCCCTGCAAGGCGACTTCACCCCCTAACTTAGTTACCCAATGATGTCCCTTAACTTATTAACTCTTGCCGCGCGTCTCCGCCCGGCTCCAGGCGCCCGGCTTTTGGCGGCTGCTTTTATTGGTTTGAATCTCCTTGTGATTTCAAAAACCAGCGCCGTGCAGATGCCCGTCCGGGTGTTTACCACGGATGCGACCCGAATCAGCAAAAGCTTTAATGTGGCGCTTGATTCGAGCAAAATCGCTGATGTCGAGTACCTTTACCTTCAGGTCCACGGCTTGCGCTACGGGGGTCAGCTCTCGGTCAAAGTAAACAGCGACCCCTATCTTCAAGTTTACAACCACACCGTATTGGTGATGGAGCCGGAGTACTCTCAGGGTGGCATCGGTGGCATCAATCATACCATCAGCTTTCTGATCGATCTGTCCAATTCCACGCTGCTGACGAACAACGTGATCAGGGTGCGTCTCAACGGCACCGATGGGGACAACAACGCCATTCGTGTCCTGGATGCAGACCTTAGAGACGACAATTTGAACAGCCTGCTGACGGCTGGGGAAGTGCTCCACGCGGATACGGAGTCGGTGACGGGTGCGCAGTGGTCGCCGTATTCGACTAACAATGCGCGTATCAGCAACGGCGAGAAGTTCTGGGAGGGGGACAGCTCGATATTTGACAAAGACAAGGACGGCAACGGCACCAACGACGCCTACCTTATCAGCGACCCCATCAACGAAACGGTCATACTCGCTTCTTGTGCGTCATGTCACTTCGACGACGGCGGCGACTTGATCTACTTCAATTATTCCAACGATGCCATCGTTTCCCGGGCGATGTATCATGGGGTCTCAGAAAATAATGCGAAGGATATCGTCTCCTACCTGCGAAGTTTGGGTAATCCCAACCCGGGGCGTCCGTGGAATCCGCCTTTTCAGCCCGGAGCAGGCTTGGATCCAAACAGGCCCGGCCAGGCAGCGGCCAGGGGCGAGGCCTGGATGGCGGGGGCCGGTTTGGGCGCGGTGGTGTCCACCGAGCAGGAAGTCTTCGATGCGCTCTTCCCCGGTGGGGGCGCCGTGGCCGAAATTGCCCAGGTAATTGACCACGAAAAGGAAAAGACGCCGCTTAGTGTGCGGGAGATTCCCGTGCGTTTCCAGTTTCCCGACTGGAACGAATGGCTGCCCAAGCACGCTCTGGAGGACCTTTGGTACAATACGAACTATGCTGAGGGCATAACCGGCGGTATCGATACACTGTTCGATGCCAAGGATGACTATCGTACGGCGATTGATAACGGCGCCGCCGCGACTCGGGCTTCCAACGGAGAGCTCAATGAGACAGTCGGCGACTTCTACAAAGCGATCGATAATTGGCTCGATCCCTACCGCCTCCCGGCGAACACGCCCCCCTCAGGCTATAACAACAAGATCAAGCAGGTTTTGAATCGCTCGGATAGCCCCGTTTCCGAGCGTGACCAGATCATTTCGGCGGTGGGCCGTTGGCGAGCGGTCAAGATGATGGATGGTGTCCGCGCGAATGGCTTGGAGACGGTGTTCGACGATACGACGGCCATGGTGAACGCCGGCCACGTAAACTACACCGAGGAGCTGATGAGCATCCCGGGAGACAACAATTTGGCGGGCGTCTTCGGTTTGGCGGCCCACATCGCATCTGACAACCGCGACCACTTCGTCGGGCAACCGGAGGCGATCGGCAAGATGGAGTCCAACCAGTGGTATACGGTGCAACTGGTCATGAACACGGGATCCCGCATCCAGGGCAACATGAACACCCCGCTGGATTGGGACTACCAGCTCAACCACCTCATGTCCGCGGCGGACCGTACCGGCGAGACGCACGGCATGACGCTGCTGGCCACCTACATCAAGATGATGCAGCAGCGCGACAACGGGGCCGGCGTGAAGCAGAAGGGGTATTCGCAGCGCACGCTTCATCCCTTCAACTTCTTTTCCGACGACGACCGCGGCCGTGAGATTTTCAAAGGGGTGATGGATCAGATCCGGCCCGGTCTTTGGCGCGACCTTTTCGAAGAGGTGTGTCACGAGTGGTTCGACGTCGTGACCCAATGGGAGGTCGACGATACCACCTATCTCGAGCGATTGCTCAACCGGAACAACTTCGATCCGGAAGGCCAGCCACCTCTGCCTTTTGATGTAGATGATGACAGTCTCTTTTTCTGGTCGAACGGCAGCGTGGCCAAAGGCACCTCCAGCGTCACTTGGTTCTATCGTCTGCTGCCTCTGCTGCATCAGGAGAGAATCGATGAAATGCTGCTCCTGGACTTCGTGGATTATTGTGAAGCCTTGTGGTCGCCTCAGCCAAATTACTCTTATGAGAACAAGGATGGAAACACAGTAACGGTTCAGCTGTATACGGATTCGAACGGCAATACTGGCTGGAGAGTCGGTGGAACGACGGATATCCCGGGTTGGGCCAGTCTCTTCGCGGCCGATTCGCTTTTTTACGAGAGGTTCGAGACCGGCAGCGCTGAGTTTGGCTCCGCAAGCGATCCTGTGACCAGGCAGATCATTCGGAATACGGACTGGGGTAAAAATTCTGCGGCCGTGCCGAGCAATGGCGGCGGGCGCTTCATTGCCTCGCGAAACATCTTGGCGAATGAAACCACCCGCACGCGTAGCACCGCCGATCTCGGCATTGCTTTGCCTTCTGGTGTAGGCGATATAGAAATCGGCGCTCGCGTCGCTTATGAAAGCAACAACTCCAATTCGCCGACGTCGGTTCGCTACCGGATGCAGGTCAAGACGAGTGATGGCACCAGCACCAGCAATAACAATAGTGCCTGGATGACGCTTCCTTCAGATCTCGATGGCGAGGAATTCATCACCTATCGCGACGTGCTAAACGTGAGCGGAGAGACTGAAATCGTGCGGGTGCGTCTGGACTTCGAGAACACGGGAGGAGCCGGAACAGTATATGTGGATAACGTATACGTTCGCGAAAAACAGGATGCTTCCGTCCTGAGCGAATCCGGCACGCCGCCCGGCACGCCGCAGCTGGCGACCTCCTTCAACAGCACCTTCAAGAATATCCGCGCTCGTTTGGTCTGGGGGCCGCACTACACCGCGGATATCGTCGGCTACAACATCCACCGTTGGGAGGAAAACCTGGAATCCTTGACGAAGGTCAAAATCAATGAAGGCCCCATCGACATCCCGTTCTACAACGGTACGGCTCTGACCGGAAATTCCAGCCCGGAGTATGAGCACTTCGACTACACGGTGAAGGAAGGAAAGACCTACGTCTACAAAGTGGTGGGCGTTGATGCGGGTGGTACGGAATCCGCGACCTCTGCCACTGCGACCGCGCTCACCATCACGGACGAAGACGACCCGACGGCACCCGGCACGCTCTGGCTGGATGACACCCCTGATCCGAACGATGCTACCAAAGGGGACATCCTGTTGCGCTGGTTCGGCACCCCCACCTGGGATATCGCAGGCTTCGATGTCTACACGAGCACCGATGGGACAACATACACGCTCGCAACCACGCTCCCGAGGACCTCACTCCAGTGGAACCACGCCGACGTCGATTTCGACGGCACCACCTACTATTATTATGTACAGGCCATCGATATCAATGGCCGTGCTGCTGATTCGGAAGTCACTCAGATCACGCCGTGAACGATTGATTTGAGGGAAAGCTGCTTCAGTCCCCGGGCGGCGTGGTCTGCCCGGGGATTTTTTTTCAAGCAAGTCTCACCGCCCGGTCAAAGCACTGGTGAAGGCTGCCCTCTTGTGGGACTTGCCTTGAACGAAGTTGGCCATGAAAGCTGAGCGGCAACGCGGCTGACGCACGGTTGTTTTTTTAACCGCAGATCACGCAGATTATCGCGGATCTGAGGGGCACGCGGTTGTTACGGAAGCACAGGTTGTCGGGCATAAAGCCCGACCCACAAACAGGTTGCTCCCTCAACGTGGGTCGGGCTTTACGCCGACAATGAGTGACATCACTGCACCGACCGGGTCGCTTCCTCTCCCCCTCCACCTGGTGCAACATCCGACTTTCCGCCATCCGCCCGCGTGCCGCCGATAGGGCCAGGCGTGATTGTCTCCGGAGGACCCGCCGACTGTCACGTATTACGTGACAATGGTTGTAGCCCGCGGCTTCATTGTTAAATGAAGACAGCCACCCAAAGTCGTGACGACCGGGTGGTAGGGAGTTACATCCAACACCGATATGGACGATGAATGGTGGATACTGGGAGTGCGTTTGGCGGGGGTGTTTCATGTGGTGACGTTGATTTTGGCGGTGCGCACTCCGATACCGGCGGACTGGGACGCGGGGTTGGAACGTCTTTCCGAGATGCATCGAAAATTTGCCATCGCCCAAAACGCTGCGATCGGAGCGGTGATTGCATTTTTCGGAATCGTCTGCGTGGGATTTGCCCCCCAATTGGTGGAAGGAACCATCCTGGCGCGAATGTGGTGTGCTGCCATCGCCCTGTGGTGGGGAGGTCGTCTTGTCCTGCTGCCCTGGATCGGAGTGAAGTCCGAGTTAAAGACCATGTGGTTGCGACTCGGGTTTATCCTTCTGCGGCTGCAGTGTGCCATTTACGCCATCGCGTTTGGTTGGCTGGCTTTGCGTTGATTTCTTCGATCGATAACCTGCCAGAACTCAGGTTGCCACGATCTTTGGCTTTTGCGCTCCGACCGCTTCAGGGTCCCTTCCTCGGCGTGCACAACCCGATTGCTTGATGGCATGTTTGGGAGTATCTTCCCTCAGTTAAGGCTGAACCGTATTCCAGTCTTTTAGTCCCCCAATCTCGTCTCATGAAATATTCCCCCGAAGAAGCCAAGTCGCTCAAGGAAAGTTACGATCGCGATGGTTATGTCGCCCTGCGTGGTTTCCTCAACGCCGACGAACTGCAGACGCTCAAAGCCAACCTCCAGCGTTATATCGATGAGGTGGCGCCTTCCCTGCCCAAGGAGGACGTCTTCTACGAGACGAAGGACGATCACTCCACGCTGAAGCAGTTGATCCGCATGAGCCAACACGATGCCTTCTTTGCCGACATGCAAAACCAGGGGGCCTTCCGGGAGGTGGCGGAAATCCTGTTGGGCCGGGCCGTGGCTCCCCAGAACATGCAGTTCTTTAACAAGCCTGCCAGGGTCGGCCAGCCCACCCCGCCGCATCAGGACGGTTATTACTGGATGATCACGCCCATGGAAGGGTGCACCATGTGGCTCGCCCTCGAGGATGTGGATGAAGAAAACGGCTGTGTGCGCTACGCGCGGGGTTCGCACCTGAAGGGAACGCGTATTCACTCACGCACTACCACCCTCGGATTTTCGCAAGGCATCCAGGATTTCCCGACCGAGGACGACCAAGCCACCGAAGCCGTCATGCGCGCCCAGGCCGGTGATCTGCTCGTGCATGATGCCATGACCGTGCACTGGGCGGATGGAAACACCTCCGAGACCCGGAGCCGCAATGCGATGGGGCTGATCTACTACTCTGATCGTGCGCAGACCGACGAGGCCGCCCGCGAAGCCTACCAGCAGGAGCTGCACAAATCCCTCGAGGCGACCGGCAAGATCTGAGGGCAGGGACAAGACCAATACTCATGCGGAGCCATGCGGGGTTATGGCGTGGTAGGAAACGTGGGGTATCAATCCGTGCGCAGGGCGTGCACGGGGTCGATGCGGGAGGCTTCGCGAGCGGGGAGATAGCCGGCGAAAAGGGAGCATGCGACAACGCTCAAGCTGGTGATGACATAGGTCATCGGATCGAATGAGCTGACCCCAAAGAGGATCGCATCCATCAGGCGTCCAGCGGCGAGGGCACCGAGCAGGCCCACGCCCACGCCCCAGACGGTGAGTTGCAGGGTCCGGCTCACGATCTCACGACTGACTCTGCCGCTGGTGGCGCCGAGGGCCATGCGGATGCCGATTTCCTTGCGGCGCTGAGTCACGGTGTAGGAGATCACACCATAAAGCCCGAGGGCGGCCAACCCGAGTGCCATGCCTGCGAAGCCGGTAACCAGCGATGCCATCAATCGGCGGGCGGAATTTGCGTGATCGACCAAGGTGCTCATTTCGCGGGCTTGAGTAAGGGGCAGGGTGGGATCGATTTCCTGCAGAGTGGCGCGGACGCTGCGCATGAGCGTATTATGTGGCAGGGCGCTGCGAATCATCAGGTCCCAGGACGTTCCGCCCCATGACCGGTTGGTCATATACATCTCGCGGCCCGCGGTGATTTCCGGCCCGCGGTGACGCACGTCCTCCGCGACTCCGATCACCCTCATGGCATTGCCGTTTTGCCGGACGTAGTTGCCGACGGCGGATTGGTTGGGCCAGAAGCGTCGTGCCAGGGTTTGGTTGATGATAATCGCCTCGCGGTCGGCGCCGTCCGTGCGGTTGAAGCTGCGACCAGCGATAATCCGTGTCCCCATGGCCTCGAGCAGGCCGGCAGAGACAAGACGCACGTGCGCCCCGGTGCCGTCACGTCGACTGTCTTCGTCCTCAGGATTATCCAAAGCGGAAATACCCCAGCTGCGGTCCCGCTCAATGGGTATGCAATCTGTGAATCCCGCTGCCGATACGCCGGGCAGGGCTTCGACCCGGTCAATCATGGTATAAAGGTAGTCTGCGGTATGCTCGTCGCTGCTGATCAGATCGATCCGGACTGCAGTGAGGTTTTCGGGTTCATATCCGAGCTCAAGCTCGAGCACGTTGTGCAGGCTGCGCATGACCAGCCCGGCGGTGATCACGAGACCGCAGGCCAGGGCGATTTCTGTCACCACCAGGAAAGAGCGAACCCGCATTATGCCGCGGGAGGCCGTGGCGCCCCGGCCTTCGTCCTTGAGTGCGGCGAAACCGGGATCGCGTCGGCAACTGAGCCGCCAGGCCGGTGCCAGGCCGCAGCACACGGCGGTGACCGCGCTCAGGAGCAAAGTGAAACCCAGACTCGCCGCATCGAGCCGCACACTCTGCAAGAGCGGGATGGCGACGGAAGACTTGGTTGCGAGAAAGTAGATCATGCCCGCTGCCAGTACCGTGCCCATGAGGGAACCGACGACCACAAGGGTGGCGCTTTCCGTGAACAGTTGGCGGAGGATGCGATTGTTGCCGGCACCCAACGCGGTGCGCAGCGCGAGCTCCTTGCCGCGGGCGGCACCTCGAGCCAGGAGCAGGCCGCCCAGATTGAACGCCACGATGGCGAGGAGCAGGCCGGCCGCAACGGAGAGGAACAGCAGCGGTTGGCGCAAACTCCCGGCGATGTGGTCGTGGAGGGCCAGAACGTTGGCACGGGGGTAGTCGCCGAGGGAGGGACGATTGGCGCGAGTGGTTTCCATCGCGAGCGCGAGATCGGCCCGCGCCTGATCGATCGTGATGCCCGGTTTCATGCGACCCACCAGGGCGAGCGTGTTGCCCCAGGTGCGCCGGTTGTCGTTGACGAGCGGGGCGTAGCAGTCGATGCGGACCGCCGGGTAAAACGAGGAGGCAAAGGCATCGAGTCGGGGCGCTACCCCGAGAATCTCCACCGGGGTGTTGTTGATGCGGATCGTCTCGCCGACGATGGAGCGATTTCCTCCGAAGCGGTTTTGCCAAAACTGGTAGCTGAGCACCACGGTGGGTGGACCATTGGGCAGGGCGTCTTCGGCGGTAAAGAAGCGACCCAGGTAGGGTTGCATCCCCAAGAGGGGAAACATGCCGTGGGAAACCATGATCGAGTTGACGGTTTCAGGAGAGCCGTTGTCCCGGTTCAGGCGGAAGGTCCGGCGGAGGGAAAACGGCTCGTAGGCTTCAAGATGATCGAGCGTGCGGTTGGATTCCTGCAGGCCTTCGTAGGCATCCACGCGGTGGGTGACCGCGGAAAGGTTATCGCGGGGAGTTTCCGGAGGTCCGTTGGTGATCCAAACGAATTGTTCCGCCTGCGGGAAGGGCAGGGGGCGCAGCAGGACGGTGTTGACCAGACTAAAGACGGAGGTGTTGAGACCTACCCCGATGGCGATGATGGCCAGGGCAATGAGCGTAAAACCACGTTCACGTTGGAACAGACGCGCGGTGTAACGCAGGTCGAGTCCCAGTTGTTCAAACCATGGCAGACTGCGGGTTTCACGGTGCAGCTCGCGCGTTTGTTCGATGCCACCGAGCTCGAGCCGGGCCTGTCGACGCGCCTGGGCGGGAGGCATTCCCTCGGCGATATATTGCTCGGTGAGCATGTCCGCATGGTGGGCGAGCTCCTTGTCGAAATCGGCATCGAGCTCGGGTTTGTGAAAGGCGGCGCGGAAGCGCGCCAGCAAACGGTCGAGGGCGGGAATCATCAGGCGCCTTTGGTGGAGGGAGGAGAGGAAAGGAAGCGGTCCATGATGTCGGCGACGCGTTGCCAGTTGCGGGCATCGGCTTCGAGGCGTTTGCGGCCGCGGGCAGTGAGCGCGTAGTATTTGGCACGTCGGTTGTTTTCCGAAGTGCCCCACTCGGCGGAGATCCATTTCCCCTGCAGCAGGCGAACCAGCGAGGCGTAGATCGTGCCCTGATTAAGCAGTATGTCGCCGGAGCCGACCTGTTCTATGCGGCGGGCGATACCGTAGCCGTGGAGGGGCCCCATGGTTCGGAGGGTTTGCAGCACCATCAGGTCGAGGGTGCCTTGCAGGAGGTCCAGTTTTTCGGAGGGCATGGCTTTATGTGGGAAGGCCACAGGAAAAAGAGCCTTATGTGGGATGTCCACATAAAAAGGTTTGGACCGGAACCGATTGAAATCACTTGTCCTCCGGACTCATGCGGAGGCGTGAAGGAACGGAGCCGTATCTTAGCGCAATGAACTCGAAGCTGGCGAAGGTCCGCAAGGGGCATCCGCACCAAAGCTTTATTTTTGAACAGACCGTCAGCTTGCTGGGGTTTACAGAAGGAAACGAAGAGAACGAAGTACGGGGCTACTCTCTAGCAGTCTTAATTTACACGGAGGAAACCGAGATCGGAGCGGAGCACGCAAAGATCACTCTCTCTGCTCCCCTCTGCTAGCTCCTGTAAAATTTCTGCAGTGGAGTGGCCTTGCTTGACTTTGTTTCCTTTTGTGAGAGCAGCGTCGCTTGGCCTTCCTCATTCGTGATTTCTTGATTTCCGAATTCAAACCAGTCCGCTGTGTCAGCGATCCTTAATGGGTTGGCTCCGCGCCTTAGCGTCTTCGCGTGAGATCCAGACAATCCAGTCTCCAGCGTCCAATGTGGGATGCTTTTTGACTTGGGGCAGCTTTCACTCCCTTGGTTCCTCCGTGGACTCCATCACCCAAGCCGCGCTCGGGACTGCTGTAAGTTATGCCTGTTGGTCAAAGCCGTTGGGGCGCAAGGCCCTGCCGCTGGGGTTTGCGTTGGGCACGTTGCCGGATCTGGACATCGTGGCCTACCCGTTGCTCGACGAGGTGCAGCGGCTTTACTGGCATCGCGGCGAATCCCACTCGGTGTGGTTTTTGATTCTCGGTTCCTGGCTGACGGCATGGCTGCTGCGCCGCATGCCTTGGACGCGGAATCTCACCTGGCGCCAAGCGTATGGGGGCGCATTTGCGATCTATACCACCCATGTGCTCATCGATCTCTTCACGGTCTACGGCACCCAGCTACTCGCGCCGTTCTCGCGATACGGGTTTGGCACGAACAATTTCTTCATTATCGATCCGCTGTTCACGGTGCCCATTCTGGTGGGCATTCTTGGTGCTCTCGTATGGCCGTCTGAGAAAGTCCGAGTGGGCTTCAACACCGTGGGCCTTGCCCTCGCAATGGTCTACACGGGCTGGTCGTTTTTCTCGCAGGCGGTGGCCGGCCGGGCGTTTGAACGCGCCCGGGAAGAACAGGGCATCACCGCGCAACGAATCTTCATGTCGGCCACGGCGTTCAACACGGTTCTCTGGCGCCAGATGGTTGAAACCGACGAGGGTTTTTTAATCGGCTATTGGTCGTGGTTCGATGCGGAGGATGCGCCGATCAACTTCCGCTTGATTCCTCAGCGCGCCGAGGCGGTGCAGGCGGTCACGGAGGCGCGGTCATTTGCCGTGCTGGAGTGGTTCTCCCAAGGATGGTGGGCGGTGGTGGAAGCGAAAGACGACAAGGCCATTGTGGTCGATTTGCGCTTTGGTGAGATTCCGTCGGCACCGGGGCAATCGGTGCAGGAACTCGGCTGGCCGTTTGCGTGGGAGTATGATCTCGCGGCGGGAACGGATGCGCCCCTGCGGCAGGTTGAACGCAAGGTGGCAGACTTCGACGCAACCCTGGACCTGCTGTGGCAACGCATTCGTGGCGACGGGCAAGGCTGGTAGTTAACCGGCAGGAAGGGCCAAGCGCAAAGAGGCGAGGGCAGTGCAGGCCTCGATCTATGTCTCTGCGCCTCCGCGTGAGCCTATCTCGGAAAAAATGCGGTTATGGCGATGGTCGCAACCGCACCGGTAGGTGGATAGATTTGCTTTGGGCGCGGTTTATTTATCCATCGCGGCAGCGAGCTTCTTGATCATCGCGATCAGCTCTTCGTGTTCGGCGCTGAGGGACGCGTGCTTGGCGGCCATTTTCTTGTGAATGGTCATGCGTTCGGCGTGTTCTCTTACCATCTTGTCGTGGTCGCTGTGTTCGCCGGCGGCTTGGTGTTCCGCCATTTCCTTGCCGTGGTGCATGGCATGATCTTCGTGCGCCCGGATCGCCTCGGCATGCGCCTCCAACCTGGCCTCATGTTGATACAGTTTGGCCTGCGCCTGCGCGAGGGTGGCCAGGGCCTTCAGGTGCTCAGTTCGCCAAGCACTGTGTTCGACCAGCATCCTGTCGTGCTCCATATGCGCTGCCGCATGCTCCTTTTTCATTTCCTGATGGGATTCAGCGGCCTGCGCAAAAGCGGTCAGCGCGAATAATGAAACAATGGTGGTGGCGAGGTAAGTATGGATCTTTTTCATGGGTATTGTCTTAAAGCCGAAAGACTAAAATCACTGTAAATGCGGTCAAGAAACCGCGTACGGAGAGAGAGTGAGTTTCAGTGGCAGGGAAACTAAGGGCAAAGACGCGGAGGCACACAAAGAGCAGCCCTGCGTGGTCAATGATTTCATTCTCCGCGGCTTTGCGTCTCCGCGTGAGAGAGTTTCAGTTCGCTGGTTTCACCTTGGCAGGTCCGCCTACTTAAGATGCTCCACGGCCGGCTTGGGCTGGCGTTTGACATCCCACAAGCCCCAGTGCTTTTCGGCGCCGTCGGGGTTGTCAGGGTTGCCTTTCCACGGCTCATCAAACGCCTCGAACCAGAAGAGGGTGATGTTGTTCTTCGCGGTCCAGGAAGACAGGTCGGCGTAGTGGCGGGCCTGGGAGGCAAGGCTGGCCAGGTCCCCGAGGTCGTTGGCCGTGGTGGTCCAGCCTGCCTCCGCGACCGCGATCGGCGTATCGGGGTAGGCGGCCTGCACTTCGCTGAGATTTGCCTCGGTGTAGGCCATCGCCTTGTCGATGGGATACCCTTCCCAAATTGGATAGGTGTGTACGCCGAGGAAATCCACCTCCCCGCGGAGGCGGTTGGCGAGGTCGACCAAGGCCCGGTAGTTTTCGGCCGTGGTCACGGGCACATCCACCGCGGCCCGGACTTGTTGTAGATACTTCACCAGCTGTTCGACGGGCACGCCGTGGTCGTTCCAGTCGACCAGAGTCTCGTTGCCGACATTGATGGCGACCACGATGCCGGCAAACTCCCGGGCCATCGCGATGGCGGAAAGGATTTCCTGTTCATTGCTGGTCCGGTTGGCCGCCAACTCTTTGGGAGGAATGGGCTCGGTCAGCCAGGCACAGGTCTCGTGGTTGCTCTTCTCGGCATCCAGCCAGGCACCGAGCATGACCTTTACCGGCAGATTGTGATCGCGAATGACCTCCAGCACGTCGCGGGAGTTGTCGTGGGAATCATAGAGGCGCACGAGGTGGAATCCATGCTCCGTCAGGATCTCCAGGTCCTCAAGGATCTCGGCCTTGGACGGCAACACCGCGCCATCGCCCCGATCCGGGTGCTGGCCCTCGCGAAAACCGGAGTAGGCCACGGCTTTTTGGGTCCCGGCCAACAGGTGGTCATCGGGCTGCGGTTGGAAGCCATGTTTCGCCGCGGAAGCAAACGACGCGAAACCGAGGCACAGCGTGGAGAGAACAACGAGGGAGCGCATGAAATTAAGGGGCGATCCCACGGTAGGGCATCCGATCCGTCAGGCAAAATTCACCAGGCAAAAACTGTTGTCGCTCGCTGGTGAGACGGGGGATGGGGTGCTAGTTTGGGCGCATGGCAGAATCCCATGGGAAATGTGTACTTTTGGTTGGCTTGCGGTCCGACGCCGTGGACTACGCCAAGTGGCCGGAGCTGACGGCGGAAAAACTGGAGGCAGGATTTAAGGATGTCGTGACCGATTTAACCCGCGAAGGCTACCGGGCCGTCTGGTGTTTGACCGACCAGGGCAAAACAGCGGCCGCCCAGGTGGAGGAGGCTTTGATCAAGGAACATCCGGATGTTGTGGTGGTGGGAGCGGGCGTGCGAATCGATCCCGATTTGTTGCTGCTTTTTGAGATGCTGATCAACCTGATCCACGAGCACGCTCCCCAAGCGAAGATCGTATTCAATCACATGATTCACGATACCGTCGACGCGGTGCGTCGTTGGAGCTGAGTCATCGTTGGCCCCTCACTCGTCGCGCAGGGCGACCAACGGATCGATGCGGGCGGCGCGGTGGGCTGGCAGGTAGCTTGCGAACAGGGCGACGGCGAGCAGCGCGGCGGATACGGCCAAGTAGACAACGGGGTTGGTCGGCTTCACCTCAAAGAGCAGTGACGTCATGGTGTGGCTTAGAAGCAATGCGCTCGTCAGTCCGATTACCAAGCCGATCCCCGTTTTGATGAATCCCTGTTTGATAATGAGGTTCAGTACTTGTGATCGCGAGGCACCCAGAGCACTGCGGATCCCAATTTCACGAGTGCGTTGGGAAACGTCGTAGGCCAGAACGCCGTAAATCCCCAGTGCGGACAGAAACAGGGCCAGACCGGCAAACGCGACCGTCAGCAGCATTACCGCGCGGCGATTGTCGAATGAAGAACCCACTGCGTCCGCCAAAGCGCCAGCTTCATACAAAGGGATCGACGGATCAATTTCCCGCAGCTTCGTCCGCAGTGCGCTGATTACATCACCGGTGGGACGTTCGGAGTGCAAAAAAAGCGTCAATCCGCCGGGCCGCCCGGTCTTGAGCAATTGGTAGACGAACGGATTGCCGCTCTTTTCCTCCACGCCGTTATGGGGCACATTGCGGACTACGCCGATAATGCTGGGCCAATCCGCGATTTCCTCCGGCAGAGCACCGAAGACAAATCTTCCTCCCACAGCTGACCGCTCTGGAAAATACTTTTGCGCAAAGCTCTGATCCACCACGAATACGTTGCGCTCGGACGCCATGTCGGACTCCTCAAAGAAGCGCCCTTCGACAAGCTTAAGCCCGAGCGTCTCACGGTAGTCCGGTGTCACCGTCACCCGGTAGGCTCCAGGCTGGGGTGCATCCGGGGGAAGGGTGCTTTCAAACAGGGAGAATGCATTGATGGGCACGCCTCCTTGGAAGGGCGTGGCGTAGCCAATCGACGACGAGTTCACTCCTGGGATTTCCTGTAGAGCCTGACGCAGCCGTTCGCGGAGTGCGACAGCAGCTTCGTCACTGTCGCGATAGGCCGAAGGCAGCGCAATCCGACCGGTGACCACCTGATCCAGCCGGAGCCCCGGATCGACCTGGAGCGCCCGCGTAAAACTCTGAATGAGCAATCCTGCTCCCGCGAGCAATACGAGCGCCACCGCCACTTGGGTCACGACCAGAGTGCTGCTTAGCAGCCGCACCCCGCGGCTGGAGGAGACGCCCCGTGAGCCCCTTGAGATCACGGCGGCCAGATTCGTGCGCAGCACGTGAATTACAGGTATCAGTCCGATAAATACGCCCGTCACGACTGCGAGACCGATAGCGAAGCCCATAACCTGCAGATCCAGCGTGGCGGACAGTGACTGAGGCATCATCTCCGCTAGATAGTGATTGGTGATTCGGAGGGCAGCCCACGCGAGAGCGAGTCCCGATAAAGCGCCGGTAACCGTGAGCAGCAGGCTTTCGACCATGAGTTGGCGGATAATCGCTCCTCGGCTGGCTCCGAGAGCGGAACGGATGGCCAGTTCGGATTGGCGGGCGTTGGCGCGCACGAGGAGCAGATTGGCGACGTTGACGCAGCCGATAAGGAGCACAAACACCACGCCTCCCTGCAGCATGACCAGGGTTGGTCGCACGGGATCGACTCTCTGCTCCTGCAAGCCGCCCACATTCATCGTCATCCCTGAGCGTTCCACGAACTGCTGAATTAGAGGCACTGCGCCGGCAACATGGGTTTGCTCCAGGGTTTTAGCCTCGGCGTCGGCCTGGCCGATACTGACCCCGGGCTTGAGTCGGCCGAACAGGGAAAGATAGACGGCATAGCGACGCTGCGGATTCGCTTGTTCCTCACTCCATGTCATTGGCAGGACGTACTTCACGCGGGCGTCAAAGGCCTCGAATTGCGGCGGAGCCACACCGATGACGGAATAGGTTTTATCATCAATCCGCACTTCTCGGCCCACTATGGTCGGATCCTCGGCGAAGTCGGACTTCCAAAACGAGTGGGTCAGCACGATCACGTTGTCCGCACCCTCCGCATTTTGCTCCTTGGTAAAGAAATGACCCAAAAGCGGCTGCACCCGCAGCACCTGAAAGATCTCAGCGGTCGCCCTGGCCCCCGGTTGGCGGGTCACTCCAACCTCATCACCCAAAAGCATGTATCCGAATGACCAAAGCCCAAGGGTTTCGTAAGATGTCGCATTCTTCGAATAGTCGAGGTAGATGGGGACATTGGCCGGCATGTGGTGCAGACCGGCTTTTACCGCCGAGGAATATACCTCCACTATACGATCGGGTTCATGAAATGGCAGCGGCTTGAGCATCAACGCGTAAACGGTCGAGAATATCGCCGTCGTTGCGCCGATGCACAGGGCGAGGGTGATCAGCGTGATCGCCGACATGCCCTTGGCTTTGCCCATGAGTCGACAGGCGTGACGAACATCGGTGCTTAAACCGGCGAGAAGGGAACCGAGTGCAGATGGGCGGGTATCGTCGGATGTCATGCCGGGTTGAAGACAGCACAAGTCTGGGAGTTATGCAGTCGAAAAAACCATTTTATTATCATGTAAGATGTTCAAAAAAAGAAACTTGCAAAATCAATCATCCTCATCATAGTGAGAGACTGATGGAGGGCGGCGAGATCCGGTTTTCGAAGGTTTTTTGGGCCGGACATTGGAGAGATCTGTCCTTAACGGTATTTTGTCCGTAGGTCCCAAGGATGAACCTGACCTTTGAACCAATGACCCGGGAACTTGCGGGGGAAATCGCCGCTTGGCGGTATCCGGCTCCGTATCAGAGGTATGGTTACACTGATGATGATTCCCGGGAAACTGTCGCCCGCTTCGTTGATCCCCGGTACCGGTTCTTTGCCGGGTTGGAAGGGGGCGACCTGATCGCGTTTCGGTCGTTCGGCGAGGACGGGCAGGTACGGGGTGGCGACTATGCGGGCGATTTTCTTGATACCGGTGGTGGCCTGCGGCCGGATCTTACCGGTCGGGGTTTGGGCCCGGCAGTTATCACACAGGGTCTCGCGTTTGGACATGGCCGGTTTGGCACATGCCGATTTCGCGTGACGGTGGCCGACTTCAACCGGCGTGCGCTCAGAGCCTGCGAGAAAGTCGGTTTTCAGCCGATCCAGCACTTCCGTCGCGAATCAGACGGTGAACCTTTCACGGTGCTGGTCATCGACTTGGGGGCAGTGGCGCCACCGCGACGAACACGTTGACGGTTGCGTGATCGGAGCTGAGCCGCCGCTAATTTTTCGTTTCGTCGAGATAGGCCTGCACGGTGGCCTTCATTTCTTTGCGCAGGAGCAGGATGCCGAGCAGATTGGGCAGGGTCATCAGCACGATGGCAACCGCGGCCATGTTCCACACCAGCGTGGTGTCGGAAAACGCGGCGAAGAAGAAGCCGAGCACATAAACGATCCGGTAGTATTTCACTGCGCCTACGCCGAACAGGTAGACCATCGCCCGGTCGCCGTAGTAGCTCCAGGCGATGGCGGTCGAGAACGCAAAGAGCAGCAGGCCCACGGCAACGATCGTCCGGCCAAATTCCCCAAACAGGCCGCGCGCAAATGCCGCCGAGGTCAGCTCGGCTGAATGAATCAGAGACCGGCCGGTGATCTGCAGGTTGGGGCGAACGAAACTGCCTTCCCGAACCATCACTTCACCGGTGATCGGATCGCCTTGTGCGGATTTGATCAGAACGTCTTCGGCGACAGAACGGGAACTGAGCACCGTCACCGGAGTGTCGGCGGCGAGGCGGCCGGCGGTGAGTTGCAGCGGGCCGGTGTAGGCGCTCACCGGGGATTCGCCGGTGGCATTGAGGTGATGGAACAGGGCCTGCTGGTTGGCGGGGTCAGAATCGCTCCACGTGCCGGCCACGACTTCGATGTCGGCGGCCTGGAATTCGTTGGGCAGCTTCTCGGTCCATACGCCGGAAGAAAGGATGACCAGGCCGGTGAGCGTGCAGATGCAGATGGTGTCGATGAACGGCTCAAGGATGGCGACCATGCCTTCGGAAACGGGCTCGTTGGAGCGGGCGGCGGCGTGGGCGATCGGGGCGGACCCTTGGCCGGCTTCGTTGGAAAACAGGCCGCGGTTGACCCCGCGATTGAACGCAAAAGCGAAGGACGCGCCAAGGAATCCGCCAACCGCGGCGCTGCCGGTGAAGGCGGTTTCAAACACCATGAGGAAAGACGGGATCACGTTGTCCCAATGGGTGAGAATCACGCCCAACGCTCCGACGAAATACAGCACGGCCATAAAGGGCACAATGCGGGCGGTGACCGCGGCGATGCGCTTGATGCCGCCGATAATCACCAGGCCGAGCAGGACGGAGAGGACGGCGCCCGTAATGATGGGTTCAATCCCGAAGGCCGCATCCATGGCCTGGGCAATGTTGTTGACCTGGGGCAGGTTGCCGGTGCCGAACGAGCTGATGATCGTGGCCACCGCAAAGATGACCGCCAGCCACTTCAGGTTGAGGCCGCGGTCCATGAAATACATGGGTCCTCCGGCCATGGTGCCATCCAGGGTGCGGACCCGGTATTTGTGCGACAGCGTGACCTCAACAAACTTGGTTGTCATACCGAAGAAGGCGGTGGCCCACATCCAGAACAGCGCGGCGGGACCACCGAGATAGATGGCAAAGGCGACGCCGCCAATGTTACCGGTGCCAACCGTGCCGGAGAGGGCGGTGGCGAGGGCTTGGAAGTGGCTGGTATCGCCCGGCATGCCACGCTTGTCCTCCTTGCCGCGAACAATCCGTACAGCGCGGCCGAAGTGGCGAATCTGGGGGAAACCGAGATACACGGTGAAGAACAGGCCCGTGCCGAGCAGCACGTAGGGAAACCAGAAGGCGCCGCCGAGCAGTCCGTCGAGTTTGAGCAAGAGGTCGTTGAGAAAGTTCATGGGGTTGGGGCGAATCGCCTCAGGAGTGTTCGTGCAGAAAGTGTGCCGACAGATCGCGGGTGGCGATTCCGATTATGGCGGTCACGTGACCGGGCCGGGGAGTCAGGCACGATCAGCCGAGTTGCGGTTTGATCTCGCCGCGGGCGAAGGCGCTGAGTTTGGCGAAGAGGTCACGGAAAACCGGATCGCGGCGGAGCTGCACGGCTTCCATGATGTCGGCTCCGTCTGAGTTCGGTTGCCACACACCATCATCACCGAGTCGCGGACGTGGTCCGTGCCGCACTTCGACAATCCCCGGGTTGATCAACCAGGCGAACGGTGCGAGGTCCCAGATGGTCTTGGACGAAGCCATCGCGGTCAGATCGGTATTTTCGTAGTCGCGGAAGATTTGGAAGAGGTAGTCGCCGAGTGGACCTTGACCGGCCACGTAGCGCTCCATTTCCGGCAGGGTGGTTTTCAGGGCTTCGGCCACGAGCGCACAGGGAAACCAGCCCATCGGCAGCGACGAATCCATGATGAAACGGACGGCGGCCTGGTCGCCGCCGAGATTAAACTCGTGGTTGTGCGGCCAATGCGAGGGATGACCACCGAGCCAAAACAGCACCACCCGTTCGGCGAGGTCCGGACGCTGGCGCAGTGCCTCCGCAACATTGGTGATCGCGCCGACGGCGATCACGATCAACGGTCTCGAGGCGGTGTGGGATGCGGCCAGCGCGATGAGGTTGTCGACACTGGGGTTGGGCTCCTCGTCGGAGCCGGCGTTGAAGCGTGATTTGGCCCCGCGGTGCACCTTGTCGCCGGGTTCGATACCCAGCAGGTCGAGCAGCCGGAGGAGCTCCTCGTAGCTGCGTTCCATGCCTTCGCCGAAGGTGGCGGCACGTTGATTTTGAAAGGGCGCGGCGTGCAGGGCACGGACGCGAAATCGTTCCGGCGAGAGCAACGCCCAGACGACGGCGAATTGATCGTCGATCTCATTAAACGCGTCCGTATCGATGACGATGTCGAGGCGCAAATCGGTGGCGGCAATCTCGGCGAGGGACTCCATGGGGCCACGTTGGATGTCGCGACGCGTGGAGGCAATCCACCACTCCAAACGAAAACCCGGCCGGAATCACTGCGAGTTCCGGCCGGGAGTGAACGACTGGCTTGGCCAGTGAAGAAATGATGCGGGAGACCCCGCTGAACCTCAGGCGGCGAGGGGGTGGGCTTCGGAGATCGCCTTGACGGCGGAGATTGCGGGGGCTGCGGCAGCCGGGACCCGGACCTTGGCTTCATAACCGACCTGGTGGCTGTTGTCGTAGTCGAGGGTCAACATGGCGATGATGCTCAAGGCGGTCATGATGCTGAAGGCGCCGACGCCGCTCAGGCCAACGAAGGTGAAGAAGGGAACCGCGGCGGCGGTGGCGAAGAGGATGAGGGAAGTTTTCATGATGTTTGTTTTTTAAGGTGTGAAACTGATAAGTGGGTTGATGTCGGTATCACCCGTGGGTTGTTCGAGAAGTTGCAGAAATCGAAAAAAGATTTTGCCGGCCTCGGAGATGTGGAGCCTCGAAAGAGCAGGAATGGGTTGAGGCTTCGGGGTTCGGATGCTGGTCTTCACGCCATGAAAAACTCCGTCGCCTGGGCTCTGATTCCGGCGCTGCTTGCCCTCGCAGGATGCAGTGCACCGACGAAGATTTTTTCTGAATCGGCCGAGGGTTTGGATGTTACGGGTTACCAGACCTTTTACTTTGTGCCCCTGCCTTCGAATCCCGGGCCTGAGGTGAAGCATGCGGAATTGGTCAAACGGTTGGCTCCGCTCGTCCAAACCCAGGTGCGCGACGTGATGTTGGCCAAAGGGTTTTCCCCGGCCACATCGGCCGAGTCGGCCGACCTCGTCGTGCTCATGCATGGTGACCTGACGCCGAAATCTACCGTCCTCATTGACCAGAGCTTCCGTCCCAATCCGTTCGCGGAGGCTCCGATTGGGCGGCATACTCCGGGAGTCGTGCATCGTGATGACTACCACGAAGGTCGACTCATTGTGGAGGTCCACGATGTGGCGGCCGATCGCATGGTCTGGGTTGCTTGGTTGGAACGTCGGGTCGATAAGGGCGAAACTCTCGATAGCACACGTATCGCCACGAATGTTGGCCGGTTACTGCAAAGGCTTCCCGGCCGGGAGTAAACCGGCCGGGCTGCGCAACGAGTTGGTGACACCGGCCGCTCGGCGTTGACGCAGCCGGGGCTTGAGCGGAGACAGGCTGCCATGAGAGTGGCAAACTACGCGGGTATCCTTGGGGGTATCTTGAGTGCGATTGGATCAGCGGCGGAAATCGCGAGTTGGAGAATTGTCGAAGAGGCGCGATTCGAAGCCTCGGAGGCTCGCCAAGGTGTCGCCGTCGATGCCGACCATCTCTACGTCATCGGGAACCGTACGATCGGAAAATACGACAAGCGCACGTTTGAGAAGGTGGGCCAATGGACAGATGAGGAGGAGGGGCCGATTATTCACTTCAACGCGGGTTTTGTTCAGGACGGGGTGTTGGTCGTGGCCCACTCCAACTATCCCGAGGTGCCGATGACGGGATCGGTGGAGTGGTTCGACGCCCCAAGCCTCACGCCGATTCGCACGCACTCTTTTGGACAATACTTTGGGTCACTCACCTGGGTGTTGCGGCGGGGCGATGCGTGGTTCGCGTGTTTTGCCCATTACAGCAATCGCGCGGCCGAACCCAGCCGGGACCCAACCTGGACCAATCTCGTGCGCTTCGACGACCAGTGGCGGCGGACGGGCGGGTGGGTTTTCCCGTCCGCACTCTTCGCTCACATCGGCGGCGACTACACTTTGTCGGGCGGGGCCTTCGGGCCGAAGGGTTACCTTTATGTGACGGGTCACGATGACCAGGAGCTTCATGTGCTTCGGTTTCCTGAAATGGGATCAGTCATGGAGTGGGTCGGCACTCTGGAGATTCCCATGGAGGGCCAGGCCTTTGCCTGGGACCCAGATGGATCGGGCCGGCTTTACGGGATTATCAAACGCACGCGGGAAGTTGTAGTTACAAGACTGATACAAGATCGCTAACGGATCGTCGATTGATTGAAATTTCACTGTAACCGGATGGTCATTTATCTGCCAAAAAGGTGTCATCGATGCGGCGAACGAGTGACATGAGTGACGTGTTCGTGACGGGTCGGATCGAGGTTTGACCGGGCAATAAGGCGAGGCCCAAACGGGAGCTGAACCGAGCTCCCTATGAAAACTCCTTCTTCATTTCTCGCACGCTCACGACGTGCCTTCGGTTGCCTTTTGGGCGGCCTGTTTGGGATGGTTTCCATCGCGAATGCTGAGTCCCTTTCCGGACAGGTGCGTGATGCCAACAACAACAGTTTCCTGAACGGTGCGGTCGTGTCCGTCGAAGGCACCGGCCGCACGACCACAACGGACCGGGAGGGTCGTTACCGCATCCGCGATCTTGTTCCCGGCACCTACGAGGTGCGGGTGAACTACCTGGGTTACGATGCGGTGACCCAGACCGTCACGATTGCGGACGGATCCAATGCGATGTTAAATTTTGCGGCCGGCGCGGAGGTGTTGGAGATGTCCGCCTTTGTTGTGGAGGGCCTGCGCGAAGGCCAGGCGCGGGCGCTGCAACAGAAGATGGCGGCGGTCAATGTGATCGACGTCGTGTCGGCGGACTCGCTCGGCAAACTGCCCGATGGCAATGCGGCCGAGGCACTCCGCCGCGTGCCGGGTATCTCGGTGCAAATCGACCAGGACGAGGGTCGCTACGTGGTGGTGCGGGGCATCGACTCCTCGCTCAACAACGTTACGCTCAACGGCTTGAGCATCGGCACACCTTCCGAGCAGGGCAACCGCGGCATCGCCCTCGACTCGGTGCCGGCGGATTTGATCTCCAGCCTTGAGGTGATCAAGGCGGTCACCCCGGACATGGACGGCAACGCGATTGGCGGTTCGGTCAACATCGTGACCCAGAGCGCTTTTGATCGTCCCGAGGGATTTGCCATCGGCACGGTGGCCGGTTTCTACGACAGCTTCAGCGAGAAGACCACCCCCAACGGCAGCATCTCCGTCGGCCGGGTGTTGGATTCCGACGGACGCTGGGGCATCGTCGCGGGCGTCAGTTATTCGCTCAAGGACTTCAAGTCGCAGACGATCAACCAACGTGCCTGGGCCCAGCGGAATGGCTTTTGGCTGCCGCTTCGCCAGCAGCCCTACGACTACGCCATCGAGCGTGAACGCATCGGAGCCAACGTTGCCCTGCAGTTCCGACCGAACCTGGATCACGAGCTCGCCCTGCGCATCAACCACAACGAGTTCTCCGACAGCGAGGACCGCCAGAGCAACCGCTACGAATACGCCCGCGGCACCCTCAGCAACCAGACTGCCACGAGCGGCGAGTACAGCGGCGGCCGCGCCAATCGCCAGTTCCGCGACTACGAGCAGACCGGCACCATCGACGCCATCTCGCTCGAGGGCACCCACCGTTTCGCCAACGACTTCGAGTTGGCCTGGCAGGCCGGCATCAGCGAGGGCGAGCGCGATGTGGGCAAACGCAACGACTGGGAGTTCCGCTCCGGTGGCAGCGCCTTCCCCAACTCCTATGTGATCGGCCCGGATCTCGTCACCATCACGCCGGACGACCCGGCGGCCTACCACGATCCGAGCAACTATCCGCTCCGCCGCATCCGATTCCGCACCGATATTGAGCAGGAGGATGTTGGATCGTTCCAGGCGGACCTTGAGAAGGCTTTCTCCTTCGCCGGCCGCGAAAGTCGCTGGAAAATCGGTGGCAAGTTCGTCACCCGCGACAAGGAGGATGACCGTGAGAACCGGAACTATTCCCCGGACAACGGCGGCTTTACGCTCGGCGAGACCGGGCTGGCCGGACCGGAAATCGAAAACTACTTCGACGGCTTTCTCCGCTACGGGCCGACGCTCGACGTGCCTGCGATCGAGGCCTTCTTTGCTGCCAACCCGACTCTCACTGAGTTCGAGCCCCTCGATTCGTTGGAAGATTCCTTGGCGAGCGACTTCGAGGCTTCGGAAGACGTGCTCGCAGGCTACGCCATGGCCGAGCTGATGGTTGCCGAAAACATCACCATGCTGGCAGGGGTGCGCGTTGAATATACCGACGCCAACTACGCCGCCAACGAGTTGTTCTTCAACGACGGTGACTTCGAGGGCGAATTTCGCCGTGTGACGGGAAGCTCCGATTACACCAACGTGCTGCCTGGCCTGCATCTGGTGTGGCGTCCGGAAGCCAACCTCGCCGTGCGGTTCGCCTGGACCAGCACCATCGGCCGTCCCAACTACGCTGACCTCGCCCCGCGTCGCGAACTTGATGCGGTGGAGGACCCGGTGGGTGAATTTGTGGGCGGCCTGAGCACGGGTAATCCCGAGCTTGATCCCTTCGAGTCGATGAACTTCGACCTGTCGGTGGAATATTACCTGGCCAACGCCGGCATCGTTTCCGCCGGGGTGTTCCACAAGGAAATCGATAATCCGATCTACAACCGCAGCATCCTGCAGGAGAACGTGACGATTGACGGTCGCTTCTACCGGCAGTTGTCGGTTTCCACCCCGTCCAACGCTGACAAGGGCGAGGTCACAGGGGTGGAGCTCAACTACAGCCAGCCCTTCACTTTTCTGCCCACGCCGTTTGATGGCTTGGGCACGAGCATGAACTTCACCTTCGTCGATTCGTCCGCGACGTTGTTCACGCGTGATGACGAGCTGCCGTTCTTCGGCCAGGCCGATTCCATTGCCAATGTTTCCCTCTACTACGAGAAATACGGCTGGGAGGCCCGCGTGGGTTATTCGATGACGGACGATTTCCTCCGCAGTGTGGGTGGCTCCGCCGACACCGACACATTTGTGCGCAAGCGCAACGTGATCGATGCCAAGGTCAGCTACCGCATCAACGAACGCTATCGCATCTTTGCGGAGTTCCTCAATCTCGACAGCGAGCCCCTGCGTGAGTTCACCGGCGTGCCGGCGCGGGAGAACGATTTTGAGATCTACGATTGGAAGGCGAAGTTCGGCATCACCTTCAACCTCTGATGCCGTTTGCCCCTGCCTCCGGTCGACGCCTTTGGTTCGTATGCTTGGGGTTGTTCGTCGCGGGTGCCGTCAGCGCCGGCGCCCGCGACGTCCACGGCTACGAACGCATCCTGCAGGGCCCCATGCTCGGGGCCACCTCGCCGGACAGTCAGCGGGTGTGGGTGCGGGTGAGCCACTCCGCACCGGTCGCCGTGCGCTACGGCACCGACCCGTGGCTGGAGGCGGCCGATACGAGGGTTACACCCGGCATCACCCCGACCCGGGGCGTCGATTTTGTGGCCAAAATCGATTTGGCCGGGCTGCAACCGGCGACCACTTACCACTACCGGGTGGAAGTGGCGGGCCGGGTGGACAAATACGTGGCCCAGCTTCCAGCATGGACCTTCACGACACCGCCGCGAACCGGCGTGGCCGCGCGGTTCCGGGTTGCGTTCGGCTCGTGCCTCCGTCTTCAGACCACGCCAAATGAAAACATCTGGCGGGGCTTGCGGCCGTGGGAGCCGAATGTGTTCCTGTGGCTGGGGGACAACATCTACGGCGATTCGCGCGATCCCGGGGTGTTGGCGGAGGAGTATCGGCGCCTGCACGATGTGCGTCCGCTCCAGCAATGGTTTCGCAGCGTGCCGCAACTGGCGATCTGGGACGACCATGACTTCGGCCTGAACAACCACGACCGGACCCACCCGGAGAAGGCGGCGGCCTACATGGTTTTCCAAAACTACTGGGCCAATCCGAGCTTCGGCGAACCGGGGAATCCCGGCGTGTATTTCAATTTTAACTACGGTGGAATGGAGTTCTTCCTGCTCGACGTGCGCATGCACCGCGATCCCAACGACATTCCAGGTGGGGCGGGCAAGACCCTGCTGGGGGCGCGGCAGCTGGCTTGGTTGAAGGAGGGGCTGCGGCGGAGTGATGCTCCCTTCAAGGCGCTCGTAAGCGGCAGCGGATGGAACCATGCCAAGGGCGAAAAGGGCGATGCCTGGTCGGCGTTTCGCGAAGAGCGCGATGCCCTGTTCGATTTCATCCGCGACGAAAACATCCGTGGCGTTGTGTTGATCTCCGGCGACACCCACATGGGCGAGCTCAACGCCATCCCCTGGTCGGATCGCGGTGGTTACGACCTGTATGAATTCATCAGCTCACCGCTGGGCCAGCGGCCCTCGACCAACATGACCCGGCGCTTCCCCGAGGTGCGCCTGCGGCCGGCTTATGGCGGGTCGTCCAATATCGGGGTGTTGGAGTGCGATACCACGCAAGAGGACCCGCGGTTGCGCTTTGTGCTTATCGATGAAACGGGCCGCCAGGTCTGGGCTCCGTTGGAGATCCGCCTGAGCGAGCTGCGCAATGGCCAGCGCACGTGGCCGGACAAGATCGATCCCGGCCTCATTGAGGCCCAGATGCGACTGGAGCGAGGGGAGCCGTATTTCATGGCGGACTAAAAACGTGGAGAGGGTTGTGGAAGCCGCCTATGCCGGGTTGAATCTGCGCATGTTCGATCGGATTACGTTTTGCGGTTTGGGGCTGTTTGCTGGCCTGCTGTCGGCGGCTCCGGATTGGGAACGCATTGAGGTGGAACCGGGAGGCCGAATCGATGCCATTGCTGACTTTGGCAATGGGGTAATTGTCCTGGGCACGCGCCGACCCAATCCCAGCAACGTCTATCGAAGCGATGACTTCGGGCAGACCTGGACCAAGGTCGCCAATGTTGGCGCGGACGACTACATCACATGCGTCGCAGCTGGGTCGGAAGGGGTGGGCTACATCCTGACGGGAGCGAAGGTGCACGTGTGGAAAACCGAGGATGATGGACTGACCTGGCGCGATTTGGGACAGGTGAACGATGCCGACAGCGGGACCAATTTTGCCGAAGCCTACGGCATGGTAGTGACGGATGCGGGCACTGTCTTGGTTGCCGATACCGATGCGGGCGGCGGCCGGATTACGCGCTCCACCGATGGCGGCGAAACGTGGACGGTGAGCGGGCCGATTTCGCCGCTTGCGATTTACCGTCTCCAGTTGGTGGGGGATGGCGTGGTCGTGAATGGCTGGGCCGGCCACATGTATAGGAGCACCGACGATGGCCGGACTTGGCGCGATGTGGGCCAGCTCATGGATTCGTATCTCTACGCGATCGACTACTTGGGGGAAGGCGCCGTGCTGATCGGGACCGAGTCAGGACATGTTTGGCGCAGTGAAGACAATGGCGTGACTTGGTCGAACCAAGGACACGTGGGTGATTCGGCCGACGACTTTGTCAGCCTCGGGGGCGGCCGGGCGATCTTCACAACCTACCGCAATTCCAAACACCTCCACTATACGGCTGACGGTGGGGCGACATGGACAAACTGGGGTGATGTGGGCACTGGCGTGGAAGGCGACTGGTTTGACCATGTGATCGCCACGCACGACGGCGAAAACGTCATTGTGGTGGGAGGCACCAACAAGGGTTTTGTGCTGCGTTGGGTGGTGCCGGAGTAGACCGGCTCTACCTGGCGAAATGCTCCGCCAGGGCTCGCATCACGTGGTCCCAGGCATTCTCGAAATACGCAATGACGGCCTGCCAGTCCTCGCCTTCACGCCAACCGTAGTGGATGAGTTCAACGCGAGTGCCGTCGCTCGTATCAGACAGCTCGATACGCACCCATGTCCGCTCATCCCGCAGCGGTCCGAAGGTGGGTGGGGCGTTCCAGGTGAAAGCGAGAAAGCAGTTCGGTTCCCAACTCTGGATGGTGTTGCCCTCGCCGCCCTGCAGGCCGGGCGGATTGTCCATGAGAAAAAGAATTTCGTAAGGTCCGCCGGGCCGCAGTTCGACACGGGCGTCGCGACCGAACCACTGGCGGAGCACGGCAGGATCGGTCCAGGCCTGCCAGACTTTCGTCCGCGGCGCGGCCACCGTGGCATTCTTGCGGATGTGATGCTCGATCAGGGGGCGGTCGGTCATGGCGGGGAAGGATCAGGGTTGGGCAGCCTCTTGGTTGAACCACTTTGCATGACTTTTGGCAATCGTTTGGAGTCGGGCTGCCACCTCGGGATGTTGATCGATTACGTTGGTCGACTCCAGGGGATCATTGATCAGATCGAAGAGCGAAAGCTCGATCGAAGCCATGACGGAACGGCCGGGGCGACCGTCTCGACCGGGCACGGTCACTTTGCGATACTCGTGGGGCACGTGGAGTTTCCATCGGCCGTCAGCCGAGATCACACCCTGGAAGGTGCGGGCCGTGGAAAAGGGGTAGTAATCATGGGGATTGGTGGCGTTTGGAGCACTGGTCCAGATCGGCCAAATATCAGTTCCGTCGAATTCCCCCGGCGGCGAAGATACGTCGACGAGGGAGAGTAGTGTGGGGACGATATCAACGGTGTTGAACAGGGTGTTGGAACGTTGGCCGGCTGGAATGGCGGCAGGGTAGCGCACTATGAAGGCACTGCGCAGTCCACCGTCGAAACCGGTGCGCTTCGCGCCACGGAAAGGGGTGGTGCCGGCGTGATCTCCGTAGCTTTCCCAAGGTCCGTTGTCGGAACTGAAAATGACAATGGTGTTTTCCGTGAGGTCGTGCGCTTCGAGGGCGGACATGATCTGACCGACCATCCAATCGAGTTCGAGGATGACATCACCATACAGTCCCGCGCCGGACTTGCCCAAAAACTCGTCGCTGCAGAACAACGGCACGTGTGGCATGGAAGGAGCGACGTAGAGCAGGAACGGTTGGTCGTGGTGTCGATTGATGAAATCGACGGATTGTTCAGCGGACCAACGGGTGAGGTGCTTTTGGTCGTCCGGCGTCATGTCGGCAATCGTGACCTTGCCGTTATCCCAATACTGAAGCGGGTGCTTGCCCCAGAATTCCGGATTGCCGGGATGGTGGCGCCACATGTCGTTGGAATACATCAAGCCGGCGTGCTCGTCGAAACTGCGGGCGAGGGGGCGGGTATCGGGCTGGTCGCCCAAGTGCCACTTGCCGAAGTGGGCGGTGGCATAGCCAAGTGGCTTTAGGAGTTCCGGCAGGATGGGAATGTCGGGTTCGAGCCCGCGGCCAAACGGTTCATGGGCTCCAAAGACGCGATGCCGCGCGGGGAAGGTTCCGGTCAGGAGGGAGGCCCGGGAGGCCGAGCATACGGCTTGGGGCACATAAACATTGTCGAAGCGGGTGCCTTCGCGCGCGAGTCGGTCAACATGCGGGGTTTCATAGGGCGGATCGCCGAACGGCTCAAAGTCGGACCAACCCGAATCGTCCAAGAAGATGATGACGATGTTGGGCGGGCGCTTGGCGTGAAGTCCATTGGCTGCCACTGCCATGAGAGCAAGCAGCAGCAGGAGGAGTAAGGGGCGGGGTTTCGACACGAGATTCAGGCTAGATTGCCGGGCTCAAGCTTCGAGGTGGAAATGCCTGCCGTTGAGTGGGCGTTAAGTGGGTGGATGGGAGTTTTTCACAATGAATTTTCAGGAAAATATTCGCCGGCCAACGTGGGTGGAAACTTGAGCGTCGTGTCGGGTCTGCGCACTGTGCGGCATGGCACCCCCCGCGAATCCCCCCTCCCTTTCGACTCGTTCATCATTCTGGGCTTGGCGGTGGTTTCGGTGGGAAGTGCGGTTGGTGTTGGCCGCGGCGATTGGGTTTGCTGTGGTTAACCTGGTGAGGGGCGACCAACGGCATCTTTTGTCGCAGGAGGGCTCCGGCCGGGCGACGGCCTACATTGAGTCACCCAAGATCATCACCTTCCAAGGCAAGACCCATATAGGCTGGCTGGACACGCCGACTGATGGATTTCGAGTGCGGGTAAAGACCTATGACCATGCTACCGGCGATTGGTCGGAGACGGTTGATCTGGGTGACGCGGCCAGCAACCACGGTGGGCCGGCCCTGACGATCGATGCCGAGGGCTACCTGCACGTGGTGTATTATTCACACCACAACCCCTTCCGGTATCGCCACACGGTGCGGCCGAATGACACCAGTGAATGGACCGAGTATTTAGAAGTTGGATACAACTTGACCTATCCGGCCCTGGTCTGCGCGGCGGATGGCACCCTCATCATGACGGCCCGGCGTAGTTATGACGACAAACCGTGGGAATTGGAAATGTGGACCAAGGCGCCGGGGAAGGAATGGGCGTACCAGCGATCGATTTTGAAATCGCGCTTCAACGACTACACTCAGTTTGCGGCGTCGCTGGCCTGGAGTCCGGATCACCAAACCTTGCATCTGAGTGCCCGGATCTACGAGACCCCGGGTGATGACGCGATGATCTCGATCACCACCGCCGGCTACCTGGCCAGCGACGATGGCGGTGTGACGTGGCGCACCGCGGATGGCGAAACCGTCGAGGTTCCGGCGACGGCCGAAACCTGGGATTCGTATGCGCGTGGTCGCACGGTGCACAGCCGGGTGCTTGGGGTGGGATCGATGGCCGTGGACTCCGAGGGCACGCCTCACCTGGTCTATGTTGCGGAAGTGGGGAAGAGCGCCCATTCCTACTTGGTTCGCCCTACGCAGGAGGGTGGATGGGACCATTTGTTGCTGAACACGTTTTTACCGTCTGCCTACCGCGATTGGGACCTGTTCATGCACGGCGGAATTTCCATTGGGGAGAATGGCCAGCCAATGATTGTGGGCACTGTGATGCAATTGCAGCCCGACACTCATGCCTGGGGAGAAGTGACCACTGAGATTGTCATTTTCCAATCCGAGGACGGTGGAGCAACCTTTCGCAGTCGGGTGTTGGATGAACCCAATCCTGATTCCCCGCGCTGGATGCCGAACATCGAACGTGCCACGGGCTTCAACGAATTGCCCGATCAACCGACTTTCATCTATACCGACGGCGTCCGCGGCGACGGCCTGCAAGATATCCTCAGCAACCACGTCTACTGGATCGCTCCTTAAAGGGGGTCAGGCTGTGATATATGAAATTTTTCAATGAAATAACCCTGAAGCGAGTAATTTGAGTCAATTCGACCCAATTAATTCACTTATCACGGCCTGACCCCTTTATTTTGAGACGCCTTTGGCGCGGAGGTCGGTGGTGTCCCAGGCTTCGTCGACGGAGCGGTCGAGTTGGGTGCGTTCGGAGTC
Source organism: Opitutaceae bacterium (assembly GCA_028280945.1). Classification (GTDB taxonomy): domain Bacteria; phylum Verrucomicrobiota; class Verrucomicrobiia; order Opitutales; family Opitutaceae; genus Actomonas. The sequence continues at coordinate 60,158 of JANQKV010000013.1, forward strand.
GAAGTGGTCCTCCATTTCGGAGAGGCTGCGACGCACCGTGGAAACGAAGGCTTTTTCGTCCTGATGCACGGCGGCGATTTCATGGGCAACTTGGAGATCTCGTCGGGAAAATGCGCGGGCCACACGGTGGGCGCGGTGAGCGCGGACGCCCAAATACCGCAGAGCAATCTGGCCGAGTTCGATGGCACTGCCGGAATGCTGGTGCACCACTGCGTCGACGCCGTCGTTGATCAACTGAAACTGATGCGGCCGGGTCATGGCACGGGCGAGGATCTTGAGATGCGGGAAGTGTTTGCGAACCGTGGTGATGAGTTCGGCGATACGCTCTTCTTCATCGAGCGCGATGATGATGAGCCTGGCCTTGGCGGCGCCGGCGGCCTCCAAAAGGTCGTGGCGGTTGGCATCCCCGTAGAAGGCTTGGATGCCCAGCTTGCGCAGGTAGTCGATATGATCGGAATCGTGATCGATGACGGTCACACCCAAACGCTGTGAACGCAGCATGCGCGCGATAAAGTTTCCGAATCGACCGATGCCGGCCAGAATAACGGGGGCGTCCTCGTCCATGGCATCGGGCTCGCGCTCGACCTGTTCCCTGGTGCCGAAGCGGGGCCGGATGATTTTCTCTTCGGCCAACATCACGAGCGGAGTGAGCGCCATGGTGAGGGCGACCCCGGCGATCAGGATCTGGGCGACGGGATCGGGCAGCACGCCGGTGGCGACTCCAAAGCCCAGCAAAACAAAGGCGAACTCACTCCCTTGGGCGAGCGACAGGGAGAAGAGCCAGCGTTGATCGAGCGTGAGTTTCCAAATCGTACCGAGACCAAAAAGGATGGCGGCCTTGACCACCATCAGTCCGATCACCACTGCAGCCACCACTCCAGGCTGGGAGACGATGAGGGCGAAGTCGATCGAGGCGCCCACCGCGATAAAGAACACCCCGAGCAACAATCCTTTGAACGGCTCGATGTCGGCCTCCAGTTCGTGGCGATATTCGCTGTCGGCCAGCACCACGCCGGCGAGAAACGTACCCAGCGCCGCGGATACGCCGAGCGTGGTCATGAGCAGCGCGATGCCGATGACCAGCACCAGGGCCAAAGCTACGAACGCTTCCCGCACGTGCGTTGCCGCCACCATGCGCAAGAGGGGCTGCACAATGTAGCGGCCGGCTACGATGATGGCGACCACCGCCCCGAGCACGAGGAGCGTGTTGACCCATCCCGGCTGATGGGCCAGCCAGTTCTGGAACGCCGAATGCGACTCCCCGTGATCATCCCCGCCACCGCCGGCGGGCGACAGGGTGACGAGCAGCGGCATGACCGCGAGCATCGGGATCACTGCGATGTCCTGGAACAGCAGCACGGAAAACGCACTGCGGCCGCCGGCAGTTTGGGAAAGCCCCTTTTCCTGCAGGCCCTGCAGCACGATCGCGGTGGATGACAGCGCCAACGCAAGGCCGATGGCCAATGCCATTTGCCACGCCAATCCGGCCACCAGGGCGATGGCGAACACCACCGCGGCAGTGATCGCGACCTGGCAGCCCCCGAGTCCCAGAATGGGGTTTCGCAATCGCCAGAGCAGGGCGGGTTTCAACTCCAATCCGATCAGAAACAGCATCATCACCACCCCAAACTCCGCGAAGTGCATGACGTCCTCGCCTTCCTCCCCGATCAACTCGAGCCCGAATGGTCCAATGGCCATGCCGGCCACAAGATAACCCAGCACGGCGCTGAGTCCGAAGCGTTTGGCAATGAAGACAGCAATGACGGCCGCGATCAGGTAAACGAAGGCGGAGACAAACAGATCCTGGTTGGCCATTGCCAGCGGGGGGAGAAGGAAGTCAGGCGGATACATCGTTAAGCCAGTTGCGGTATCGGGTGGTCCATTCATCGAGCTCATCGACGGTGCAGCTGACGCAGCCGTGCAGGATGATGGGTTCGGCGTAGTTCATGCCGCACAGACGGGCGGTCTGCTCAAACGGTTTCAGGTAGTCCTTCACGGGGTAGGTGTTGTAACCCCCGGGGCCGTAAGCCTCGGTGGGCCCACCCGCAGTGATAACCGACGCGAGGGTTTTGCCGTGCAGGGCGGTGCCCTCGCTGCCGTAGGCCCAGCCGTATTGCAGCACGGTATCGAACCACTCCTTCATGATAGCCGGGGTGGAATACCAATAGAACGGATGCTGCAGCACGATGCGTTCGTGGGCCTCGGCCAAGGCCTGTTCCCGGGGCACGTCGATCTGGAAATCGGGATAGGCTTCGTAGAGGTCGTGCAGCGTCACATGGTCCAAACCCTGGACAGCCGTGAGCAGCGTTCTGTTGACCCGTGATTTTTCCAGAGCCGGGTGCGCGAAGAGGATGAGCGTGCGGGGAGCAGGCATAGGCGGTAGGAAAGCAAACGTGGCGGCTTCGGAGCCGGGGATCAAGCGGCGGGCCGGGATGATTTTGGCTACGCAAACTTACGGATGGAGGCTTTCATGAATTGCACTGCCGGGTTCGGCGCGATTGGGTTGGTGACTCCTTTCGATCACCCGACCCCGATGAGACGGCTGTTGATTCTTTTAGTGCTGGCGACAACCGCAGTGACAGTGACTGCGGAGAGCCTCATGACTGGAACGATGCAGGGCCGCTGGCCCGAGAAACGCATCAATGATTGGTATGCGGACCAACCTTGGCTGGTTGGCGCCAACTACATTCCGCGCACCGCCATCAATCAGATCGAGATGTGGCAGGCGGATTCGTTCAATGCCGACTTGATCGCCCAGGAATTGGGGTGGGCGCGCGAACTCGGCATGAACACCATGCGGGTGTATCTGCACGATCTGATTTGGGCGGAGGACCCCGACGGGTTCATCGACCGGATCGATACCTTTCTGACGATCTGCCAGCGCCTGCGCATCCGGCCGATGTTTGTGTTTTTTGACGGCGTATGGGATCCTCATCCCTACCTTGGACCGCAACGCCCGCCGCGCCGGCACGTGCACAACAGCGGCTGGGTGCAGTCACCGGGCCGGGAAGTTCTTGGTGATCCTGAACGTCATGACGAGCTGCGGGATTACGTGAAAGGCATCATGCACTACTTCGCCAACGATCGACGGGTGTTGGCGTGGGATCTCTTTAACGAACCGGAAAACAGCAACGCCGGTTCCTACCGTGGTCTGGAGCTTGCCAACAAGACCGCCATGGCGCACACCCTGCTGATCAAGGCGTTTCGCTGGGCGCGCGAGGTGAATCCCCGCCAGCCGGTCACGGCGGGGATCTGGCGCGACCACGCAGGGTGGTCGGAGCGCACGCCGATCTTCGCGTTCATGCTGGCGAACTCTGATTTCATCACCTTCCACAACTACGCCGATACCGCCGACTTCACGAAGCAGATCGAAGAAATGAAGGCCGAAATCAACCGACCGCTCGTTTGCACGGAGTATCTGGCGCGGGGCAGCGAGAACACCTTTGATCCGCATCTCGGCATAATGCGGCGCCATCGCGTGGGGGCCTACAACTGGGGTTTGGTCGACGGGAAAACGCAGACCAAATACCCGTGGGCCTCATGGCGCGAAGTTTTCACCGCCGAGCCGGAGGTGTGGCATCACGACATCTTCCGTGCGGACGGCACTCCGTATTCGCAAGAAGAAGTGGACTACATCCGGGGGTTGATACCGTAGTCGCAGGAGAGGCGGGTGGCGGGATCCACCATGCCGGGGTGCCCCCGGTTCACTTTTCCGCGACCATGGGGGCGGCTTGAGCAGGAACGGTCTTGCGCCGACGGGGCCAACGTTCCTCAACACCGGTGACTTCACCGTCTTCGTTCACGAGAAACTCGATCGTCATCTCATTGTCTTCGCGCACGAGTTTGTGATCCGTGGCGGCATGGAACATCATCGGATCCTGGTCGCGGTAGGTCCAGGTGAACGCATCGTCCTCGATCCGGAAACGGTGGGTCACCTCACTTTGTCCTTTGTCGTAGTAGTCACCCACGAACCCGGCGTAATCCGCCGCGTCGAATTCGTCCAGGCGCTCCGGCGCAATGAACGGATCCTTGGCGTATTCGATGTTTTCGGCGAGTTGATCCTGGATGGCCTCGACTGCCTGCCGGCGTTCGGCGCTGGTGCCGGCGAACTTGAAGTCAGGCATCAATACTTCGACGTAGGCGCCCGTGAGAGCCTTGATATCTTCGGTGGAGAAATCCGTGCGAGCGTCCGTCACTGTATAGAACAGCATGCCTTTGCGCATGCCCTCCATGGCTTTGGTGATGACGGGCCGAAACGCCACGATGGCTCCCCGAGCGGCGGCCCGGGCAAAGAAACCCATGTTCTCGGCTTTCATCACGGCGGGCAGCACGCGCTTGATTACCCGATGGACGGCACTCTTGGGCGGCAGGTAGAACACCCAATTGTATTCGTCCAGCTGGTCGCTGGCGAAATCCTCGGGTCGCAATGCGGCGAAGCGGGTTTCGACCTGGTCAAGGTCGAACCCATCGAGCCAGGCCCATTGGTAGAGTTTCGACCCCGGACCCTTCAGGGGCAGGGGGATGAGTTCGGTAACCATCTCAAACGTGATGCCTGCATCATTCTCGTCGATTTCCACCTCGGCCTCCCATTCGGCGAGTTTTGCTTTGGCCTCGTCGATGTAGGGCATGACGCTCGGGTCGAGCTGGCCGGCTTCACCCATGGCGATAAACTTTTGGAAAATCACCAACGGGTGCGGTTCACCCTTGCGGCCAACAATCACGAGACCTCGGCCGGTTGATTTGCCCAGTGCATCGTAGGTCACCGTGATGACGTCTTCGGCGAATTTTTCCGCATAACGCCGGTCACCACGGGACCGGGCGTGCACGAAGATGGCGGAGTTATCTCCTTCGACCACAAACGGAGCCATCTGAATGGCCGGCAGGAAGTCGGACTCCTCACCGGTGTCGACGGTGGGCAGATCCTGGGCGGAGGAATCAAGGGCCGGCAGAAGCCAGCCGAGCAGCAGCGGGAAGCAGATTAGAAGGGAACGATGCATGAGGGCACTTACTCTTACCCGGCAAACCACGCCAAAGTTTCACCCAGGCGTGAATTAATCCGTGCGCAGGGCCTCACACGGATCAATGGCACTGGCCCGCCGGGCTGGCCATAGGCTGGCAAACAACGCCACTCCCATCAACACCGCCAGCGCAACCGTCATCGAACTGACCGGAGCATGGGGCATGTTGGGGAAACCCACCTGCAGCAATTTACTGATGCCGATGCCGCCCAGAATCCCCAGGGTGGCCCCCCACAGCAACATCCAAAAACTCGACGCCAGCACGAGGCGATTGATGTTGCCGGCGGTTGCTCCCAGGGCGATGCGGATGCCAAATTCGCCGTGGCGCTGCGCAACCAGCCTGGCAATCATGCCGTAGATGCCCAACGAGGCCAAAACCAGCCCAAGGATGGCAAACATGCTGAGCAGGTCGCGCAACACGCCCAGCTGGTAGTTCTCCCGGGCGATGCGGTCGGTGGCCGTCTTGAGATTTGTCACCGGCAGATCGGGATCGATATCCTGCATGAGGTTTCGAATTTCCCCAATCAACAACGCGGGGTCGGCCACGGTGGCCCGCGCCGCCAGGGTTATGAAGGCGGGAGGCGATTGGGCCAGGGAGCGGTAAGCCTGAAACACCACCGGATTGGCCTCAGGATAAATGTAAGCCACGTCTTCAGCCACGCCGATAATCTCGGTGTTGGCGGCGGCCCCGTCCGCCTCAAGCCAGTGCAGGCTTTGGCCGATGGGGTTCTCGTTGGGAAACACCGTGCGGGCGAGCGTTTCGTTGATGATGATGCGATGGGTCGCCCCGGCGTGGTCGCGATCATCGAACGCCCGGCCCGCGATGATGCGCGTCGCCACGGTGTCGAAGTAGTCGGGCGAGACGGCGTTGACCCCCGCTGCGGGTTCCCGTCCGCCCTCGGCTGGTGGCCGGCCGACCACGGAGAATTTGTTCTGCTCCCACCAACGCAAAAAGGGTTGGTATTGGGCAAGACTGGCCGACGCGATGCCAGGCAAACCCGGGAGACGTTCCAGCACCTCTTGATGAAGTTGGCGGCGCGATGCCGCATCCGGGTATTCGCCTTCCGACAGGAGAAACGCCGCCGTGATCAGACGGTCGGAACGCCAGCCAATTTGTTGGGCATTAAGCGCATCGAGGCCGCGGATAAATACCGTGGCCCCGGTCAGTAGCACGAGGGCCAGCGCAAATTGCCCGGCGATCAACGCCTGCCGCAAGCGACGCTGGCCGGGACTGTCAGTGGCTCCGCGGCCACCGCTTTTGAGTGTTTGGTTGAGATTGAGTCGGAGGGCGAAAAGGGAAGGGGCCAGACTGAAGACCAGCGTGGTGAACAACGAGCATGCCAAGGTCCAAAAGAAGACGTTGGCATCGATGCTCATTTCCACCCGGTCACCGTTGTCGGCGGTGCTGCGCACCGCCAACCAGGCAGCGAAACCGTAGGCCATCCAAATAGCCAGCACTGCGCCGCCCAACGAAAGCAACAGCGACTCCCACAGCAACGGGCGCAGCAATTGCCCGCGGGAAGCGCCCAATGCCGACCGCATCGCCAACTCGCGGGAGCGGCTCATGGTCCGCGCGAGCAGGAAGTTGGCGAGATTGGAGCAGCAGATCAGCACCACAAAACCCGAAAGCCCCACCAGCATCGACAGCACCAGTGGTCCGTTGGGGCCGGCTGCAGCGTCCTGCAGTAAGACCGTGCGCCACGTCGCCTCGGCATTTTCATCCGGAAACGCTGCGGCGCGGCTTTCGCCAAACGCGGCGATCGCACCCGCTGCATCCGATGGTGTTACTCCGGCGGCCCGCCGGCCGTAGACGCGAAACTCGGTATGACGCCGGTCCGACCACCTGGCATCGCTCAGGTCCATCGGCCGTAAAAAGTCCATCCAGCCAAACAGCCGCCAATCACTGAACGCTTTCGGCAGAACACCGATGATCTCATGGGGTTGGCTGTTGATGCGCACGGTGGTGCCGATCACGTCCTCGCGTCCCCCGAAACGGTTTTGCCAACAGCGTTCGCTCAGCAGCACAACGTGGTTGCGGCCAGTGCTGGCTTCCTCGGGTCGGAATGATCGTCCCAGGCGAGGTTGCAGCCCGAGCGTCGAGAGGAAACCGGCGGTCACCTCCGCCGCCGGAGCAATGTCGGCCGGTTCACCGGGGGGCGCCATGCTGGCATCGAGATAGACGTAAGCACCATAGCTTTCGTAGTGATCGACTGCGGTTTTCAATTCCGCGAATTCGAGCGCGGAGACGTTCCCCTGCGGGTCTTGGGGAGTCGCCCGGTAGATCGAGTCCAGGCGTTCAGGATCGACGAAGGGCACCGGGCGCAGGACCACCTCGTTGAGCACGCTGAACATGCCGGTGTTGGCGCCGATGCCGAGTCCCAGCGTGATGATGGCCAGCACCGAAAATCCCGGAGTCCGTCGCAACGACCGCGCCGCGAAACGAAGATCGCGCAAGGCATCACCCACGGCCGAGGGGCGCCATGAGTCGCGAACTTCCTCACGGTAAACATCGGCGGTGCCGAATTCACGCCGGGCGGCCGATCGAGCCTCGGCCTTTGACATGCCGTTCGCGCGAAATTCCGCCACCAGTTGATCGAAGTGGAACTGCATCTCGGCGTCCATCTCCGCCTCTTGGCGACCACGCCTGAACCAGCGGCGCAAAACGGTGCGCATCCAATGAAAGCGTTCGGTGGTCATGCGCCTTCCTCCATTTTGAGCACGGCGGTCATGGCGGCGGCAAAGGACTGCCAATGGGAGATTTCCTTCTCGAGTTGGCGGCGCCCCCTGCTGGTAAGACGGTAGAATTTTGCACTGCGGCCGGCATCGGAGACCCCCCATTCGGCTGCGATCCAGCCGCGGCCTTCCAACCGGTGCAGTGCCGGATAAAGTGAACCCTGCTTGAGCGAAAGACGGTCCTTGGAAACCACCGCGATGCGCTTGGCGATGTCCCAGCCGTGCAGCGAACCGGTCGTGAGTGCCTTGAGGATCAGCAGGTCGAGGGTTCCCTGCAGCAGTTCTTTGCGGACTTTATCCATGGCCGGAATCCTTAGTGTCGAGCTTCGACAACAAGCAAGTCTTTTATTGTCGAAGTTTGACAACAATGAAGAAACCGAGGTTAACCGTGACCCCGAAGCCGACGCGGTTCAGGATTCGGGCATGGAACTCCCCGCCGAAGAAATTGATGCCCTGATCCACTCGCTGAAGCGATACTTGCGTGAGGAATTCGACCAGGAATCCAGCGATCTGAAAGCCAAGTTGTTACTTAACTACATCTGGGAAGAGATCGCTCCCTTCGCCTACAACGCCGGGGTCAGTGATGCACAGGCCTACTTGCGGTCACGGGTGGAGGAAGTGCCTGACACGTGTTTTCGCGACGGCCTGACCTATTGGCGGAAGCACTAACGGTAATCGCCGGGCGGGGCTTGGCCTTGCTTGAGCGTTTGGCGCAGAGATTGCAGGTCGTTCTCGATCCGGGTCAGGGTTTTTTCGATCTCGATCTGTCCGCCCTTTATGTCCGGACCGATGTGGAGTTCCTGCATGGTCGAGACGATGATGCCGATGAAGAGGTTCAAAATCGTGAAGGTCGCAATGATGATGTAAGGCACAAAAAACGCCCACGCCCACGGGTGCGAGGCCATGACCGGCCGGGCGATCCCTGTTGCCCAGCTTTCCAGGGTCATGATCTGAAAAAGTGAAAACAGGCTCGCGCCGACGGACCCGAACCATTGCGGGTATTCGGCGCTGAACAAGTTGGTCGCCAGCACGGCCGCGGTGTAGAGGAAAACCGCCATGACCGCGACCACGCCACCGAGTCCCGGGATGGCGTGCAGGAATGCCGCGACGACTTTGCGCATCTGCGGCACAACGGTGAGAAGGCGCATGACTCGCAACACCCGCAGCGCCCGCAACACCCCCCAAACGCCGGCATCCGGCACCAGGGCGACCGCCACGACCACAAAGTCGAAGATGTTCCAACCGCTCCGCCAAAACCGCCCGCTATAGGCGACCAGCTTCAGCAGCAACTCGACGACGAAGATCCCCAGGCAAATCTTGTCGGCCTTGATCAGCAGCCAGTGAGCCCCGGCGCCCTGGTCAGGTCCGGCCTTCAGCCCGAGGACAAACGCGTTGAAGAGGATCACCGCAGTGATTGCGTGCTGCAGGGTTTTGGTTTCCAGCAGTTGGATCAAGCGAGCGCGCCAATCCGATGATGCGTCCATTGCCGTCATGGGGGAGCAGACAACCCAACCCTAACGGCCAAACAACTCGCGGGCCTTGTCGGTAATCAAATTAACCGCCGGGTGCGTGATGCGTCGCTCAGCGGTAATGGCAAAGAACTGGTCGGTGCAGCGCTTTGTTTTACCAACGGCCCGCAACTCGTAGCGGTCGAGCGCTTCCGCGGCGACGATGGAGGGCAGGGCAATGAATCCTTTGCCATCGGCGGCGACCACTTTCATGAGGGCGGCGTCCTCGAAGTCGGCCACCACCCGCGGCCGCACCCCGATCTCGCGGAACCAGTTTTCGAGGGCGCGGCGCAGCGCGGTGGACTCGGCGGGGAGCAATGCCGGAGCCTCGTGCAAGGATTTGGGAAAGCCCCGCTTTAATGACCTGGCCAATGTTTCGGATGCACAGATGGTCACCGGCGACTCCCCCAACTTGTGGTTGAAGGCGCGAATGGCATGACTGCTTGAAGCCGGTTCGTCGGCCAACACGATGTCGAGCCGATGGGAGGCAAGTTGTGCAAGCAGGTCCTCAACCTTGCCCTCCCGGCAGATCACATGCGGTTGATGCTCCTGGTTGAAGATCGGGCGCAGGATCTCGTTGGTCACGAGTTTGGGCAGGGCGTCCGCCACGCCCACGTGCAGTCGCATCTGCTCCGATGTCGGGCGGCGTTGCAGGGCGTTGGCCAGCTCCTCGCCAAGGGAAAATATCTCGTCGGCATAGCGCAGGGCGATTTGCCCGGCATCCGTTAAGATGTTGGAGCGTCCTTGTTTCTGGAAAAGTTTTTCACCGAACGAATCCTCGAGTTCCTTGATCTGGGCGGAGATTGAAGGGGGGGAAACGTGCAGTTTCTCGGCGGCCTGTCGTAGTCCCCCCTCCCGAGCAACCGCTCTAAAATAGCGGAGGTGGTGGTAGTTGAAGGGGAGCGACATCCCGGCGGAAAAGATTAGGAAAATCCTAAAAGACAACTCGCATATTCATATTAGTAGAATTTTTGGACGTGGGTATCGTTTGGACTGTCCGGCCGTCCCTCCGCGACGCATTCCTACTCCATGCAACGCTTTAAAAACATGCTCATCAACCTATCACTGAAGGATGACGAAGCATCCGTGCTAAAGTGGACCGGGGAAGTGTCGCGCCTGGCTCAATCCCAGCGGATCACCGCTTTGCATGCGTGGAATCCGGTCGATCTTCCCAATGGGCTGAAGTCGCGGTATCCATGGTTGTTGGAACCGGGGGAGGAAAACCTGAGCCAACGCATGTCGGATATGGTTTCGGAAAACCTGGACGTCCCGGAATCCGCCGCTGTGGACCAAGTCGTCAAACAGGGATCCGCATTGGGAGAGGTGCTGGCTTTGGCGGAAAGCGGCGAGACCGACCTTGTTGTGTGCGGCCGGTCGGCCGAGGACATTTACATCAGCGAAAAACTGGCCCGCAAGGCACCGTGTTCGGTTCTATCCGTTCCCCCGGATTCGCCGGCCAACTTCAAGAAGGTTCTCATCGCGTCCGATTTCTCGACCTTCAGTGATCAGGCCCTCGATGTGGCCATTGCCTTTGCTCACAGCGCCGGGACCGGTCTCACCATCCTGCACGCTTTCACCATCCCCTGGGGCGAAGCGAAAGCGACAACGGCGCGCCCCGAAATCATTTCCGAATTCCGTCAACTGCACGAAGCCCGCCTTCGTCAAATCGTGGGTCGCCTTGACACCAAGGGCGTTGAAATCGACTACGAAGTGGTTGAAGCCTCCGCCCCATTGGCCGCGGTGAAGGCCACCGTTGAAAAAGGCGGCCATGGGCTGGTGGTCATCGGTTGCCGTGGTCGTCACGCGATCTACGCCACGCTCCTCGGCAGCACGGCCGAGGCGATTCTGCACGGCAGTCCGGTGCCGGTGCTCGCCGTGAAATCCAAAGGCACGGCCCGGGAAGTCCTCGCCGCCCTGCGCGAAAACTAAATTCCACTCCTTCAACGTTTCCCCCGTCACCATGATGCTTTCAATCCGATACCGGTTTATGTCGCCACCCGCGGCACTCGATCAAGCGATCGAAGACCTGCTGCTCCCGCTGGGCGAGCACTGCCGGCTGGATGAAGTGGAGGTCGTCGTGGAACAACTCGAAGAGGACAGCCCTCCTTTCCGTGCCCGCGTCAGCGTCGCCGTGCCCGGCCCTGATGTGACCGTGGAAGTTGCCGACCATACCCCGGAGAACGCGTGCCGCCGGGCTGTTTCCGAGATCGATCGCCGCCTTCGTGGCCGGGTCGAAAACCGTCTGCGCCAACGCCCGCGCAACCGCAAGCATCCCCAGAATTTCCGTATCGGTCGGCGCAGTCGCTGACGACCCCATCCGCAAACCTGTATTCAAAGTTATGTTACGCAAAATCAAGTCCCATTACGCTGTCATTGCGGGCGCGATCTGCGCCGCCCTTTTGGCCGTGCCGGCTTCTGCGGTCATCACGGCTGAAGCCCAAAAGGCCATGACCCCGCAGCAGGCATTTGAAGCCCTGCTCGAAGGCAACGAGCGCTTTGCTGACGGTGTCTCCCTGAACCGCAACCTGACCGACGAGGTTACGGCCACTTCCACCGGCCAGTTCCCGAAGGGCGTTGTGCTTACCTGCCTTGATTCCCGCACCGCGCCCGAGGCCTACTTCGACACCGGCTTGGGTGACATCTTCGTCGGCCGCATTGCGGGTAATTTTGCCGAGGAAGGCATGATCGGCAGCTTTGAATTTGCCCACAAACTGGCCGGAGCCAAGGTGCTCGCCGTGGTGGGCCACACCACTTGCGGTGCCGTCAAGGGCGCTTGTGATGGAGCCGAGATGGGTAACCTGACCCATACGCTTGCCCAGCTCAAGCCCGCCATCAAAAAGGTGCCTGCCTCGGTGCAACCCCGCAATTCCAAGAACCCGGCCTTTGTGCAAAAGGTGGCCGATGCCAACGTGCGTTACACCGTGAAGAACATCCTCGAAAAGAGCGACGTGCTCAAGGAGATGGTCGACAACGGTGAGCTTGGTGTTGTCGGCGGCATGTATGACCTTAGCACCGGCAAGGTGACGTTTTTCCCCGACACGCTCCACGGCGTTAAAATGCCGTAAGGTGTAGGGAAATCAGTTTGGTTCGGAGGTAGGACCGAACCAAATTGCGTATGTAGGGTGCCCGGTGGCCGCAAGCCCACCGGGCTTTCTGCTTCAACGGAGTCAAGCGCCACGGGGGTCACGCCGTTTAACACCGTTGGAAGGGGTCAAGCCGCAACAAGTGAATGCGCTGCGCTAGCATTTCACTTGTTGAACGGCATGACCCCGTAGCGCGTAGCGCTCAGGGCATCGTCTGCTATTCCCTTCACCAAAAGCGCGCTTGGCGAAATTGGACAGGCCTTTCGTCTTACTGATAGGTGCGGGTCATCTTCCAGTCCTCGCGATTCGCGAAGGAAGCCTCGGCTTCAGTGGCAGCGTGGTTGTTGCTGCTGAGCAGCACGACGATGGAGCTGGCGGTGACAGGATCAAGGGCCGCCTGCAGCATCACAACCGCATCCTCCTTGGTCACTTGGTCGAGCGCCGCCAGGGTGTCGGCCCGGCGGGACCAATCGCCGTCGTGGTTATAGGCTTGGCTGAACATGCGGCCGGCTTTTTCAGCAATGCTCTTGGACTTTTCCTCAAACTCGGAACGCGCTCCGGCGACAAGTGTGGTCCATTGCTCGTCGGTCACATTGGCGAGCATTTCCGGTAGTCCTGCCAGGAATGCCTCCGAGCGCGCTCGTTGGGTATCGGCATCGAACTCGCTCGACTGGATCACATAGAGCAGGAGCCATTGATCCCGGGAAGCTCCGGAGGCCGATCCCACGATGTAACCGAGCTGCTGATTGGTGCGCAGTTCGTCAAAGTAAGGCGTGCGCATGAAGTTCCCGATGACCGTCGCGGTGGCGCGGGTGAGGGGGGTGTCGTCCGGCAACAGGTAGGTGGCGCGGTAGGTCGAATTGACCCCTTCAATGTTGTCGGTGGTCACCACGGTTTCACCGGGCTTGATGGCCAGGTGCTTGCGGCGGAGCAGTTTGTTTTCGGGGACGGACTGGGCGCCGATCGCTGCCGCGATGCGCCGGGTGGAGGCCTCGGCGACATCCGGGGTCACGTGGCCGTGCACGACCACCTCCAGTTTTCCTCGCGCCATGAAGTCGCGAACCGCCGCCTGCACGTTTTCCCAGGTCACATTCGCGGCTTGGTCCAGGGAATGATCGGTCAGAAAGAAGTATTCGCGCAGCACGGCGGTGGAATAATCGCGGGCGAGGCCGAAGGCTTCCGTTTGGGCGTAGCTTTGCAGATTGCGGATGGTGAGCTCCTTCATCGACGCGAAGCGCTCGGGCGAGAGTTCGAAGGTGAGCAGTTGGGCGGCGACGTATTCGGCGAAGCGCAGGGGCGAGTCACTGAAACCGCTGGCGTTAAGCCTGAGGCCCTCAAGATCGACCTCGGCCGAAAAGTCGACGCCGGCGAGGTCCGCATTGGTGGCGGCCGGGGCCAGGTAATCCACGATGCAGGTTTGGTAGAACCGGAGCAGGAGATCGTTGGCGGCCGTGCCTTGGTCGCGCGTTGGCACAAAACGAAACTGGATGGCGGTGCGCGGCCGTTGAAATTCCACGTCCTGGGCGTAGTAGAGCGAAAGGTTGGGCTCATCGATGAGAGGCAGGGGGCGCTCGGGGAGGATCGCGGTTTCCCCGGGCAGGAAGGGATTGGCCGCCGGCAGGGAGAACGTGGTGTCGACCGAAGGATTGACCAAGCGCTGATAGACTTCGCCATCGTCCTCGGTGTAGGCATAGGCGGAGCCGTAGATTTCCTCCGTGCGGTCAGTCGGCACGCCCTTGGCTTGGAACGTTACCAGCATGTTGTCTGGACGCAGATGGCTGAGGAATCGACGGTAGGTGGCTTCATCGGCCTTGCCCCAGACCTTTCCGGCGCGTTCCGCGACTTCGAGTGGATAATAGAGGGCGGCTTCCGCCAGTTCCACCGCGAGATCGGTGCCTTCGCCGCGGTCTTCGTAGGTTTCCTTGAGCGCCGCGATCCGGGCTTGGTCGGAATAGTAATCGGCGGGGAAGGGCGCTTCGCGCAGGAAGTCGAGGTAGGCAAAAGTCTTCTCCATCACCAAGTCCACATTCTCGGCTCCATGGGGCGTGAGGTCGGCCGCGACAAAAATGGAGCCATAACCACTCGTGCGATCCCAGGTAAAGCCGGCGATGTCGGTGGCGAGGTCGGCGGCTTTCAGCGCATCCACCAATCCGCCGGGACCGGCGTAGTTGAGCAGCGAAAGGATAAATTCGTCTGGTTTGGTCGCGAATTCCGGGCGGGCCGGGGGGATGGGAAACTCAAGGTAAAGCAAGCGCACTTCCTTGACCGGTTCGATTGTCGCCATGCGCAGTGTGGCCTTTTCAGGCAGGAAGATGGGCTTGCGTTCAAGGGTGGGCAGATCGAGCCGCTTGATCGGCGAAAAATACTCTCGCACATAACCCTCGAGTTGATCGAGGGATTTGTCGCTCGTGACGGCCAGCGCCATGCGTTCCGGACTGTAGGTCTGGTGGTAGAACTCGCGCACGACGTCGGCGTTGGCGTTGGCGAGCGTGTCCTTGTTGCCGGTGGAGAATTTGGACTCGCCGGCCTCGGGGTTGTAGAGCTCGCGGCGCACGTTGAGCATGCGGCGCAGATCGTTTTGCACGTGGCGCATCGCCTCGTTGTGCACGGCGTTGACCTCACGCTCGGTCACCTCATCCGGGAAAAGCGGGGAGATGAACATCTGGGCGGTGCGATCGAGGGCCCCTTCCAACGCTTCATGGCGCACCTCAAAAAGGTAGTTGGTGCGGTCGCTGGCGGTGTAGGCATTGCGGTAGCCGCCGTTGGTCGTGATGTAGTCGGTGAAGTCGGCGACCTCCGGGTATTTTTCGCTGCCTTTGCTGATCATGTGCTCGAGGAAGTGGGCTAGGCCAACGTGTTCAAACGGGTCGTCGATCTGGCCGACGCCTACGGCAACGGAAGCGGCGGATTTGTTGAAGTTGGGGTCGGAGACGAGGATTACACGCATCCCGTTATCGAGTACAAAACGCCGAAACTCGGCTTTGTCGGTGGGGGCGACCACGCGGGGTGGCAGCTCGGGGAGCGATGCGATCAGGGACGCGGTTACAACCAAAAAGGCGACTGCGATCCGGGCAGGCAGGGAAGGAATTCGAAGCATGGCGGCAGGTTAGGGGTGGTTCCGGTTTATACCAGAATTCAGGGATGAACGGGCTCTAGACCCGTCCGGCGGTCAGATGATCCGTTGAGTCCGAAGCCTTTGAAGCCAATATATGCGCAAACTTACACCCGTCGTTTTCCCAAAAAAGGCGGAGACTTTGTCCTGGTCGATTTGTTTCCCTGGTCAGCTGATTCACCGCATACCGGGCAGCGCTGCCCGGTCGAACCGTCCTCTTTCATGTCTCGATTCCGATTACCTGCATTGTTGTCTGCATGGGCCAAAATCATGGCATTCGTCTCGGTCGGATTGGTTGTTCACCGAGCGGAGGAGCCGCTGGCGCAGCACCCCGGGCAGGCCAAGTTTGCGATGTATTGCTCGGCTTGTCACCGAGCGGAACCGGCCAAGGAAATGGTGGCGCCACCGGTGTTTGCCGTTGCGGATCATTACAAAATCCGGTTCGGAAAAAACCGGGAGGCATTTGTGGCGGCGGTGGTCGATTGGGCGAAGCGTCCCAGCGAAGATGCCACGCTGATGCCCGGGGCCGTGCGCCGGTTTAAACTGATGCCTCCCATGCCTCTTCCCGACGTCGAGTTGAAGGCCATAGCCGATTTCTTGTATACCCATGAGTTTCCCCAACCTCAGGGGTATCGAAAGCATTATCGCGCCGAGCACGGCGGATAACGTAAGGGAACGCGCGAGCCCTTTGTTGTAGTGGGGCTCGCGCCACTGGTTCAATCATCGATGGCCGTGAAGACCAGCTGACGAAACTTCCACGCGGTGGTGTCCTTCCGCTGATTGCGCGTTTGCTTGAAGATCATGGCGACCAGTTCCTCGTGTGGATCGGCAAAGTAGTTGGTGTTGAAGTAGCCACCCCAACTGAACGTATCAATTCCCCCGAACCCACCCGCGGCCACCCCGCTGTCGGTCACGACGCGGAAGGCAAGCCCCAGATGGGCCTCTTTGCCAAGATCACTTTGGTGGGCCATGATAGTGTTGATGGTGGTGCGGCTGAGGATGCGGGTGCCGTTGTATTCGCCGCCGTTCACATACATCTGCAAAAACGCCGCGTAGTCGCGCACCGTGCTGGTTAGACCGGCCCCGCCGCCAAACCAGGTGCGGGCTCCCTTGATGGGGTAATCGGCGTCATAGTGTTCGTTGCCGACATACTTTTCCCAGCCTCCGCCTTCGGCCGGTTGTTGCACGGTGACCAAGCGATCCACCTGGTCCGGTCGGAGATAAAACTGGGTGTCCTTCATGCCCAAAGGTTCAAACAGGCGGGTCTGCAGGAACTCGTCGAAGGGCAGGCCGGAGACCACCTCGACCAGCCGACCGGCCACATCCAGGCCCTCGGCGTAGTGGTAACGTTCGCCCGGGTCGAACAGCAGCGGAAGGGCAGCCAGTTTTTTGACGTTGTCGGCCAGCACGACTGGCTCGGTTGAGTAGAGATCGGTGATTCCGGCATCGATGTAGATCTGCCGCATGCGCGGGTCGCCATCGATGATGCCGTAGCCCAGGCCCGAACGGTGGGTCAGCAGGTGGCGAACTGTGATGGAGCTCTTGGCGGGCCGGGTGATGTAGTGACCGGTTTGCTCATCGTAGGCCTCCAGCACCACGGGGTTCGCAAACTCGGGCAGGAACTTCTCCAACGGATCATCCAGGCGAAAGTGCCCTTCTTCCCAAAGTATCATGACTGCCGTCGAAGTGATGGCCTTGGTCTGGGAGGCGATGCGAAAGATCGAGTCGGTGGCCAGGATTGCACCGGCGGGGTTGGCCTTCCCCAACGCCCGCTCGTAGACGATTTTCCCGTTGCGGGCGATGAGAGCGACGGCGCCCGGAACCTGTTCCTCGGCGATCGCCGTTTCAATCATGGCATCGATGCGCTCAAGCCGTTCGGGCGAGAGCCCCATGTCGGCTGGCGCTGCGTCTCCCAGCGGCGGGGTGATCTGGCCCGAGGGTGTCTGGGCGAAAACGGTGAACGCTCCGGTGAGAGCAAGCAGGACAACAAACAGGGTGCGATTCATGGGGCGGTGAAGACTGGGGAAGTGAAGCAAACCGCGCCAAGATGACCGGTGGATGTCTCTCATGCAAGCGGGGTGCTCAAACGTTGTCAGACCAGCTTATCCATAGAGTTAGGAACAATCTAAACGTTAGAAAAATAATTCATATTAGTGGAATCGTCCGAGCGGACTATGCTAATCCTCAATCGTGTCCCGACGGTCCTTTGATCGCGGTGACCCTACCTACTAAACCTTACAACCAAGCTATGAAACTCCCCCGTTTTCTTATGCTCAGCACGTTGGTGCTGGGGATCTTCGGCCCGGCATTCGCGACTGCGGAAAGCCCCTGGTCCGTGCGCCTGCGCGCGACCTATCTCGAGACGATCGACAAGTCCGATGCGTTCACGGCCCTGGGTATCAACTTTGGGACTGACGCGGTTTCGGTCAGCGACAAGTGGATTCCGGAAATCGACATCGACTACCATTTTTCGGACACGCTTTCGGCGGAACTGGTTTTGACCATTCCGCAGCACCATACGGTCGATTTGGCCGGCGTGGGCCGGTTGGGCAGCTTCAAGCACCTGCCTCCCACCCTGCTTTTCCAGTATAAGCCGGCCTTGGAAGGTAACTTCCGTCCCTACATCGGTGCGGGCGTCAACTTCACCCTTATTTTCGATGACGATCTTGAAGTTGCTGACGTGCCGTTGGCGCTGGACGATTACAGCGTGGGCCTCGCTGCCCAGGCTGGTTTCGACTACCGGATCAACGAACGCTGGCACTTCAACATCGACGTGAAGCGGGCGGCGATTGGCACGGCCGTGAAAGCGGGGGGCACCAAGCTCACCGAAGCCACCCTTGATCCGTGGCTCTACTCCATCGGCCTGCGCTACGACTTCTGAGCTTCGAGTCTGCTAAAAACCATTTTTGCAAAGCGCCTGCCAGCCCGGCAGGCGCTTTTAGCATCAGGAAAGAAAGCTTATTTCGTCCGAACCTGATGTTTGGTCGCCTGCTTCGGAGTTGAAACCGAGGACCATCGCATCCTAAGGGTCAGAGATGTGTGCAAACTACCTAGTTGGCCGGTCACTGAGATGGGTAGGACTCACGGTTTGGTCGGTTTTACCGGCTTTGGCTGCAGCCCCTGTCTTGGGCGACAAACTGGTTAATCTCTCGGTGCGGGCAGAAGTGCCGGCCGGGGGAGCCGCGATCCCGGGCTTTGTTATCGAGGACGAAGTGTCGACGGTCTTGATCCGAGTCGCGGGACCCGGCCTGGCATCGTTTGGTGTTACTGGCGCGATGGAGAATCCGACGCTGACGTTGTTTTCCGGGCAGACGGTCCTGGCTCAAAACGACGATTGGTCGGTGGCGAACGGCCTGCTTGATGCGGCGAACCGTGCTGGAGCGTTTGCCTTTGCGGAAGGCAGTGCGGATGCGGCCTTGTTAGCGACCCTTGGCCCTGGAGCTTACACGGTTTCGGCCACCAGCGCTGACGGAGCGGCCGGGGAAGTTTTGATCGAGGTCTACCGGGTGCCCCCACCGTATTTTTCCCCCTTGGAAGCGATTGTAGGGGCAGCGGCCAATCCCGAAATCGGTTTAGCCGGCACCTTCCGCATGACAGTGCTGGCAAGTGGTGCGGACAGCCAGTCCGGTTTTTTGAATTCGGAATTGGACTTCCGGGATCAGCGCTGCCTGACCGTTGAGATTCCCGGGCCTTTGATGCAACCCTTGGCAGACCTCGTAGGGGAGAATCCACTGACCTATTATCGCGGTAAGACTATCGAAGTGGACGGAATCGCCAAGCGGGTTACGATCCGCGTTTTTGATCACAATGGGGACCCAACCTCGATCTACTACTTCCAAAGCCAAGTCGAACTGACCGACGTTTCGCGGATCAAGGTTATCGAATAAAACGTATTATTGCGTTTGGGCTCTCGCGCGGCCCGTCGTCACCGATCAATCAGGCGAAACCGTCGCGCGCTTGATGAGTTTGATGGCCCAGTCGTAGTGGCTGGAAGTGGCCGAAATGAGGTAAGCGCCGAGTGAGGTCGAACCCGTCCACGCATAGTGTTTTTTGGTGAAGAGCTCGGCATCGCTGTGGCGATGGATCAATGCCTGCACCTCATCGAACGACCCGGCTAGCATTTGGCGGGTCCGACTGAGCGGGGTCTTGCGATAGTGCTCCCAGATCCAACGGTTCAGGGCAGGCAGGGTTTTCCAGGTATAGCCTTCGGCGGGCATGGTGGGTTTGTTGCCGGCCATGCCGACATCATACCAGCCAAGCATAAGGGTGTGCCAGTGATGGAGGTGGGCGAGAACGTCGCGGACATTGCGATTCATGGTGCCGGGCCGAAACTCGGCGTGCTGCTGGGAACGCGGCATGGCATCAATCATGTTCATCAGGCGCTCGTAGTTCGCGGCGCTCAGTTGCAGGAGATCGGATTTGGATTTCGGGCGAGGCATGATTTGAGTCGGATTTGGCTAGTCTTCGGGGTCAAATTCCGGGCAGCAGGAACCGCTGGAGTGGTAACACTCCTCGCAGATCACGATTCCGCCGAACTGGTGGTCGGTGGCGATGCCGCAGCGGGTGCAGGTGAGCGGTGTTGGCGAATCGGTGCTGCTTTGGTGGGCGTTGTTCATGCGGGGGGATCTTCGGGGGATTGAGCGGGCCTATGGAGTTGGTCCTTCACGCGAAGCTCGTACCGCCATCGTTTCATCCTGCCACACCACGGGAATGCCGTCATCAAGAAACATCTGTTCGATCAGTTTCAGGCGTTGCGGATCGCGAGGTCGACGCGGGAAGACCACGCCGGGACAAACGCCGGCGGCTTGGTTGGGCTGACCTTCAATGTAACCCCAAATCTGGCGGATCTGGCGGCGAACATTCCGGCGAACGGCCGCCGGCGTCATCCGATCCCAGTCGCTGTTTTTGATCTCCACCAGCGCCGCAACGCCACCCTCAGCGTCGACCAGGATATCGATGCGTCCGGATTTTTTGTTGGGTTTGGCGACGGGTGCTTCGGATTCCACTCTACCCTCGGCCTCGTTCTTCCACTCGGCTTGCACCGCGCGGTGAAACGCTTTGCCGCGGCGAAGTCGATCTGGTTCAGGCCGTATCGCCGTCATCGGGGCCGACTAGATGTCATCCGGGAGGGTTTCACCGGGTTTTTGCTTCGAGAACTTTTGAGGGGTAAGATCGTTGGTCAGCCGAAATACGCCCTCGGTCACGGTGCGATGCATGGTGATGTCCATCATCAGGGTCTCGTTGACGTCGAAGAGCTCCCTAAGGCCCGAGAAGGTTCCTTGAAACTCCGCCATATCATAGAAGGCGAAACCGGAATTCGGGCGGACCACCACCTTCACGCCGAAGTGGTCCCTGATCTCCGACCGGCCGAACCAGTTGGCCAGGCAATCGAAATCGAGATAATACGTCAGTTTGCCGGGATTGATTTTGTTGCGTTGTCGATCAACGAAGAAGCCGGGGGGCAGGTGGTTGGGATTGTAGTCCGGTCCAGCGGTGAACAGCACCTCGTAGTCGTTGAGCTGGGTCCCTCGATCGTCCCGAATGCGGATGACCAACATGCAATAACGGCTCGTCCTGAAGGTGCGCTTTCGCAGGAAGAGTCCGCTTTCGGTGGTTTCCTTCTCGGCCTTCTGCGTTTCGTCGGTAAGCACTTTCAGGTCGGTGATGAGTTTACGATACTGCGGGGCGGTTTTGATTTTCAGGCTGCGAAAAACCCACTCGACGGTGGGGTGCCCCGGTGCATTGCGGGTGTTAATGCTGCGCATGATGCCCAACTCCTTGCCCGAGTGGGCCTGGCCGGGAAGCACCCCGAAGGCGCTCGTTACGGACCTACGGCGCATCTTCAACTCCAGCTGGCGGCCATTCTGGGCAAGTTCGAGCAGGCCGTAGTTGAGGTTGGCCGCGGTCAGCCGCACGACACCGTCGGATCCAGGTTCGCCGGTGTAGGAGTTCAGGTTGTCGTAGAACTTCCGGTCAATGGTTTGGCCGCTGAGCACCACCGGGAAGAAGCGAGCGGCCGCATAGTCGTAGTCGAGCCAAGCCTCATTGAGCGCCCAACTCGCGTCGCTTCCCAGTTCCAGCCAATTGAGCACGCCGGTGCCCGGTTCGACACCTTCCGTGACCAATGACTTCAGGCGCGAAATCCGACCCTTGCCCAGTTGAGCGAGGGCGGATCCATGATTGGCGGGCGCGAGCATGATCAGGTGGCTGAGCGGGCAGCGGCGCAGGTCCTGTTGATGGAAAACATGTATCCATTCTCTGACTACCGGTCCTCCGGTCGAATGGGTGATGCAGGCAAAACGCTCGCCCGGGCCGAGCCGCGGCAGGATCTCCTCGCGCACGGCGTGCTCCATGCCGCGGGCGATGTCCTCCACGGTGACTTCGTCCGCAAAGCTGACATACTTGGCCAATTGCAGGTGTTGCGTGGTGATTTCAAGACCGTGCTGGTCGGCCAGGTCGGCCAGCGCCTTGGGCAGGCCGCCATAGGTGTTGGTGTGGATAACGCTCCAGCCGTGAACGAAGACAACTCTCATGAGATTGCGGATTTTCGAAGTGAGGGAAAACGAGCGGCCAGCTGTCTTGAGAGTAAGCAGGAAACGGGACCGCGGGACAAACCTCAAAGCGCGCCGATCCGTGGGGAGTAGTCCTCAATTGCGGTAACTTGCCGAGTTTCGGTGATTCTGCAGCATCGCAGCAAATCCGGTCTTCCCGTTCTGGTTTTCATGGCTCACTCCCGCACAGAATCCCCTCAAGCCTCGGCTGAATCCCGCGTTATTCGTTCGGTGGGGGAGGCCATCGAAGCCTTGGCGGACGAGGACTTCATGAAAGACATTCGTCCTGGCGTGAGCGCCAAGCGCGGGGACGATTCGTTTGGCCTCTGGTTTCGGGGACATGCCCGGGCCGACTACGAACTCACCCCCAGCATCCTGCGCGAATCTCATCGCCAAAGTGGGCGCTACGTGGACGAGGTGTCGATGGTGCGGCATTTCAAGGCGATGAACCCGGAGGCGGCCCCGGCGAGTGGGTCCGACTTTGACTGGTTGGTGACCATGCAGCACTATCTGGCGCCGACGCGGTTGTTGGATTGGACCGAGAACCTGTTGGTGGCGCTTTACTTCGCGGTGCGGGACGAGTCGTTGGATGGCACATGTGATGCGGCGCTCTGGTTGTTGAACGCGCGCCGGCTTAACTATCACACCTCGGCCACCGCGCGGACCGCCGATGTCGCGTTCCCGCAGGACCCGGATGTGATTGCCCGCAGCTTGTTGGTGCGTTCGCGGGAACGGCGGGAATGGCACGATGCTTTTGCGCGGGAGATGCGAACCAACCGGGTGGATCGGGCCGAATACCGCATTGATCGCATCCGGCAGGCCATCGCGGTGGACAAGGCCGGCACGGATGGTTCGCCGCCGCTGCGCCTGCACGGCAATGAGGTGAGCGACGCGGTCGAAATGCGACGAAACCTGAGGGCCTACAAGCCAGGCAGCGCGCGGCAGGCCGCGGTCAACCTCTACGACAAGTCAACTTACGCCAAACCCGTGGGGATTTTCAGCCGGCTGCGCATGCCGGTGGCCGTTTATGCGGACCGGTCCAACAGTCGCATTCGGAGCCAGGCGGGAGTCTTCACACTGCACGGTGGCAAACACGTGCATAACCCTGAGAGCTACCCGGCGAACAAGACGTTCGCGACCCCGGTGGGACTGCCCATCAGCATCATGGAAGTCGATGCCGGCCTGCAGCGCAGCCGGATTGCCAAGTGGATGTCCATCCCGGCCGCGAATCGAGGTGAAATTCGGAAGGTGCTCGGGTTAATGGGCATCACCGAAGCCACGCTCTTTCCCGAGTTGGATTACCAGTCGCGCTATTTGATGGAACGCTGGACCCACGTCGCCGACGAGAACGACGAGTGACTGTTGTTACAGGAGGGGCTTTGTCTTCCCCCCAACATGTTTTATGCGTCCTTCGAACGATCCGTTTACTCGTCTATCAGGCATGTGAGGGAAAGAACGAAGGTGCCTTCATCCTTGGGAGTGAGCAGGAGATTCCAGACCGATTTTTCACCAACCGCGAGGATGAGAGTGGTTGGCTCGATCGCCGTAATTCGGGAATCCCAAATCCTAACAAGCTCTCGTCCGGATTGCTCTGCGATTTGATGGAGAATCTCTTGCACTGCCATGCGAGGATCTCCCGTGCGAATGACGGTTCCGGTTGCATAGCCTGCAACGGCGATCGGCCGATTATGCCTCACTTGCATCATCGGTTTCGCCCGCTCGCTCAGACCAAAGAGGGTAATCTGAGGCTGCGCTTCGACGGTAAAGGATGAACCGTCTGCCAAGGAGACGGATACGATCGGTTCCTCGGCTGAAATGGCGGCTCCGGACAGCAGCAGACCACCGCAAAGCGATGCCAGACGAGTGAATCTAAGCATCGAAACAAGCTGGTTGCTGAGAAGGGCGAGACGGATCCGCCTCATTCCTTCTTCTTGCAGGTGCTGATGCCGAAGGGCAGGTAGGCGGGGCACCAGCCGATCAAGGCGGTGCCAAGAGGCACGATACCGATCAGACCCCACCAGCTTTGGAAATAAAACCCGGCGGCGAGAATGAGCAGGCCGACAATGATGCGGAGGGTGCGGTCGATGGAGCCAACGTTGGTTTTCATGAGACGAATGGATTTGGGTTGGGGTGAATGATTCCCGGCCGCTCAGATCGAGCTCCGGAAATTTGACTCAAGTGAAGATGATTTCTCCGCCGGCGGAAAGCTCGTAGAAGTCTCCCACCGTGAGAACCCGGTCCATTTGGGGAACGAAGTCGTCATCCGTGAGGTGGAACATGTCGACCGTCGCCTTGCAGGCGTAGATCTTGCCCCCGGCGTCGGAGATCATTTCCACGAATTCGCTGACGGGCGGGATGTCCAGCTTGTCCATTTCCTTCATCATCATGGAGGTGGCGAAGGCCGACATGCCGGGCAGGGCACCCAGCAGGGTGGGCAACGGGAAACCCTTGGCATCGGGCACCCGCATGGCGGGATTTCCCACCGTGGCGATGCGAATTTTGTCCTGGTACTTCTTCAGAATGCCGTAGAGGCCAAAGAAGGTGAAAAACAGGTTGGCTTCCATGCCTTCCATCCGGGCTCCGTTGGCCATGATGAGGCCCGGGTAGATGCCATCGAGGGAGCCTTTGGAAACGACGATGGAGACTTTTTTGATGGGTTCCGGATTCATTTTAATTTCGGGACAGGATTAAGGGTGGATTCGGGGGCATCAGATGCAGCCCTGCGGCTTCTTGATGCCGGCAATCAGTGCGGCCTTTTTGGCGGGGGCACCGGGGAAGAGGGCGTAGAGCTCCTTCATGGGCACGCCGCTTTGTTTGGTGAGGCGGCGAACCGTGGGGCCGGTGCCGTTCTCGATGAAGCACTGGCGCATGTAATCGATAACCAGAAAGTGGCGGTCGGTCAGCGTTTCAATGCCGTTGGCCTTGGCCAGCTCGGCCGCCAGTTCGGGCGTCCACTGGGTGTGATCGGTCATGAAGCCTTCGTCGTCGAAGGAGATTTCCTGGTTGAGGATGGTTTGAGTGTTCATGGCGGAGGGGGGATTAAGGTTGGCGGGTTGCGAGAGTTAAAACCCTCAGCGGGAAGGCGGTTGGTGGGCGCTGAGGTTGCGAAGGAAGACGATGAGGAATCCGATGCCGCGGCGCATTTCGGGTTTGTTGATTTCGCGGAACGCCTTGAACGGCGAATACTCCTCAACGGTTTGGAAGTCGATTTTGCGGTAGATTTCCACCGCGTTGTCGACCGCCTCCAGCATCTCGGGCTGGGTGAGGTTTTTGACGGTGTGCAGAATCGTCGTGATGTTGTCGGCAAGTTGCCGGACTTCCTCGACGGAGAATTCCGCCACCACATTGTCGAGCGCGCGGGCGAGTTCGCGGCCTTTTGAAAAGTAGCCGCGTTGTTCCAGCTGATCCAGTTGTTCAAGGGAGTCGTGGAAGAGGCGTCGGACCAGCGGGGTGGCGTCGTCCGCCAGGGCGCGGGCACTCTCCAGCTGCACCAGCAGCTCGTTGATGTTGTTGGTATTGCGCAACAGGCGTTTGAACAGGTCGCTGAAATCGCCCGTCTTCACGAAAGGCGCAATTTCCTCCATTTCCATGATCGTGCTGCTCCAGGCATCCCGGGCCACCCGGACGAGGTCGTCCTGCAGGTCCTCCAGCCCGCGCCGCAGGCGGCGGACTTCTTCGACCTCGACCAGCACCTGCTCGAGCTTGGCGTCGAGCGCAGCGAGGCGATCATCCAGCGAGGGGGTGGGTGTAGTGGGGGCATTCATGACAAATCAGCGGTATTTGCCGGCCATGGACATCTGGGCCTCGATGGGCAGTTCGGTGCCGCGGAGCAGCAGATTCCAATACACCCACCGGAACATCATTTTCCCGTAGTGGTTGATGCGACTTTCTTCCAACAGGGAAAAGGGGCCGATACCGGGCAGGGGGAATTTGCCGGGCAGGGGCTCGGTGTCGTAGTTAAAGTCAATCAACAGGCCTTTGTTGAAACCGGACTCGATGAAACAATTCGCATGGCCGTCGAACCGGCCGGGCAAAGGACGATCATCGATGGCGGCCAACAGGTTTTCGGTGAGGATGTCGGCTTGGAAATGAGCCACTGAACCCGCTTTTGAAGAGGGCAGATCAGTGGCATCGCCGATCACAAAGATGTTGTCCTTCACCTTGGAACGCAGGGTGTGTTTTTCGGTGGGAATGAAGTTGAGTTCGTCCCCCAAACCCGAGCGTTCGATGGAGTCGTCGCCTTTGTTGGTCGGCACCGTGACAAGGAGATCGTAGGGCACCTCGCGCTCGTCCCAGGACATGATTTTGTTCGTTTCGGAATCAACCGAACCGATGTTGAAGTCGGTTGTCAGGTGGATGTTCTTGCGATCGAGAAAATCGCCGAGGAGCTCAGAGGCCTTGGGCTTGGTGAACGCTCCGGGCAGTGGTGTCACGAATTCGATCTCCACCTTTTGGCGCATGCCGCGCTCGGTGAACCACCAGTCGGCCAGGAACGCAAATTCCAAGGGGGCGACCGGACACTTGATGGGCATCTCGGCGATGTTGATGACCATGCGCCCGCCTTCCCAATACTTCAGGAAGCGGGCCAGCGCCACTGCTCCATCCAGCGTGTAGAAATCGTACACATTGCGTCGCCAGCCCTCATCCGCCAGGCCTTCGGTTTCCGAGGGATCGGGATGGGAGCCCGTGGCAATGATCAGGTAGTCGTAGCCGAGCAGTTGCCCGTTGGCCAAGTGGACCTGGTTGGTGTCGGGATCGATTCGGTCGATGGCCGAGAGGATGACCTCAACTCCGCGGGGCAGATAGTCCTGCCGCGGTTTGACGATGTCGCGGGCGGTGTAGATGCCAAACGGGACAAACAGATAACCCGGTTGGTAGTGATGCTCGCCGTCGCGGTCGACCACCGTGATCTGCCATTGGCGAAGATCCAGTTGATCGGCCATCTTGTTGGCCATGATGGTCCCGGCGGTGCCGGCTCCGAGGATCAGTAGTTTTTTCATGGCGGGAAATCCGGATCAGAACCGGTAGCTATACATGATTTGGGCGTTGGTTTGAGAGTGCTCGACCCCCACGCCGTAACCGCTGGTGATGCTCACCTCCGGTGCATAGGCCAGGGAGACGTCGATGCTGTTGCGCTCGTCGAAGCGATAACCGAATCCCGCGGTGTAGTGCTCCTCGATGATCGCCGGGAAAAGGCAATTGAGGAAGCGGTTTGAAATGGGATTTTCTCCGTAGTTGAAGCCGAATCGCAGCACGAGCCGGTCGGTCGCCTGGTAGGCGGCGCCGAGCTGCAGCACGGTTTGGTCATCCCAATCCTGATAGAGGACCGCGTCCATCACTGAGCCGGCAAACGGACCGTTGGTGGCGGCATCATCGGCGGCGAAGTTCATGGAGAATTCTTCCATGACCTCGGCCCACATGATGTGGCGAATATCGGTTGCCAGCAGCCAGGCCGGAGTGGGCCGAAAGGCGAAGCCCGCGCCCAACAGTGCCGGCCATTGGAAGTTGCGCACTTCGATGTCGCCACTGAGGGCCTGGGGCATCCGGCCCATGCCCGGGATGTCCAGTTGGAAGGCGAGGGAGTTGCCCGGCGCCTTCAGGTCACCCAAATCCGTCTTGGAGTGATAGGTCAGTCCAAAGGTGACTTGTTCACTGATTTCGTAGGTGAGTCCGATCTTGCCGGCAAACCCGTCTCCGGATGCTTCGCCCGTGAAGTCGTTGCTGTTGGAGAAATCAAAATAAGCATAATCAACCGCGGTGCCGGGCGGAAGTTGCCCCATCATCTGGAAGAAACCCTGCACCAATGAACCGGAGGCGGTGCCGAAGTTCTGTTGGGTTGGATCGACCAGGTCGAAAAACTGTTGGCCACTCATGGCCATCTGCAGGTCCATCCCCGCCCAAACGTAGTCGAACGTGGCCCCAATGCTGAGCTTTTCATTGATCCGGTAGGACAGCGGAGCGATGACCCGGCCGATGGAAACTTCAGTTCGATTCACCAAATCGAATCCCAGTCCTCGCCAAGAGTTTGGATCGTATTCACAGCCCATGCCACCCTGGCCGAATATTCCCAGACCATAGGTGTAGTCACCGGCTTGGCGGGCGTAGCCGAAAGCGGGCATAAAAAATTCCGTGGCGGTCGATTTGGCGGGCTGCCCGGTGGGGCTTGTGGCCACGATGTCCGGACCGAGAAGGCCCAGGGCCAGGTCCAACCGGGCCTGATCCTCCATGAGGCTCAGGGTGGAGGGATTGTTGATCACGGCAGCCGTGCCGTTGTCGTAGGCCATGGAGGCTCCGCCCATGGCAGTGGCGACGGGGCCGTAGCCTTCCATATTCATGCCGTTGGTGGCAAAAGCGGGGGGCAAAACGCAGAAAGCCGCGGCCAAGGTCACGACGATGGAAACGAGCTGCATCAGTGATTTCATGGTAGGGGGCACCCTTGGGGTGTGGGGTTGAGGTTACTTTTGGGGGGGGCGCTTCTCATCCTATCGGTCATTCGAAAATCTTACTGTGCATCTAATGCCATAGAAGAATCATTAATTGGCTAAATGCGCATATAGTCATATAAAAATCCCAAAACGACAGGTAGTGAGAGCGAATGCTCCGACCATGGCCGCCGAATCAACGGTTTTGCATTTCGTGACTCGAAAGTCCGTTTTTCTTTACGAGTCCGCCGGCTGGTTGGTCATGAAATAAAGCACGGGAACCGCGAGGCGACTGATCAACAGCGAGGCAATTTCGCCAAACATCAGGCTGATCGCCAAACCTTGGAAGATGGGGTCGGCCAAAATCACGCTGGCCCCAACGACGACTGCCAGAGCTGTCAGCAACATCGGTCGGAAACGCACGGCCCCGGCCTCAATCACCGCATCCCTCAGTTGGCGTCCCTCCGCTCGCCGCAACTCAATGAAGTCCACCAGAATGATCGAGTTGCGCACCACAATGCCGGCTCCCGCCATGAATCCGATCATCGACGTGGCGGTGAAGAATGCCCCCATGCCCCAGTGGGCGGGCAGGATTCCGATCAACGAAAACGGAATCGCGGCCATTACAACAAGAGGAGTGATGTAGCTGTGAAACCAACCCACCATGAGCATGGCGATCAGGATCAACACAGCGGCAAACGCGATGCCGAGATCACGAAACACCTCCAGTGTGATGTGCCACTCGCCGTCCCATTTGATTGCCGGCTGGGTATCGTCGTGGGGCAGGTTGAGGTGATGAATATCCAACCGGGCTTCGGTTGCCCCAAATTCCCGCGCATCGATTTTGAGCAAATCAAAATGCAGGCCAAACAGTGCGTAAGCCGGGCTCTCGACCACTCCGGCGACATCGGCCGTCACGTAGGTGACCGGTTTCAGATTCTTGCGGTAACGTGAGCGTTCGCGAGTGGTTTGCTCGATTCGCACCAGCTCGGAAAGGGGCACCAACGGGGCCGAGGCATCACGGTCGGCTCGCAGGCGGAGAACCAGCAGGTCCTCCGGGCTTCCCCGGGCGGTGTCCGGCAACTCCAGCAGGATGGCGATGTCCTCCCG
Organism: Opitutaceae bacterium; assembly: GCA_028280945.1. Classification (GTDB taxonomy): domain Bacteria; phylum Verrucomicrobiota; class Verrucomicrobiia; order Opitutales; family Opitutaceae; genus Actomonas. The sequence continues at coordinate 89,695 of JANQKV010000013.1, forward strand.
TTCGCTGGGCTGGTGCAGCAATTCGACAGGCTGGCCGCGGGCCGCGAGCCCAAGTGCCCGGGTCACCGCGTCGGTGCTGATGCCGTGGAGGGCGGCTTTTTCCGCATCCACCACAAATCGCACGCGGGGTTGGGGTTCTTCGACATACCAGTCGAGGTCAACCATGCCGGGCGCATCAGCCATGAGGTCGCGCACGCGGCTCGCCAACGCCACACGTTGCTCCTCCCGCGGGCCGTAGATTTCCGCCACGATCGTCTGCAGCACCGGCGGTCCCGGCGGCACCTCCGCCACGGCCAGCGCGGCGCCGTGTCGAGTGGCGATGGCGGCCAATTCCGGACGAATCCGCTGCGCGATGTCATGGCTTTGGTCCGCCCGGTCCTTCTTGCCCACCAGGTTGACCTGGATGTCAGCCACATGCGGGCCGCGGCGCAGAAAGTAGTGGCGCACCAGGCCGTTGAAATTGAAGGGCGAAGCAGTGCCGGCGTAGATTTGGTAGTCCCGCACCTCGGGATGGGCGCTGATGGCCGCCGCCATTTCCTGGGCAATCGCGGTGGTTTGTTCGAGTGTGGTACCCTCCGGCGTGTCGATGATGACCTGGAACTCCGACTTGTTGTCGAACGGCAGCATCTTGATCTTTACGTGACCGGTCAGCACCAGTCCGGCCGAAGCGGCCAGCAGGAGCATGATGGCGGCCAAAAATCCCCACCGCCAAACCGCCCGGTCGAGCAGCGGCCCCATCACCCGGTAGTAGAGCCGGGTTGACCAATCGTCGCCGGCTTCGCCGCCATGATTTTCGATTTCGGATTTCGGATTTTGGATTGAGGTGCCAGTAGTGGTATGACGTTTGAGCACCCGCAGGGCGGCCCACGGGGTGATGGAAAAGGCGATGACCAGCGAGAACAGCATGGCCGCCGTGGATCCGATCGGGATCGGGCGCATGTAGGGCCCCATCAGTCCTCCGACGAATGCCATGGGCAGAATGGCGGCGATCACCGCCCATGTGGCGAGCACCGTCGGATTGCCCACCTCGTCGACCGCCTCCAGCGCGATGCGCACAAGGGGCTTGCCGGCAGATTCCGGCAGGCGCAGGTGGCGCACGATGTTTTCAACCACTACAATCGCGTCGTCCACCAGGATTCCGATCGAGAAGATCAGGGCGAAAAGCGTGATGCGGTTCAGCGTGTATCCATAAAGGTAGAACACGAGCAGCGTCAGGGCCAGCGTCGACGGTATTGCCAGCAGCACAACAAGTGACTCCCGCCAACCCAGGAAAAACAGGATCAGCACCGCGACGCCAAAAACCGCGATGCCCATGTGCAGCAGCAGTTCGTTGCTTTTTTCCGCGGCGGTGTGGCCGTAGTCGCGCGTGATGGTCAGCTCCACTTCGGCCGGCAGGAGTTTGCCGCGCACCGATTCGACCTTGGCCAGCACGTCGTTCACCACGTCGATGGCGTTGGCTCCGGGCCGCTTGGCCACACTCAGGGTCACGGCCGCTTCGAGTTCCCGTCCGGGCGCGCCGTGGAGCACGTAGTCAACGGGCTCGGTGGCGCCATCGGTGATGGTGGCGACGTCACGCAGGTGAACGGGACGGCCGGCATGCAGCCCGACCACGACATGGGCGACGTCCTCGGCGTCCGTCAGAAAATTACCGGTCTCCAACAGGACTTCAGTGTTCGCAAAGGGGCGGGAGCCCGCCTGTTCCGCCCGATTGGTGGCGCGCACCGCGTTTACCACGGCATCAAGGTCGAGTTCACGCGCGGCCAACGCCGCCGGATCCAGCGCGACCCGTACGGCCCGGCTGACGCCTCCTATGATGGTGGTCTCGGCAACTTGGTTGGTCGCCTTGACGATTTCCTCCAACTGGGCCGTGAGCCGCCGCAGGGTCAGGTGATCGTAGGTCGCGCTGTGCAGGGTGAGGGCGAGGATAGGCACGTCGTCGATCGTGCGCGGTTGGATCAGGGGCTGGCTGACCCCCGCGGGAATGCGATCGTAATTGGCCTGCAGCTTTTGGTTGAGGCGAATCAGGGCGGCCTCGATGTCGGTGCCGACTTCGAACCGGACGATGGTCAGGGCCTGGCCGGGGTTTGAGGTGGAGTAGAGGTATTCGACTCCGGGCACCTCCCACAGCAACTCCTCCATGGGGCGCGTGACCCGGTTTTCGACTTCGGCGGGGCTGGCGCCGGGCATCGTGACGATCACATCCACCATGGGCACCTTGATCTGGGGTTCCTCCTCGCGCGGCAGTTGCAGCACGGCGAAGAGCCCCAGCAGAATCGATGCAATGACGGCGATCGGCGTCAGCTTTGAGTCGATGAACATCGCCGCCAGACGTCCGGCGAAACCGAAGCGCCCACGGGCATCCGAGGAGGGATCGTTGCTCATGGCTGCAGGGCCGCCGTTACAGGTTGGCCGTCGCGCAATCCGGTGGGCGGGTCAATGACCACGGTCTCTCCCGCGTTGAGACCGGACAGGACAACGGTGCGCTCGCCATGGATTGCGCCCGTGCGCACGAGGCGCAGCCGCGCTTCACCCCCCTCAGCCACAAACACCCGCTGCATCTGTCCAAAGGGTGTAACCGTGGAAGAGGGCACGGTCAGCTGCTCCCGCTGGGCAACGGGCCAAAGCACCCGGACATATTGACCGGACCGCACGTCCTCACCGATCGGCAATTCCAGCACCACCAGGCGCGTGCGGGACCTCGGATCGGCCGCCGGCGAAGCCTCCCGCACGCGGGCCGCCAGCGTCTTTTTCATGGTGCTCACTTGCAAGGTTTCGCCAAGGGCGACCTGCGGCAGTGAATCCGGCACGGCCACGGCCACCTCAAAGGCAGCCTGCCCCTCGACCTCGAAAAGCGGTGTACCCGGAGTGGCCAGGTCTCCGGGCTCCACGTGCCGGGCGGTAATCACCCCGGAAAAGGGAGCGGTGATGCGGGTGTAGTCCAGTTGGGCCTCGGCCTGGGCAACATTGGCGGCTGCGATCCGGCGATTGTCTTCGAGTCGATTCACCACCTCCTGGGCGGTTGCTCCCTGGCTCAGCAGAGCCGCCTCGCGCTCAAATTCCCGGGCGGCAAGATCCAGGGCCGCCCGGGCCTGGGCGACGCGGGCGGTGAGTTCGTCGGCGGAAAGCACCACCAGGACTTCGCCAAGCTCCACCGGCTTGCCGATGGCGAAGCCCGCCTCCTGCACCGTGCCCAAAACTTTTGCGGCCACAGTGGCCCGTTGTCGGGCGCGAATCGTGCCCGGCAGTTCCTGTCGAGGGGTGACGGCGCCGGCGGTGACCGTGGCTGTTAAGACCGCGACAGGATCAGAATCCGGGGTCGTGGTGGTGGCGGGTTGGGATTGACCGCAGCTTGCCAGCAGCAAGCCGGCGATTGAGGCCAGGCTCAGCAGAGAAATTGAACGAAACGACGACATGGCGTGGGGAGGGGAGTTTAGGAACGACCCCGCCAATTGATGGTGCCGTCGGGGCGAACCCGATTCATTTTTTCCAGCAACAGCGTTGGTGGACAGAATCCCGTAAACGCCGACTGGATGAGGTTGAGACCTATGAAGGCTGTGAACAGCAGCCACCAGGCACTGTGCCATAGGGTGAGGCCAATGCTGATCAGGATGAAGGTTCCGGCGAGGATGCGGATAAACGAGTCAGTCTTCATGTTTGACATATAAATTAATATATGAGCACATACGTATATAGTTGCCAAAAATGTCAAGCGCCTGTTTCAGTCCGTTTATGGGTAAAGCACCGCGACCACTCAGCCCGGAAGCCATCGAACAGATTGCCCGTCGATTTGCGGCGTTGTCCGAGCCGATGCGGCTGAAGTTGATCCACGCACTTTTCGAAGGTGAAAAGTCGGTCAACGCCCTCGTCGAGGAAACGGGGGGAACGCAGGCGAATGTCTCACGCCACTTGCAGCACCTTTCCCAGGCGGGGATCCTGGCGCGGCGCAAACAAGGCCTGCAGGTTTTCTACTCCATCGCGGACCCCACGATTTATGACCTCTGTGAATTGGTCTGCGGGAGTTTGGAAAAGCGGGCGGACCAGCAGGCAGCGGTGTTTGCCGGCTAAGGGTGCGCCGCGTTAACGGTGGGAGGAATGGACGTTGCCGCCGGCCTGGTGGCAGCGGGGCGGAAGGCACATGATCCGGGGATCACCACGACAAGCTGTTGAACAACCATCCGATCAACGTCGTCCCAACCAACACCAGAATGGCAAAAATGGTCAGGAGGCGCCCGGTCATGACCCCGCGAAGGAGAATCAACTCAGGAAATGAGACGCCCACGGCGGACAGCAGGAAAGCCAACGCGGTGCCCAATGGAACCCCCTTGGTAACAAATGCGTCCAGCAAGGGCACGGTTGCGTTGGCACTCACATAGAGGGGCAGGCCCGCGAAGGAAGCCAGCGGCACGGTCCAACCGGCTTTGTCCGCAAACAGTTTCTCGAAAAACCCGGCTGGCACAAAGCCGTGCATTGCAGCCCCCAGTCCAAGAGCGGCCAAAAGCCACGGGGCGATTTTGCGGAGAATAAACCCGGTCGTCTCGGCGGCATCCCGGAGGCGGGCCGCGGCCCCAACCGGCAGTGGGTCGTCATCCTGATCCGGTGAGACCGCGGCATTGGGGGTAAGCCATCGCTCGGCGCGAAGCGCGGTCAACACGAGTCCGCCTCCCACCCCCAGCGCGATGCCGGCCATGGCGTAGGCGAGGGCAAACTTCCACCCGAAGGTCGCGCCCAACAGGGCCACGGCAATTTCGTTGACCAGGGGCGAGGTGATCAAAAAGGCGAAAGCCACTCCGATGGGAAACCGCGCCTGCACAAACCCGAGAAAGATCGGCACCGAGGAGCACGAACAGAACGGGGTGAGTGCACCGAACACGGCGGCGCCGGGGTAGCCGAACAGACGGCCTCCCGGTTTCTCCAATTGCCCGCGGATTTTTTCCATGGGCAACGCTCCGCGGACAAGGGCCATCACAAAGGCTACAACCGCCACCAACACGATGATCTTAAGCAAATCGTAGACGAAGAAATGCAGGGCTGCTCCGATCCCGTGGCTCGGATCCCAGCCCGTGATATTCACAATAACGTCGGCAATATTCTCAGCCCAGGACCACATGACAACAGACGCTCGAGGAGGACTTTATTTTGATGAAAAGAGCAATGTGAGCCTTCACCGCTCGGTTGAATGTGCACCATCCGCCGCGCCGGGTTCGGTGAGCTCCCGGTGGACGGATTGCCAGTCGTCGAGTGCGTTGAGCAGGATGGAGTCGGTGACAGATCCATCGTCGGGCAGGCCGACTGACGCCAGGATGGCTTGGCGGGAGGAGTTGGATTTTTTCCGCCGCACCACGATCTCATTCACCCGTTCGATGTTCGCGGGCGACAGGTCAACTGCGGGCTGCTCCCGGATCCACTGCTCGAATTCGAGATAGGTGGGTTTGGTTTCTTTGAGGAAAGTCCGGGCCGCATCGGGGTCGATATTCAGGCCCTCGAGCACCATGTAGTCGAATCCGGGCCGCACGTCCTTGTAACCCGGAGCCAGCTGGTCCACGGCGGACAACAGGGTCTTCAACCAGAGTCGGGGCAGATGGCGGACGCCCAGCGGGCCGCGGGTGTCGGAGGCGATGAGCGGGATCATGATTCGGGGGAGAACTTGATTGCCCTCAGCAGCAACCCGTTCCCGGGGCGCAGGCACTGCCGGCGACTCCGGCCTCTTCGGGACTCAATCCGCACTTGTCGCTGGCAAGACAGGCCGGGTGGGGCAGCGCCAGACGAAGGGTGATTTGCTCGTCCGACGCTTCGAAGGATGCGAGGGGAAACGCGATGGTGCGGCAGTCCTCGTGTTCGATGACAATCGGCAGATCATCGCCGCGCAGAACCGGTTCCGAGAGCGCGAAAATCCGGGCGAGTTTGCCCGCGGTCAGGCGATGTTCAACGTCGCTCGCGACCAGCAGCTGCAACTGGCAGTGGGTGGTCGATCGGGAGGTGCCGCCGCAGTCGATGAAGTCCTTCTGCACGCGACCGATTTCGGTTACGTGAAAATGGGCCGGCACGACATCATCGTCCGGGAGGACGATGTGCAGCGACGCTTCGGGATGCGCCTGCAAGGCAGGGATGAGGGATTGGGTGGTATTCATAAATCGGGTTTTAACAGCAGTTGTCGTTCGAAAGGGCCGTGCGGTCGGCCTGGAGCTGCTCGTCGGTCCGTCCCAGCAGATCGATGGTGCCGAGCACGCGCTTGACCAGCGGATCGGAGGTGCGGGCGAGGCGGTAGTGAATGAAAGTGCCTTCACGACGCTCCTGCAGCAGGCCGGCGTGCTTCAGCACGGAGAGGTGGCGGGAGATCTTCGAAGGAATGTAGCCGGTGATCGGTCCGATTTCGCAGCTGCACAGCTCCCCGCGGAAGCGCAGCAGATTCAGGATGCGCAGGCGGGCGGGATCGGCCAGGACGCCCAGGAGTTGGGCCGATTCACGCAGGGAATTTTCAGCAGTCGCAGGCATTAATTTCAATATTTGCGGAATAACAGAAATAAAGAACTTGAGAAGTCAAGCGACATTTCCCGGGCAGGAGAACGGAGTGGCAATTAAGTGAACATCGGTTGTCTTCATAAATCCTTAACAAGTTGCTGCTTATCCTGATGCCATGCCGCCTGCCTCCTCCTCTCCGGATTCCCATGAATATGATGCCATTGCCGATGCCTACCGGGAATCCAAGCAGCTGTCCTTCCGGGCGGCGGTAGAGGGTCATACGTTGAAACAACTGTGGGGTGATGTGTCGGGAATGAAGATTCTCGACCTGGCCTGCGGGGAGGGGCACCACACTCGGATCTTGAAGAAGGCGGGTGGGGTGCTGGTGACCGGAGTCGATATCTCGCGGGAGATGATACAACTCGCCGAACGGGAGGAGTCTCGCGAACCGCTGGGCTGCCGGTTCGTGCAGGCCGATGCCGCTGCGTATGAACCGGAAACCGATCATGACCTGGTGGTGGCGGCCTATCTGCTCAATTACGCCTCGACGACCGCATTGCTGGAGGCGTTTTGCCGCACGGCATTTTCCGCCCTGCGCCCGGGGGCGAGGTTCGTGGGTTTTAATGACAACGTGCGGCGCGATCCCAACGAAGCGCCTTCCTTCGCGCCCTACGGTTTTGAGAAATCGTGCCCGCATCCGCCCCGGCCCGGCGATGAAATCATCTATCACATCCAGCAGGCTGATGGATCATCCTTCCCCGTCGTGAACTACTATCAAAGCCCGACGGCCTATGCCGAGGCGTTCGCTGCCGTGGGATTTGTGGACTTCCAATGGGAGGGGCCATGGCTCGATCCGGCCGAGCGGGACAATCCGCACTGGGCCGATTTCATGGCCCACGAACCGCTCACGGGTTTCTCCGCCCGGCGCCCTGAATAATCACCAGGCGCTCGCCGGTCGGCCTTGGCGATTGGCCAAGAATGTGCAGTCGCGGATCGTCAATTCAGCATGGATGGGTTCCGCTGTCTTATGAGCTTCACACCACAATTGATCGGAGCCCTGTCGGGGCTGATGCTGGCGGCGATGATTCGGGGGGAGGAAATGCCGGTGGCCCGGGACCTGGCGGTGCCGGTCAAGGGTGTGAGCTGGGTGCGGTTGCATGCGGGGGAGACCACGGATGGCGCGCCCTCCCTGCTCGCGACCATGAGCCAAAACAACGGGGGATTTTTTGTACTCGATGTCGATGTCGAGACCGGTCGTTGCACCCAGTTTCCTGTTTCCACCGCCAAGGAATCGACTTTCTCCACCGCGACCTACCGCAGCCCCGTTACGGGGATTCTCTACATCGGATCGGCGTGGGACGCCCGACTTCACCGGTTTGATCCGGCCCACCCGGAGCGCGGAGTGGAGGTGCTGGGCTCGCTCGGCGAAAACGCCACTTTTCCCACCGGGATCGCCGAGGCCCCTGACGGCACGTTGTGGATCGGCACCTACCCGAAGGCCGAGTTGATCAAATACGAACCGGATACGGGGGAGTTCACCTACTTCGGTAGCGTCAACGAGAATGAGAATTATCTGTATCCACTTGTTGGTGACGATGGCACCGTGGCGGCGCTCGTGCGGGTGGTGCGCCCGCACCTGGTGGTGATCGACCCGGCCACCGGCGAGTCGCGCGAGGTGGGGTTGGAGATCACGGACAAGACCGACAAGTCCCAGTACTTGGAGTTCTTCAAGGGCACCGACCGGCGCCTCTACGCCCGCAGCCACACCGGCAACTTTCTGATCCGTCAACTCACCACCGAGCCGGTCAAGCGCCTGCCGGGCCGCATGCCCGGCGTGCACGCCGCGGGCGAACACGGCTACCAGGCGCCCTACGTCATGCCGGGCGGATGGTCGGCTACGTTTGTGGACGCGCGTTCGGGGGCGCCGCGTGACCTGTTGTTGACCAACGTCGACCCCAGGGTCTCGAGCCGTCGCCTGACGCTTGATTGGGAAGGCGCGGGTTCGAACGTCCATGTCATTGCGGAGGGACCGGACGGCATGCTCTACGGCTCCAGCTACCTGCCCAACCGGCTCTATCGGGCCTCAACGGATGGCTCGATTTCCGAGGATCTTGGACAATTCAGCCTCGCCGGCGGCCAGGCTTATTCCGCTGTCACCGTCGGCGACAAGATCTACCTCGCCTCCTATCCGGGCAGTCGTTTGTCGGTGTATGATCCCGGCCAACGCATTCGGTTTGGCCAGGAGGAGGGCGACAATCCCCGGGACCTCGGCCGCTTTGATGATGTGGGCTACCGGCCCAATGCACTGGTGGCTTCGCCGGATGGTCGACTCTGGCTGGGCTCGGGTCCCGACTACGGTTTGATCGGCGGCACGCTGGCCTGGTATGATCCGGCCACGGGCGACTCGCGGTCACACCGCGCGATCGTGCCGGACCTGTCGCCGACATCGTTGCTCTGGTTAAGCGACCTGGAACAACTGCTGGTGGGTCTGAGCATCGAGGTCGGCACCGGCGCCGACGTTACCCGCCTGGATGCGGGCTGGGCGCTGTGGGATCCAAAGGCGGACAAGTTGGCCTGGTGGGGGGACCTGGGCGTGGAGGACATGGCCGATGTCACGTCCCTGGTTCCGGCCGGCGACGGCTTGGTTTATGCGTTGATCGGCCGGGGCGACCATCTGCTCACGGCGGGAGCGCCGCCGATTCGTCCTCGAATCGCCCTGATTGACCCGGCCGAACGCCAGCTCGTATCCATTTCCTGGTTACCGATGGAGTATGGCGACTTGTCGTGGCACGGGCACCATTCATTGCAGGTGGCGGCGAGCGGGCAGGTATACGGCGCCACCGCCTACACCCTCTTCCGGATACTGCCGGGCACAACGGAGGTCGAGCGCGTCTGGCAGCGTGATGAAGCCGAGCCGCGCCGGGGGGTCTGGATCACCTCCAAATCGCCCAACTCCATCGACATCGTCGGACCCATCGTGGGCGACCAAATGTTCTTCTCCACCGGTTGGCGCCTGCGGTCGATTGCCCTGCCGCCGGTGACAGAGTAGTGGGAGCTTCCAGCTCCCGTCAGTCGGATGGAGGCGCGAGCTGGAAGCTCCCGCTACTTGGGACTGCGTTGCTGCATCGAAAAGCGAATTGGGCCGACGGTTTTTGTTCGAGCTGATCAACCGAGTGGTCTGAAGTTTGGGGCACCCCGTGAATTACCCCTGCCCAAACCTTAGACCGGGCTGTCACCTGGCCCTTGGTGCGTTGGTGATGGCGTTGCCTCTTGCCGCCAAGGACTACTCACCACTCACGCCGGACCAGCAGGTGCTGCTGCCCGATCCGGTGCCGTTCGAAATTGATTTCGCCCGGGACATTCAACCGATCTTCGAGGAAAGCTGCGTCCAGTGCCACGGGCGCGGCAAGGCCAAGGGAGTCTTCAGTTTGGAAACGCGGGATGATTTCATCTTCGGCGGCGACAACGGCGAGCCCGCCGAGGTCGGCCGCAGTGCGGAGAGTCTGGTGATCGCCATGATCTCGGGACTCAAGCCCGACATCGTGATGCCGGAGAAGGGCCGGCGACTCACCCGCGAGGAAGTGGCGATTTTCCGGGCGTGGATTGATCAAGGCATGGTTTGGCCGGACGAAATCAATTTCTTCGAGATTGAGCGGTCCAACCTGCACCCGGTCGATTGGGAGGACATCGAGGTTCCGGTGGAGTTTGCCAACCCCATCGACGGATTTGTGGACCAGCATTTCTCCGCGATCGGGCAGGAATGGCCGGGGGTCGTGGACGATCGCACGTTTGCCCGGAGGGTCTGGCTGGACACCATTGGCCTGCTGCCACCGCCCGCCGAACTGGAGGAGTTTTTGGCGGACGAGGCGGTTGATAAGCGAGAGGCACTCGTGCAGCGGTTGCTGCACGATCGCCAGGCTTACGCCGAACACTGGCTGTCGTTTTGGAATGACCTTTTGCGCAATGACTATCGCGGCGTGGGTTACATTGACGGCGGGCGCAAACCCATCACCAACTGGCTCTACACGGCCTTGGCCCAGAATAAACCCTACGACGAGTTTGTCACCGAACTGGTCGATCCCGGCCTTGCCGCCGAGGGTTTCACCAAGGGCATCTCCTGGCGGGGCGCGGTGAATGCCAGCATGCTGCCGCCCATGCAGGCGGCCCAAAACGTCGCCCACGTTTTTCTCGGCGTGAACCTCAAGTGCGCTTCCTGTCACGACAGTTTTATCGACGACTACACCCTCGCGGATGCGTATGGCCTGGCCAGCGTCTATGCCGACGGTCCGTTGGAGGTCGCGGAGTGCGACCAACCCACGGGGGAGATGAGCCGGGTGAAGTTTCTCTACGAGGAGATCGGTGAACTCGCTGCCGACTCGAGTCCCGAGATGCGGCGGCGGCAATTGGCCGCGATTATCACCGGCCGCAGCAACGGGCGGCTGCCCCGCACCATCGTGAATCGATTCTGGCAGCGGGCCTTTGGCCGGGGCCTGGTTGAGCCGGTTGATGAGATGGACCGTCCGGCCTGGTCGCCGGAATTGATGGACTGGCTGGCGGAAGACCTCGTGGCCCATGGCTTTGACTTAAAGCACACGCTCGAACGCATCCTGACCTCCCGGGCCTACCAACTGCCGGTGGATCGCGCCACGGTGGCGGAAGAGGAATATGTCTTTTTGGGCCCCCGGGTACGCCGTCTCAGCGCGGAACAGTTTGCCGATGCGATTCGCGCGGTGGCGGACCTGCCATATCCGCGGAACGCTTCGGGGGTGAACCGTCGCGCGGCCCTGGATGACGGGTCGGCCGTGGAACTGCCGCTGCAACCGCGTTGGATCTGGAACAGCCCCGATGCCGTCTTGGGGGTGAAGCCCGAAGAGGTCACCTTCCGGCGAACCGTGATCCTGGACCAGCTCCCGGTCGATGCCGCCATCACCATCGCGGGAGACAACGGCTTCACCCTCCGGATAAATGGCGAGCGGGTGGGCTCCAACTCCAAGCGCTCCAGTTCCGAGATCAAAGTCTACGACCTGCTTCCCCATCTTCGGGACGGAGCCAATGAATTCGAAGTCGTCGGACAAAACTTCTATGCCGATGGCACCTCCGTTCGCCGGCTGCCCGGGCAGGAGGAGCTTCCCCCGGTGACTCCGGACACGTTCAACCCGGCCGGGGTGATCCTTTACACTCGTATCCGAACTGCGGATACCGTGGAGGACGTCGTGTCCGATCGGACCTGGTCGTTTGTCGTGGCGGAAGACGAGATCCGCCCGGCCGTGGAGTTGGGAGGATTGGACCTGGCCCCGTGGCGGGTTGGTCATCATTTCCTGGAGCTGGCGGCCGCGCTGCCCGACCAGGAGCCGGTGCACCGGGCGTCGCTGGTGGTGGCTGATCCCCTGATGGTCGCGCTGGGCCGCCCCAATCGTGAGCAGACCACCACGGTGCGGTCGGATGAGGCGACCACCTTGCAGGCGCTTGAGCTTACCAATGGTGAAACCCTGGCCCGGTTGATGACGGCCTCGGCGGATCGCATTTTGGCGACCGCACCTTCCTCCTCCGAACAGCTGGTGCGGCAACTCTACCAGCACGCCTTGAGCCGGCCACCGGCTGACCGGGAGCTGGCGCTGGCCGCCGAACTGCTGGGCGATACCCTGGATTCGCCGGATGTGCAGGACCTGCTGTGGGCGCTGACGGCGCTTCCGGAATTTCAACTCATTTACTGACCCCGCTGACATGAATCTTCACCGACTTCTCGCGCAACGGGCCCATCGCCAAGCCCACCCCGGCCACGATACCCGCCGCGACTTTCTCAAGAAGGCATCCACCGCCACCTTGGCTGCCCTGACGGCGGGAGCTCCGCGTTCCTGGGCGATGGACAAGGTCGCGCCGGCGATCGCGCCCACGGCCGAACGCATCGTCGTTTTGTGGATGGCAGGCGGCATGGCCCACACCGAGACGTTTGACCCCAAGCGCTATACACCCTACCGGACCGGCCTTAATCCCGACGAAGTGCTGAGCACGTTCCCGTCAATTCCCACCGCCGTGGATGGCGTGAGATTTTCCGAGGGACTCGAGAATCTGGCGAGCGTGATGGATCGTGGCACCTTGATCCGTGGCATGCAGGCCTCGGATCTGGGGTTCATCCTGCACTCCCGCCACCAGTTCAACTGGCACACGGGATACGTGCCGCCCCAGACGGTGGCCGCTCCGCACCTTGGCGCGTGGATTGCCCGCACCCTCGGGCCGGCCGATCCCGCCATGCCGGCCTTCATTAACATCGGCCAGCGCTTCAACCTGGGCGAAGGGGAGGAACTCAAGGCCTTCACGACGGCGGGATTTCTCGGCAGCGAGTATGGCCCGTTCAACATCGCCTTCCCGGAAGACGCAGCCGATGCGGTGCGCCCACCCGAAGGCATGAGCCCCGGCCGTTTTGCCAATCGCGAGAAGCTCTATCGGGAGCTGCTGGCAGAGAGCCCGATCGGCGAGGCGGGCAGTGACTACCAGCAGGAGTCGTTGCTGCGGGCGATGGACAACGCGCACCGGTTGCTGAACTCGCCTTCGGCCCGGGCCTTTGACCTCTCGCTCGAACCCGAGGCGAATACGCGCAGGTACTTCCCTGACTACGAGCCCGGCGTCCGTTTTGACGCGCCGCGCGACCGGATGGGCGGCAAATACGAAGAGAGCATGATCGGTCGCTTTGGCTTGGGCTGCCTGCTGGCGCGGCGACTCTGCGAATCCGGCGCTCGATTCATTGAGGTGACCACGGAATACATCCCGTTTTTCAACTGGGATACCCACGAGAACGGTCACACTCGGACCGTGGGCATGAAGCGCATGATCGATGCGCCCATCGCCCAACTCGTGCGTGATCTCGAGGAACGGGGGTTGCTCGACAGCACGCTTGTGGTCGTTGCCAGCGAGTTCAGCCGCGACATGATGGTGGAGGGCAAACCGGACCGCAAAGTCACGGATCAAGTGGAGGTGCCAAAAGTGATCGAGGACCCGAAGTTCTATGGCATGCACCGCCACTTCACCGCGGCGGGCAGTGTGCTGCTGTTTGGCGGCGGGGTGAAGCAGGGTTACGTGCACGGAGTCACGGCCGACGAGCGCCCCTGCAGGACCATTGCCGATCCCATGACGATCACCGACCTGCATGCCTCGATCTACCGGTCCTTGGGCATCCCGGCCGACCACCATTACGACATTGAACGTCGCCCCTTCTACGTCACTCCCGACGGCAAAGGTCAGGCGGTGGACGCGCTGTTCGCTTAGCACTCCAAAGTAGCGGGAGCTTCCAGCTCCCATCCTTCTCTGCCGCGCGGGAGCAGGATGCTCCCGCTACTCTGGGTAACCGCTATGACATCAACTGTTGCCGCATTCCTTATGCGTGGGCCATGGCCACAAGATGTTTTGCGTCCAGCTTCAAGTTCACGTTTGCCTCACATAGTCCGCCCGGAAGCTTGCCCCTACTCGGCCATGATTCTTCAGTATCAGGCGAGTCTCTCCCTTCATGGCGTCCGACAATCCCTACCAGCAAAGCGTGGAATCGCTCCCCTCGGCCGTCAGCGAGCACGATATTGAGTCGGCCTTCATCGCCAAGCTGTGCGACCTCAAATACACTTATTGGCCCGACATTGGCGACCGCGCCACCCTTGAGGCCAACTTTCGCCAGAAGTTCGAGACTCTGAATCGCGTCCATCTCACTGGCGGGGAGTTCTCTCGGCTGCTCGACGACCTGATTGCCATCCAAAGCGTCCATCTCACCGCCCTCTAGATCCACCAGGAATGACTCCTCCAGTAGCTCTTCCCTGTCGCTGGAGAAGATGCATAGTAAACGTTTCTCGACACATCAAAACCATGACCCAAGCCATTCACACTATCGACAAACAGTTCCCTTTTGGAGCCGAATGGGTCCGCGTCGATTTCCATCTGCATACGAAGGCAGATAAGGAGTTCAAATACAGCGGAGACCTAGACTTCTACAATAGTGCTTTTGTAGATGCCCTTGCGACGACGGAAATCCGGTTGGGTGTTGTCACAAACCATAACAAATTTGACTTCGAGGAGTTCAAGGCCCTCCGTGCCACGGCTCGGAAAAAGAACGTTGGGCTGTTGCCGGGGGTAGAACTCTCCATCAATGAAGGACAAAATGGCGTGCATGTCCTGATCGGTTTCAGCGATGAATGGCTAAACGGCGGAGACTATATTAGCCCTTTTATCGGAAGTATGTTTCCAGGAAAGACCCCGGACGAATACCAACACGAAAATGGCAAGAGTGATCGCAATCTGCTCCAACTGGTCGAAACATTGGAGGGACTCGATAAGGATTTCTTTTTAATTTTCGCGCATGTAGAGGACTCCAAAGGATTATGGCGCGAGGTGGGATGCGGTCGTTTAGCCGATTGGAAAGAGGACCGATATGCCGCAATACGCAGGCGCACCTTGGGGTTCCAGAAGGTTCGTTCTTACAACAAACTGAGCGACGCCAGAAAACCCTGCAGGGCTAAGACGCAGCAGGCGTTTGGCGACTGGTATCCCGCCCAAGTGGAAGGCAGCGACCCCAAGGCGATCGATCAGATCGGTAAAGGAGAATATCGCTGCTTTCTCAAGCTCGGCGAGCTTTCGTTCGAAGCGGTCAAATTCGCATTGTTCGATTACGCCCGCCGGGTCCGCGCCAATTTGCCAGAGTCCAGGCAGGCTGTGCAATTGCGGGAAGTGCGTTTCGATGGTGGTGCCTTAGATGGAATCACAGTGCCGTTTTCGGCTTCGCTCAATTGTCTGATTGGTCCGCGTGGTAACGGCAAATCGGCCGTAATTGAATGTCTGCGTCATGCCCTCGGCTTCAGAGAGGGAGCGGACGAACGCTATAAAGCTGGCCTAGTCGACCGCATGCTGTCTCCGGCCGGCAAGGTGGTCGTCGAAGCCGTGGACGAGTTTGGGCGTGTGGTTCAGGTCGAACGCGAACGCACGGGCCAGCCATCCGTATATCTCGATGGGCAGTATCGCGACATTTCACCCGGTTCGGTGCTGAAAGACATCCTCTACTTCGGGCAGAAGGATCTCTCGGCCCGGTCGGAGTCTTTTGATGAAAGCTTTCTCGACAAGCTGCTCGCCGACCGGATCGATCCACGGCGCCAGGAGGAAGCCGCGCTGATTGAAGGCATCCGACAAGCTGCCCAGCAGCTCAAGGAAACGCTCGAAGCCACGGAGAAGATCGCAGCTCTGCAAAAGGAGAAAAACGAGCTGGAAGCTCAGCTCCAGGTTTTCGTGGACAAGGGCGTGGATAAAAAGCTCGCCGAAATGACTCTCTTCGATGCCGACCGCCAAGCCATCATGTATTGGCAACAGGCATTGAAGGAGCTGGGCACCAATCTCAAGGAATCCGTCGATTGGAGTGAGGCGGATGCGAGTTTCCCGACGCTTAAATCCAAACGAACCGAAGCCAGCGAGGCGGACCTCACCGCCGCAAAGGCGAAATCCGATGCCGCCAAATCAAACACACAATCGGCACTCAACTCCCTGCGGGAGGCTTTTGCCTCCGTGAGCGATGCGCTGCAGAAGCTGACACCGGTGCAGGAGGAGATGAAGCGTGAGGTGGCACAGCTGCAAAAAACACTCAAAGAGCCCCAACTCGATTTAGAGCTATTCCGCAAAAAGAAGGCCCGGCTCGATCAATTGGTGAAGCTGCTGGCGGCGGGCTCACAACGCGCCAAGACCGAGCAAGCTGTCCGCGATTTGCTCGGGGCCGCCGTCGCCAAGCTCCATGACTTCTGGCGGGAGCGATTTGGCGAACGAGAGACCGAAGTGCGCCGCCTTGAACGGGAACTGCCACCGGAAATCCGCATCCAGACATCCTTCAAAGGCAAACGCAGCGTCTTTGGGGAGTTCTTGCGCTCCAAGTTCAGAGGTAGCGGGCTACAGGCAGCCTCTTATGAGGCGATGGAAAACACCTTTTTGGACGGCCGGGAGCTGTATCAAAGCCGGACGGAGTTGGAGAAGCATCTCAGCGAAAACGCCGCAGCCAAGGTTCGCACCATGTTGCTGGAACACTTGGCGGACTTTACGAGTTTCCGGACGCCAGATGAAACCGTGATCCTCTTCCATCAAAAGCCGCTGGGAGACTACTCACTCGGCCAGCGCGCCACCGTTATCCTGCATATCCTCATGCACCTGCAGCGCCATCCAGTGATCCTTATCGATCAGCCGGAAGACGACCTAGATAATGAGACGCTCTACAGTCACTTTATTCGCCAGTTGCTGGACCGAAAGGAACTCACGCAGTTCATCTTTGCCACTCACAACCCGAATATCCCTGTGCTTGGTGATGCGGAGCAGGCCATCGTCTGCCGCAAGGAAGGCGAGAAATTCTCCTTCGAGCACGGCAGCATCGACGACAAGGAAATCCAGCAACGCATCGTTACCGTGATGGAAGGCGGCGAAGATGCCTTCCGACGCAGAAAAGAGATTTACCAGTTATGGAAGAATTCGAATTGAGAAACCAAATCCTGCTTGGCGAAGACAGCACCCGACAGTTCAAGCGAGAGCCATCCGCCGACAACAAGATGGCAGGTGAAATTGTCGCCTTCGCCAACAGCGGCGGTGGTCGCATTTTTATTGGTGTCGAGAAAGACGGATCGATCTACGGCCTGAGCGGCGGAGATGCGGAAAAGATCGGTGAGGACATGGCGAAAGTTGCATGGGATAACGTCCGCCCCCCATTCTCCATTTTCTCAAAATCGGTCCCAACGAGCGATGGCATTGTCGTGGTCATTAGTATTCCTGACGGTTCGGCGAAGCCCTACTGCGACAACAAAGGGGTATATTGGGTAAAAAACGGACCGGACAAACGTCGCGTTCAAAGTCCCGAAGAACTCTCACGGTTGTTTCAATTGGGGGAGAGGCTCTATGCGGAAAGCCAAGCGGTCGCGGCCTCGACCTTGGAGGATTTCGATCACGAACGATTCGCAAGGTTTTATGAGTCGAAATACTCGGAATCCACTCCAGACCGGAGAGAGGATCCTGTTGGTTACCAGCAAACATTGGAGAACTTGGAGCTGCTAGACTCCGACCGAATGACAGTCGCCGGACTTCTACTTTTTGGCAGGCGGTTGCCGGTTCTTTTGCCAGAGATGAAGATCGATGCTGTTTGGTTCAAAGGTATCGAGAGGGCGTCGACTGAATGGCACGATCAGCGGTCCATCACTGGCACCTTGGCCGAACAATTCGACGAAGGAATGGGTTTCCTGAAGCGCTGGAACGCCCGCGTCCAAGGCGAGGGATCGTTTAACCAGCCTGGTCGCCTGGAGATATCGGAAACCGTGTTCGAGGAGTTGTTGGTGAACGCATTGGTCCACCGTGACTATTTCATAAAAGACTCCATCAAAGTGTTTATCTTCGATGACCGGATCGAAATTCGAAGTCCGGGGAAGTTGCCGAATAGTCTTACCGTTGATCAAATTCGCCGAGGCGTTCGCCGCAGCCGAAATGTTCTCTTGGCTTCATTTGCACCAGATCTTCTTAACTTTCGCGGCATCGGCAGCGGGATCGTCAGGGCCCTTAAGATCTGGCCCTCGATTCACTGGATCAACGACACTGAAAGTGAGGAGGTCATGGCGACTATAGAGTTGAACAGGAAATAAGGGTCGAAGACCTGTGCTTATCCTCTACACCACCGAAGACGGGAAGAGCCGCATCCAGCTCCGGGCCAAGGACCAGACGGTCTTGCTGACGCAACGTGAGATGGCTGAGCTGTTTGACGTCAGCACCGATAATATCGGCCTGCATCTCAGGAATATTTACGAGGATGGAGAGCTGGTTCGGGAGGCAACTGCCGAGGAATCCTCGGTAGTTCAAATAGAAGGCGAGCGCGAGGTCAGACGCCCGGTCACCCTCTACACCCTCGATGCCATCCTTGCGGTCGGCTGCCGCGTGCGTTCGCCGCGCGGGGTCCAGTTCCGGCGCTGGGCTTCGACCGTCCTCAAGGAATACCTGCTCAAGGGCTTCGCCATGGACGACGAGCGGCTCAAGAACCCCGACGGCCG